>DAOWEO010000163.1 GCA_030638415.1 Bdellovibrionales bacterium | reverse complement strand
CAGCACTTACGTCATTAGATCTTTCAAGTTTTAATACTGCTGAAGTGGACCGTATGGACGATATGTTTTATGATACTACGGCTCTGACATCATTAGATATTTCAAACTTCAATACTACTTCTGTGACGAGTATGTACAGGATGTTTTACCAAGCGGAAGGACTTACATCACTAGACCTTTCAAACTTTAATACTGCTACTGTGACAAATATGGATCAAATGTTTTCTAATACCACAAATCTAACTTTGCTAAATACTAATTCTTGGAATATTACAGCAGTAACTGACAAAATAGATATTTTCACAAGTGTTAACCTCGGGCTCAATATCATTTGTAATGATCAAGATGCAATACCAGACGGAACAGGAGTAGATGGGGATGGATATCTATTTTTAGAAAAATGTATTATTGCACCTCCAGCTGCCCCTGTTGCACATTCTACTCATCCTTTAGGTTTTTATAAAAATAAAGAACGAACTGTAATCTTAAATTACTCAGATGCCAATAGTGATATAGCAACCAGCTGTAGTGTTTCAGGCTTAACAAATGTTACGGAAACGACTGCTTGTTCTTGTAATGCATCTGGAGTTTGTACTGTTGGAATCACGGGCATGTTAGACTATGTTGGCGCTGCCAGTTTTGATTATACAGTCACAGCGAATAGTGATGTTTCAAATACTGCTTATGCTTCTTTTGATATTACTGATGGTGCATTTATATCAACATGGAGAACAACCGGACCAAATGAAACAATCACACTACCGCTTCGAAGTGGTTTTACTTATAATTTTACAATTGATTGGGGAGATGGAAACTCTGATACCATTACAACTTGGGATCAGGTAGAAACTACTCATACATATGTAACTGCTGGTGACTATACAGTTACAATGAATGGAGTTGCGCAGGCTTGGTATTTTAATATCCTCGGTGACAAAGATAAAATTATCGCTGTTTCTGATTTTGGAGATATGGGATGGACCAATCTGAACGGTGCATTTGATGGATGCTTAAATATTAAATCGTTTTCAGGTGGTGAGACTTCCACTGTTACAGATATGTCTTTTATGTTTCATGATGCATCAGCACTTACTTCCCTTGACCTAGCAAGCTTTGATACCTCTGCGGTGACAAATATGGAGTACATGTTTTTTGGTATAATATCACTAACGTCATTGGACCTATCTACGTTTAATACCGCTGGGGTGACAACAATGCATAAGATGTTTGACAAGGCTAGTGCATTAATCTCTTTAGATCTTTCAAGTTTTAATACGGCAGCGGTAACAGACATGCGTAAAATGTTTGCGTATACCACGAATCTTCAGTCTTTAAATCTTTCAAGTTTTGACACTTCTGCTGTTACTGATATGAGTGAGATGTTTATCAATGCATCAGCACTTACTTCACTTCATCTATCAAACTTTAATACCTCTGCTGTCATAGATATGCTCGGTATGTTTGATGGAACACCAAGCCTCGTCTCGCTTGATATCTCAAATTTTGATACTGCTGCTGTGACAGACATGAGTTATATGTTTGATGGTGCTTCAGGCCTTACATCAATGGATCTCTCACATTTTAATACTGTTAGTGTAATAAATATGGACTATATGTTTAGAGGTACCTCAGAACTAATGACACTTGATACAACAAGCTGGGATATTACATTAGTTGCTACTCATTTTGATATTTTTTCTGGAATAAATATTTCTTTAGCAGTCACATGTAATGACCAAGATACTGTTAATGACGGAACCGGAGCTGCAGCGACAGGAACACTTTTTGGTCAGACTTGTAATTAAAATTAACTATTTAAATAGAAGATATCCCACGGACGTCCGTCAGGAGCAAAGATACTTACTTGTTGGTTGTCAGATAGCTCATCTCTTACCATTGCCTCTGGTGTTCCGAGGTCATTCGAAAAATAGAAAAATTCCACCCGCTGCATCAGTGAGTGGATCTCTTCTAATGAATCACTTTTAAAAAATATTACTGGCAGACAGGCGATAGATACTTTTTGTACTAGAGTTAGTCGGTAGTTATCAAGTACTAATTCTATTTGTTCTATAGAACTAGAGCTGATCTCCATTTCAAAGACATCTACCAAAAATTTAGAAACTGCTTCTAACATTGTCGTTTCAACAAATACAGAATCTATTTTAAGCATTATCTACTCCAGAAGTAACTATGCTTCGTCCTTGGACTTTTCGTCTAACTCAGTTTCAGTAGTTTCTAAAGTTTGAGAAAAAGACTCATCTTCAGTTTTTTCTTCCGCAACATCTTCAACTTTTTCTTCAGCCGCTTCTACAGTTTCTTCTGCCGCTTTAGGCTCTTCTTTTTTTGGCTCTTCAACTAAAGGAATACCAATGTCTACCCCTTCCATTATCAATCCAATCTGCTTCATATTAAGAGTTTCCCAAATAATAAGCTTCTCAGTTAATCGATCTAAAATATCACGTTTTTCTTCAAGAATTTTTTTGGCCCGTAGGTAGTTAGTATTAATAAATTCATGAATTTCTGCATCAATTGCTCGCGCTGTCTCTTCAGAGTAATCCTGACTCTCACGATTATCGGCAAAAGGGCTAATACCTGATTTATGAAAATTAATCGGTCCTAGTTTCTCACTCATTCCCCATTTACAAATCATACTATGAGCAAGTGAAGTTGCACGTTCAATATCATTACCTGCACCGTTCGTATAATCTCCAAAGACGATCTCTTCAGCACATCGTCCTCCCATAATAAATGAAATATAGTTCATAGCACGTTGCCTAGACATGCTTAACATCTCCTCATTAGGTAGTGTCTGCGTAACTCCTAAGGCATGTCCACGTGGAATGATACTAACTTTATGAATAGGATCCATCATAGGAAGGCTTAGACCAACAATAGTGTGTCCCGCCTCATGAAAAGCTGTATTTCGCTTCTCTTTATCAGAAATCACCATTGATCTACGCTCAGGTCCCATAAGTACTTTATCTTTAGCATGTTCAAAGTCATCAATGGTCAAATTCTCTTGCCCTAATCTAGCAGCCTGAATAGCAGCTTCATTTACTAAATTGGCAAGGTCTGCCCCAGTAAATCCAGGAGTACCTTGAGCAATAGTATCCAATTCTAGTCCCTCTTTTAACGGAGTCTTTTTGGTATGAACTTTTAAAATGCCAAGTCGACCTCGAACATCTGGAAGTCCTACTGTAACACGCCTATCAAAACGACCTGGGCGTAAAAGAGCAGGATCTAATACATCAATTCTGTTAGTTGCTGCAATTAAAATAACACCGTTATTACTTTCAAAACCATCCATCTCAACTAGAAGTTGGTTTAAGGTTTGCTCACGCTCATCATGTCCACCGCCCATACCAGAGCCTCGGTGACGGCCAACAGCATCTATTTCATCAATAAAAATAATACAAGGAGCATGCTTTTTTCCTTGCTCAAAAAGATCCCGTACTCGACTTGCACCGACACCAACAAACATCTCAACAAAATCAGATCCTGAAATTGAGAAAAATGGTACACCTGCTTCACCTGCCACAGCTCTGGCCAAAAGAGTTTTACCTGTTCCAGGAGGTCCAACCAGCATAACCCCTTTAGGAATCTGCCCACCAAGCTTAGTATATTTTTTAGGATCTTTTAAAAAGTCGACGACTTCAACTAACTCTTCCTTAGCCTCTTCAACACCTGCGACATCATCAAAGGTCACTTTTTTATCTGATTCATTGAGCATCTTTGCCTTAGACTTTCCAAAGCTCATCGCCTTACCACCACCAGCTTGAATTTGTCGTAGAAAAAAGTAAAAAATTCCAATCAACAGGATCATCGGACCCCAATTAATAAGCAGAGATGTAAAAAGATTATCCTTGTCTTGTTCAGCGTAGTCAGGAGTAATACCATTTGCTCGGAGTAGTTTAAAGGTACTCTCCCCAGTGTTACCTATCAACTGGAATGCCTTACCATTTTCAAATTCTGGCTTAAATTTTCCAAGAATTTTATCACTACCTTTAAATGTAACTTCACCAATACGTTTACTTTCTACCGCATGAATAAAGTCAGAGTAGCTTACTTTTGCTACTTGGGTATTTCCCTCTTGCATAACTTTTACAACAAGTGCAGTAAAAAGAATTACTACTAGCCAGAGTGTAAAAGTTTTTTGATTTTGCTTCATATATATCCTTTCAATTTATTCTAAATTTAACATTTTATTAATATAATTACAGACTATTAAATTAATCGAACATTGCAAAACTTGCAATGAATAAGTTTTTCTACTTTGATACGACCAGTTATAAATACCTGAGTATACAACTCTGATGTTGCGACTAGATGGTGCCTCTTTTGTAAAGGAGCCAACCACTCAGGAGCGCGCTTTAAAGATGGACAGAGCTTATTTACTGCCCTGTTATCAATTGTAATATATGGATGCTTCCAGAGCTGTTCTAGACTTCTTAAACGTTTCATTTTCGACATGGCCAGTTCATTATCCATCGCCTTAGGGTAAAAATAGAGTGATCCTTTAGTTAGAATGCAGCCCACATTTCCAGAGAAAGACATTGGCCCTTTTTTTCCATTTGCATACGCAGTGATTAATTTATCAACTTCTAAGCTCAAAGAACCTCTTTTTTTGTTAGAAACAATATGAATTGCAGCAAACAAATCCTCTTTGTAGTTTTGTAATGATAGAATATCTGCTGGCATATAGAGAGTTAATCCACCTAGTGGGTCTATAACTCTTTTTAACTCTCCAGTTGATTCAACAGCTTGTAGCCTAAAGCGCTTCTCACCTAGAGCTTGACGATTCATCTGAAATACAAAGTGCTTAAGATAAGCAGGAAAGCGTTTTTTTATCGAGGGTATCACCTCATGTCTAATATAATTTCTCTCAAAACGTAGATCACTGTTTGATCCATCCTCTCTAAATGGAATATTGAAATTTTTAGCAAATTGGTTAATCACCTCTTTAGTAACACATAAAAATGGCCTGACCAGCTTACCTCTGACCAACGGAATACCTAGGCACTTTGTCGATGACTTAAATTGCTGTAAAAGATGCCATTCAAAAGCATCATCAATATGGTGCCCGAGGTAGATCCAATAACCTTGTTGCTGGTATTTTTGATAGATATTCTGACGTCTCTCACGTGCCATAAATTCAATGTTCGAGCTCAGCTTTAAGTTGAAAGCAACAACTTCACACTCAATTTGGTTAGCAAGGCAGAAATCTACAACAAATTTACTATCTTCAGCGGAACAACTACGCAACCCATGATCAAAACAGAGTACTTTAAATGTCTGCACTCTACCTTTACGTTTTAACTCCATAAAAAAATAGAGTAGACACATAGAATCCATCCCTCCAGACACAGAGAGAATATTTTTTTTTTCGGATGGCAAAAGTGCGTGAGAATCAATAAAAGACTCAACATGGCCATAAAAAGTGTTACTATTTTGTTTCATTACCTCTTTTCTTATATTGACGTAGCAAACTTTGTCTACTAATATCGCAAAAGTCTTTTTGGCCAGGTAGCTCAGTTGGTTAGAGCACAGGATTCATAACCCTGAGGTCGGGAGTTCGACTCTCCCCCTGGCCACCATAAATACTCCAACATGTGCCACTTTTTATTGCTGATTTACAAAAAATCAATAAATTTCCTTTGAAAATCATTTTTCTGCCTCTTTTAACGGCCCTAACTATCTGTTTGTATACTAAAGTTAATAAAATTTTACCAAAATAGAAAGCACGTTATACTAATTTAGAACTTTATATTTAATAAAATAAGGAAAATGTACATGAGTGAAATTCCAAATCTAAAGCTTCAAGAGATACCACTAAACATTGCACTAAAAGCAGGTGATATTTTTTGTTTTGACTGTTATATAAAGCTTCCAAATGGAAAAATGGTCAAAGTTTGCCAAGCTGAAGGTCAAGAGATGCTAAATACTTTCGAAAAGTATAAGGCTAAAGGGGTAACTACATTTTATGCCAGCAAGCAAGATCTAGTTAGCTTTTTGAAAACCTATCAACAAACTTTTAGTCAAAAGGTCTTTGATCCAGGAACTGTACAAAAAGAAAAGGTCGAAACACTTAGCAGTTCGTTTGATATTTTAAAAGATACATTTATAAATTTAAAAATGGATGCCTTGGCCATCGAGGCAGCAGAAGCAACTGCTAAAGATAGTTTGCGTTTTATTCTTAATGTCCCAAATCTCTTTAATTTTTTTAAGACATTTAAAGCAAACTGCAGTGACGAATTCATGAACAGCATGATGGTAAACTATATCTCATCTATGATTTTGGACCAATATGACTGGTCATCATCAGAGGTCAAAAAGAAGCTTGCTGTCGCCGTCTTGTTAGCAGATATTACTCTTACAAAAGAAGATATTGTTCTACTGCGCCAATATGAAGACTCTGATCCCTCCAAATTACCTGAGCATATTCTTAACCACCCTACTACCATTGCAGAGATAATACGAAATAGTGTTCATTATGGAGTTCCTTCAGAAGTGGCTCAAATTATTGAACAGCACCACGAACTGCCCCTAAAGGCAGGATTTCCTAACCAGCTAGATACATCAAGAGTTACACTTTTTAGCGCCGTACAAATCATCTCATACTACTTTATAAAAGAGATTAGTGCTCATAACTTTGATTTTAATCGGCTAGACCTCGTCATATTGGCGATGAATAGCAGATTTAACAAGGGTAATTACGGAAAAGTTATGAAAACACTTTTGACTGTTATTACAACGTAGTATTTCTCTTGCCAAAAAAAAATCCTTTGTTTAACATCTCTTCTCGTTAAAGAGCTACTTAGACTTTATACAAGGAGATCAAGTGCAAATAGATGCTATCAGATATACTGTTGAACAGACTGGTTTAACTCTCAACCAAGTTCAGCAAGTGCTAACTATGATGATTGAACAAGAGTGTACTATTCCTTTTATTACCCGTTACCGAAAAGAGAAAACGGGTGGATTGGATGAAGTGCAAATAGCTAGTATTCAAGAGCAATACGACGGTTATATAGAGCGTGAAAAACGTCGTAGCTATATTCTTGAGACTATAAAAAAAATGGAGATGCTCACTCCAGCGCTCGAGAAAAGTATTGTGCAGGCAAAAGATATCAATGAGCTTGAAGATATATATGCTCCTTATAAATCAAAGAAAAAAACAAAAGGACAAATTGCCCAAGAGCTAGGCTTAGGACCTTTAGCCGAGCTGTTAATCACAACTGAAAAAAAGATTAGTGAACTGGAACAAGAAAATCTTGCTACATTTAACAATGAGAAAATTGCCGATTTTGCAGCGGCACTCAAAGGAGCACAGGATATTTTAATTGAAAAATTTGCTCATGATCTTGAATTAAAAAAAGAGCTGCGTACTCGCTACTGGGCACATGCAATAATCACAACAGAAAAACGGAAAAAAGCAGAAGAGGTAACTGATTGGCAAAAATTTAAAGATTATTTTGAATACTCTGAGCAGGTTAAATCCCTAATGAATCCAAAAGCAGGCCATCGATTTTTAGCGATTAGGCGCGGGGTCACTCTTAAAATACTAAAGGCAGATATTATATTTAATAATGAGGAGGCACTGAATTTAATTGAGCGCTCTCACTTCCCTCCTCAACTTACACTTGGGTGTCGCGAAACTCTCATTTCATGTGCTAAAAAATCTTATACAAACTACCTGCACACTTCATTAGATTTAGAAATTAAGACTGAACTAAAAAAGCTAGCAGATGAATCAGCAATTGATACCTTTAAGATCAATCTAAAAAATTTACTACTTATGCCGTATCTTGGAGCAAAGAGCGTTCTTGCCGTTGACCCGGGAGTTAGAACAGGTTGTAAGTTAGCAGTTGTAGACAAAAATGGAAATTTCATTGTTGATACGGTCATCTACCCTCACCCTCCTCAAAATGATACCATCGGTTCTGCTAAAGTTGTAAAAACGATTATTGAAAAATTTAATGTTGAGTATATTGCAATTGGCAATGGGACGTATGGCCGAGAAACATTACAGTTTTTAAACCAAAATATTAAGCAGATCCAAGATAATTTAGTCAAAGCAACACTTGTATCGGAAGCAGGTGCCAGCATATATTCTGCTTCTGCAGTGGCCAGAAAAGAGTTTCCAGACAAAGATCCTACCGTACGAGGTACTATTAGTATTGGTCGACGATTTCAAGATCCTCTAGCTGAGCTGGTAAAACTTGATCCTAAATCCATTGGAGTCGGTCAATATCAACACGATGTAAATCAGGCTAAATTAAAAAAATCTTTGCAAGGAGTTGTTGAAAATTGTGTCAACTTTGTAGGAGTTGACCTAAACACTGCTTCATCACCACTTCTATCTTATGTTTCAGGCATTGGCCCTACAGTTGCTGAAAATGTTGTTAAGCACAGAACCAAAATTGGTGGATTTAAAAATCGTGCTCAGCTCTTAGAGGTCAGTAGATTTAGTCCTAAAGTTTTTGAACAAGCGGCAGGTTTTTTAAGAATTTATAATGGTGACAATGCCTTTGATTCGACGTTTATCCATCCTGAAAAATATGAACTTCTACTTACTTGGTGTAAAAATAATAATACAAATCCACAGGCGCTCAGCAGTAATATAGCTTTAATTGAAAAAGATCATTCCTTAAAAGAGCAGCTCGGAGAATTTACCTTTAATGATATCATTAAAGCGCTTAAGGCTCCTTCTCAAGATCCTAGAACAGAATTCAAGTCTACAGATTTTAGAAAAGACATATCTGGTATTGCTGACTTAACCGCAGGACAGTGGTACCCCGGAATCATCACAAATATTACTCAATTTGGTGCATTCGTCGATATCGGAATAAAAGAGAATGGCCTATTGCACATCTCTCAAATGGCAGATGACTTTGTTGATGATCCCCACAAAATATTTAAGGTAGGTCAAGAAGCAAAAGTAAAAGTACTTGAAGTAGATATTGAGCGAAAAAGAGTAAGTCTCTCCTGTAAAACAGATAGTGATGTCACCCATCCTGCAGCTGCTGCATCAAAAACACGTGAAAATGGAAAAAGACGAGATAATAAATCACAAAGCTCGCAGGCAGAATTTAAAAATAACCCTTTTGCAAAGCTCAAAGGCTTAAAGCTAAAATAAATTTAAGGGGTACGGATTAACTCTAAAAAGTCCGTATCCTTCATAAGAATCTTAAGCGTATACCAGCAAAAAAATGTTGCAATCAGTGTTGGTAAGACAAATGAAATCAACAGAGAGTAAGGCTCAATCAAGACGGGGATTTTTCTATCAATAAAAATATCAGGTAAAATATTACCACCATATAATGCAAACAGTTTCAAGCTCCCATAAGAGAGAATTAGACCCATCACCGTCGCCAAAAGATTTAGCAGAAAAAAAGAGCTAAAAGCAGCACGAAATAGTTGTCTTGAACTAGCGCCCAGCAGCCACATACCAACAAGATCCTGTTTAATTTTGTTCCAAAAAAGCAACTGTCCTGAAATAATTGAAATCGAAACTAAAAAAATCACTGAAAGAAAAAGGCCTAACATCATTTTTGATTCAAGCTTCAAGGCCCATGCAAGGTCACGATTTATATCCTCCCATCTCTGTACCATAACACTCTTAGGAAATTGACTAGAGATATTTTTTAATAATCCTTCCAAATTACTACAAGTGTAAATTCTCATTTTATTAATATGTTTAATATGTAAAAAATTTTGTAAAAAATGGAGTCTAGTCCAAATGTTAATCTGATCAAATTCTGGCACACCTGTAGTAAAAAACTTTTCAACAACTCCCTTACTCATACGTGGAATTCCGGCTAAAGAGTGAATAGTTTCCGCAGGTGAGATAAGTGAAAAACTCTCCCCTTCCTCTAGATCTAAACGATATGCAAAATCATAAGGAACAATGAAGTTACTAATTTTTTTTTGCTCTAAAAAAGGAGGAATATAGGAAGCATCCACTCCATGAACAATCGCTGGTAAAACCCGGCCATCTTTTTTAAGCAATAACTCTATCTCTAGCTCTTTAGAAAAAGTAGCGCTATATCTTTCAAGCAACAGCTCTAATTTAAATAACTCTTTACGACTCAGCGAAGTTCTTAATGATAGAACTGCTACACCCTCAACATTTTTAGATCTACTAACCACTCCACTTTGCAATCCCCCCATTAAAGACTGGATTGTCAGCAAAGAGAAGGATGAAAAGAGCAGGCCTAAAAATGCAAATACCAAAAGATGCTGTCTGGATCTAGATTTAAACACATAGTTAAAAAGATAAAAAAAGAATGTTTTATTCACTATAGCTCATAAAACTTACGTTTCTCATCCACTAGTTTAGATAATAAAGGTGCTAGTTGATATCGATCACTATCTACATCATCAGCAAACTTTTTCATTTTATGAACAATGTTATCTAATCCTTCACTGTCTGCATACTTTAGAAGTCCACCGCGAAATGGAGGGAAACCAATGCCAAAAATTAGTCCTAAATCAACATCTAGAGCCTTACTAACAATCCCTTCATCCAAAATCATTGCAGACTCATTAATCATTGGTAAAAAGACACGTAGCTGAATATCTACTTCATCCATTTTTATTTTATTAGCAGGTAAGAAACTATCCATTTCAGGATTAACTCCTGAGTGCTTACCCTTTTCATCATAGAGGTAAAATCCTTTACTATTTTTCTTACCTAGTAGCCCTGCAGTCTCTAATTTTTCAGATAGATCATTTGATTTTGCTCTGGCACCTAAGCCCTCATGCATAATCTTTGCAACTTTTACTGCCACATCAATGCCCACTTCGTCCATTAAGCGACACGGACCCATCGGCATACCAAAATTAAGACAGGCATCATCAATATCTTTAATACTGACACCCTCAGTAAGTAAAAATGCTGCTTCATTTAGGTACGGCATAAGAATTCTATTTACTAAAAACCCTGGTCCATCTTTTACTACAACAGGAGTCTTTTTAACTTTTAAAACCCAATTATAGAGTGCTTCGACAGTACTAGGATCAATATTGTCGTGAGTAATAATTTCTACGAGAGGCATTTTATTTACAGGATTAAAAAAGTGTAGTCCCGCAAAGCGCTCTGGAGTTTCTAGCACTGAGGCCATCTGCGCAACACTTAAAGAAGAGGTATTAGAAGTTAAAATACATTCTGCCCCCACCTCTTTTTCTAACTCTTTAAAGACACTTTTTTTAATATCCATATTTTCAACAACAGCCTCAATAACCAAATCAGTACGGTCAAACCCACGGTAATCAAGCTGAGCCGTAATGGATCGCTGCTTTTTATTAAAATCATCCTTATCAATTTTTTTTCTTTTTAACATGGCCTTAAAATTTTCTGCTGACTGTTTAAGCCCTAACTCTAATGCATCAAAGTTGAGGTCTTTCATTATTGGACGCATGCTATGATTTGCCATCAACCACGCAATTCCTCCTCCCATTGTTCCGGCACCTAAGCAAGCTCCACGTTTAATATCTATAACAGGATTATTCCCTTTGGGACCTTTATACTTTTTAACCTCTTCCATCATAAAAAAGATATGTTGTAAGTTTTTGCTCTGTTCTGATACACACAATTCACCAAAAGCCGCAGCTTCCGTAGATAGATATGAACTTCTACTTTTACTTTGCCCTTTTTCCATCACATCTAAAATCTTTAAAGGTGCTTGATAAAACCCTTTAGTTAATTTTAAAACACTCTCACGTGCTTTTTGAAAAATAATTTTTCTTGCAACAAAGTTATCCTGCGCCATCTCTCCAAAAGATTCTTTAAAGCTTTTTGCCTTTTCTCTTTTTCCCAAATGGTTAACTGCCATTGTAATGAGAGTCTCTTTTGCATATACCTCTGCGACTAGTCCATATTTTTTAGCACGTTTACCATTTAAAGTTTTTCCACTTAAAATAAGATCAAGTGCATTTGGCAAACCAACTTTACGTGGCATACGGTAGGTTCCACCAAACCCAGGAATTAAACCCAGCTTTACTTCAGGAAGTCCCATAATTGTCTTAGAATCACTGGATGCAATGACAGTATTACAGGCTAGAATCATTTCAGTTCCTCCACCTAAGCATACTCCATGCACACATGCGACTGTTGGAATTTTAAGATCTTCTAAAATATTATAAATATCTTGTCCAGCAGCAGCACCCTTCCTACCATCATCTTCTGACGTCATAGAAGAGATAAGGTTAATATCTGCTCCTGCCAAGAAGCATCCTGACTTATGACTAAAAAGAATAAGCCCTTGATAATCTTTTTGCTGAGCCGCTACTTTTTCTAATGCGTCTTTAAAATCGCTGAGAGTCTGTTCATCCAAGACAGTCATAGACTTATCATCATTAAAACCAAATCCAATATATACAACATCATTTTTTACTTCAAATGAGATTTTTTTATAATCCATCATACTCTCCTAACGCATTAAGTTTTCAATAATAACAGCTCCACCTTGGCCACCACCAACACATAAAGAAGCAATTCCATATTTTGCTTTTCTTCGTTTGAGCTCATGAGCTAAAGTTACAACAATTCTTGATCCGGTTGACCCCACCGGATGGCCTAAAGCAATTCCACTACCGTTAACATTTAGTTTCGAGTCATCTAACTCTCCCCATACGCGACTAAGATCAAAAAAGTCAGCTGTTTTTTTATCGGTAAAAGCTTTTTTCACAGTCCAAATTTGCGCTGCAAATGCTTCATTCACCTCTACTAAATCCATATCTTCAAGCCCAAGTCCTGTTCTTTGAAACAGACCATCCATCGCTCCTGCAGGCCCTGCCCCCATACGCTCAGGCTCTAATCCATGAAAGTGATAATCAACCATACGTGCCATTGGCTTCAAATTATATTTTTTGACGGCCTCTTCACTGGCCATTAACCAACAAGACCCACCATCCGTAATCGGACAACTGTTACCAATTGTCACAGTACCTGATTTACGATCGAAATAAGGCTTCATTTTAGCAAGACCTTCTATTGTTGAATTTTCACGTGGTCCGATATCATGTTTAATCAGTTTATCTAAATTTTTACCTGCCAGAATCGGTACAATTTCTTCTGCAAAGCGCCCCTCTTTCATCGCGGCAATTGCGCGTTGGTGAGATTGATTTGCCAGCTCATCTTGCATCTCGCGGCTAACATTAAAGTCACGTGCTAAAAGCTCTGCAGTATTGCCCATATTCATTTTGCAAAAAGGATCGGTTAATCCCTGCACTATTGCAATCACTGGTGTTAAAAATTGAGGTCTAAATTTTGCAATTGCAGCTAACTTATCTTTAGAAGACTTTGCTTTCATCAAAGCAGCAAAAAGATCTGTCATATCTTGGCCATAAATTAGTGGCATCTGAGACATCGACTCAACACCTCCGGCAACCATTATTTCACCACGACCTGCTGCAATTTTAAGATAAGCTTGAGACATGGCCTCCATACCAGAAGCACAATTTCTATGTACAGTATATCCACTAGTTTTTTTATCTAACCCTGCCTCTAATGCAATGACTCTTCCAATATTTGGATATTTTGCAGGAGTACCAGTATTTCCAATAATTACTTCATCAACAGCATCATTAGGAATAGAGGTGTTATCCAATAGGTGCCTAAGTAGGTAGATACCGAGGTATGGCGCATCAACATCTTTTAGATCAAGACCGGCCTTAACTTGGGGGGTGCGTTTGCCTTCTACTAAATAGACATCACGTAGATTTGTCATTATGAAACTCCTTTTTCAAATTAACTTCCATAATTATATATAGTATTAACCCTTTTTGGTACTCTTTTTTAGTTCACCTAATCAACGAATATTCCCACTTGCACATAATAGAGTGTCCTTATAATATTTGATAATAACCAAAGCAAAGGAATACAAGATGTCTGGTGAAGAGATTATTGAAACTCATGATGAGAACCATCGCAGTAAAGCACAAAACATCTCACTCTTAATAGGAATAATACTATATCCGACTATTTTAATTTTAGGCAGTTTTACCCAAGTAGACTTCACTATTATTGCAATGGCCACGACTGCTATGCTAATGGCATTTTTTTGGATTTCAGCAGCGCTACCACTTGCAGCAACAAGTCTTATTCCACTAGTTGCCTATCCACTTCTTGGTATTAGTTCAGGAAAACAAGTCGCCTCCGTCTATGCCAACCATCTTATTTTTCTCTTTCTAGGTGGGTTTATGATTGCCCTATCAATGGAAAAATGGAATCTCCACAAGCGAATTGCTCTAAATATTATTGCTATTTTTGGTAAGAAGCCATCATATCTAATTTGGGGTTTTATGGCAGCAACTGCATTTTTATCAATGTGGATATCAAATACGGCAACAACGATTATGATGGTAGCGATTGTTCTTTCTATTATTAAAAAACTAGAGGAAGGTAACTCAAATCCAGAAAATATTAAGATGTTCTCACTAGCAATGCTACTGGGAGTCGCTTACGCTGCTTCTATTGGTGGGATGGCGACGTTAGTTGGGACACCTCCAAACCTTGTTTTTTCTCAAATTTACCATCAAATGTTTCCGCAACTGCCAACCATATCATTTGGAAATTGGATGGTTTTCGCCCTACCCTTAACCCTGATTCTACTTACCACTTTTGGACTACTACTAACCAAAGTCTTTTTCAAAGTTGATAAGTTACAAGGACTAAATCACCACGTCATCGTTGAAGAAAAAAAGCTACTACCTCCTATGAGTTACGAAGAAAAAGTTATTGCCTTTGTATTCACCTTAACTGCATTTTTATGGATGTTTAGAAAGTCTCTAACTATTGGTACAGTGACAATTCCCGGCTGGTCCGCACTACTTCCAAATCCCAAACTCATTGATGACGGCACTGTGGCAATTGCAATGGCACTAATTTTATTTATGATTCCCTCACGCAGTACCAAGCGCCAAGAAAATATCTTAACAACGAAAATTTTCTACCATGTACCATGGTCAACTTTATTACTTTTTGGTGGTGGTTTTGCTTTGGCGATGGGATTTAAATCAAGTGGACTCTCCGATTTGGTTGGTCAATCACTTAGTGGTTTAAAAGGTACTCCATCATTTATTTTTATCACAGCAATAACGACACTAATTACTTTTTTAACGGAGTTAACTTCCAATACTGCCACCACCCAGATGATTCTTCCAATTTTAGGTTCTCTGGCTGAAGCAGTTCAACTACATCCACTATATCTCATGGTACCAGCAACACTCGCTGCATCTTGCGCATTCATGCTACCGGTTGCGACACCACCCAATGCTATTATCTTTGGTAGTGGTAAGATCAAAGTTTCTGAAATGGTTAAAGTGGGAATATGGCTAAATTTAATATCCATGGTAATTATCTCAATATTTACCTATTTTGTACTACCATGGACATTACTATAGTCACACAGTCTATCAAATGTGCATATTTACCTAATTGAATATTATTGAGAAACATTTATAATCTAATAATTATTCATACTAAACATGGAGTAAAAATGAAGATTAGCCTATTTTTTGTTACCTGTCTGATGGCAAGTAGTATATGTGCCAAAGCCTTTCCCTTAAGAAGTGAGTATCCTTCAGTGAAGACAATTAGCTCTTCTGAATTAATGAAAGATGTTGATAACACTCTGATAATCGATGCCAGAAGCCCATTCGAGTTTGGAGTTATTCACATTAATAATGCCCAAAATATATCCATTAACGATAAACTTCACTTCGTAGAAAATCTTTTTAGCCTGATAAAAGGAAAGATGGATCAGAAAATTGTTTTTTATTGTAATGGTCAAACTTGTGGAAAAAGTTACAAAGCAGCCAAGCGTGCACAATCATTTGGTTTAAAAAATATATATGCTTATGATGCAGGCATTATGGAATGGGGTAAGCTTTTCCCAAGCAAGACAACATTACTAAATAGCTCGCCTGTTAATAAGTCTAGGCTGATCTCCTCTAAAAAATTCCAATCTCATCTTCTCACTGTTAAGCAATTTAAAAAAAGATGCATAACTGAAAATAGAGTAATATTTGACGGACGAGATCTAATTCAAAAACGGAATACACCAGCATGGTTAAAAGAAAAAGCTCTCTCGGCTCCATTTTTTGGTCTAGTTAAGATCCTGGCAGACAAGTCATATCAAAAAAGTATAAAAGGAAAAACATTATGTATATATGATGCAGCTGGTAAGCAGGTACAGTGGCTACAATACCATCTAGAAGAGCATGGCTATAAAAACTATTACTTTCTTAAAGATGGAATGTGGAGTATTTACAAATCTAAAGGTGCCAATTAAAAAAAAATAATTTCCAAAAAGGCATTTTAGTTTATTAATGCCTTCTTGGATCTTTTTATTGCCAAACATTATCCATCATAGGTCTATTCCTTCATCATTTAAAAAACAAAACCAGTAACTTTTTGAGAAGAGAGCCAAGATTGATGCTTATCATAATTAACAAAAAAAAGGCTTACATAATGCAAGCCTCATATCGTTTGGAAAAACTTCACTAATTATAAATCAAATTCCATGCTGTCCAAAATCTCACCTATAACTTCAGATAAAAGCTCTAAACCTTCTTCTGGTTCTTGCTCATTAATTAGTGCTTCAAATATATTGGTTAAGGCGAGTTGCCCTTTAAGTACAAGGTCAGACTGCGTATTTAAGTCAGTATTGACACTGCCTATAGTCATCCCACTAATGAGATCAACATCCAATTTTAAATTAAATGAATTAATTGAAATAGCATCAGGTGATAAAGGAACAACCGTAATTGACGAGCTAATATGGTTATCTACTTCACTATAGCTAAAAGTAATTTTATAAAAATCTTGTTCGTTAAACATTTCTACGTATTCATGGATCATCTCTACTATCATCATTCTCAAAGATTCACTATCTCCTAAGAGCTCTTTTGAATTACCATTAAGCGATAGTCCCATTAATAGATGTTTTTCATCAAGGTCAATAGTTCCAGACAGTGCTAAAAGATCATCTGCTACAGATACTTCCATTGAAGAAATTTTGCCGTTTTCTAGACGGTTAGCATTTTCAACTTTAACTACAAAATCTTCAGTTTCAAGATCAATAAGTGATGCAATGTATGCATTTACTTTAGCAAGGTCAATTTGAGAGACTGCAGTTGCAAAAGTACTAACTGAGATGAGTACTGTAGTTAATAGCATTAGTTTTTTTAATTTCATTATAAACTCCTTTGGGTTAATGTTGGTTCTGCATCAAACTACAAGAGCACCTCTAATTACACAAAGTCTTCCGTTAACGGATTTAGCCATTTTTTGTCAAAATAAGTAAATATTTGTTAATTCTTTCTTATACATCCGTATAAGAATAAGGTAGTATACACACATGAGCCGAAAAACCTCACATACAGATCTTAAGTTATTAGATGCTGGACGTAAACTTCTAATAAAAAAAGGAGCCTCTTCACTAAGTATAAGAGAGCTCACCACTGCTGCAGATGTGAACCTCGGAATGTTTAGCTACTACTTTAAAACTAAGGACATCTTTGTAAAGCAGCTTTTAGAAAATATTTACGATGAGTTCATTTCTGCATTGCAACTAGAAGATGACTCAACCCAACCAGACCCAATAATTCTCTTAAGACACCAATTAATGACAATTGCCACTTTCGCCCGCGACAATAGAGTCTTAATCCTATCCCTTTTAAATGATGTTTTAGACGAGCAAGCAGTAGTTCAACAATTTGCTCGAACTAGCATGAAAAAACATTTCTTAATTTTAGCTAAGACACTTAAGCAGTGCCAGCAAAATAAAACAGTAATCAAGGCACCTATTCCACTACTAATCACTCATATCGTTGGTGGTCTAGGACTTTCAAATCTAGTTCCTGAGCTACTAAAAAGAACCGGTGCAAGCACCGTTTTTAAGGTTGGATTAGCAGCAGTAACAAAAAAAATAAGCTCAGATAAAGCATTACAATTACGTGTAGAGATGGTCCTAAATGGACTAACACCTATTAATATGGAGAAATCAAAGTGAAAAACATTGCACTCTTTTTTATTGAACGACCAATTTTTGTAAATTTCATTATTCTAATTAATTTAGTTTTAGGAGGATTCTTTATTTATAAGGTTCCTAAAGAAGCCTTTCCTGGTGTCTCACTAAATCAAATTATTGTAGTAACCAAATATCCAGGAGCATCCGCTAGAGATGTGGAACTAAATGTAACGGCAAAAATTGAAGAAAAACTAGCTGAAATAGGCAGCATTAAAGAGTTTAGATCTAGCTCTATTGAGAGTGTCTCACGTGTAACGATATCTGCCGATAATGATTTAAACGAAGTGCAATTTAGAGACCTTCTATCTGATGTTCAGACTGATATTGATAAAATTGATGACCTTCCGATTGATATAGATGGACGTCCGATTATCACAGGAGTTACAACTGAAGACCGTCCTATTATTGAAATTGCTTTTACGGGAAGCTACGATTTACTAATTAAAGAACTTCCACAAATTCAAAGTGGACTACGTAAAATCAAAGGAGTGTCCACTGTCAGCAGTGTTGGTATTCCTGATCAAGAAATTCATATTGAGGTGGACGCCCAAAAAGCACTCGACAAAGAGATTGATTTAAACTCGGTCTATCAAGCGATCCAAACCCGTAACCAGGTAGGCACAGGTGGTACTCTAGAATCGTTGCCTGCTCAAAAAAAAGTTGTCTCTTTTAACCAATTTGAAAAAGCTGAAGATGTCTTAAATACTATTTTACGCATGTCACCAGATGGCCACGGTGTCTATCTCAAAGATATTGCCACTATAAAGATGCAGGCAAAAGACGTTAAATTAATTGTTAGAAATAATGGTAAAAAAGGAGCAACAATCCTTATTGCTATTCGTAGCGGAATGGACCAGTTAAAAGTATCAGACAATATTAAGACTTTCTTAAAAGGAGTTATACTTCCTACAGGCGTTGAATACAAACTCAATAATGATATTTCAGACAAGGCACGAAGTAAATTTACCCTTTTAAAATACAATGGTCTTATCGGTTTTCTACTTGTCTCAATGCTACTTGTTTTCTTTCTTGGACGTAAGACTGCATTTTGGACTGCATTTGGAATTCCCTTTTCTATTTTAGGCAGTATGTTTTTCTTCGTTCCTATGGGCATGACTCTTAACTCTGTATCAATGGGGGCATTCGTTATTATTTTAGGCATGATTGTAGACGATGCTATGGTAATTAGTGAACGTTTTGATAGTAATCTAGAGCGAGGGATGAGTCCGAATGAAGCGGCAAGTAGTGCGGTGGGACGGCTATGGCGCCCTGTTTTTGCAGCTTCATTAACAACTATTATTGCCTTTACTCCTCTACTTTCACTTGGTGGTCTTCCGGGGAAATTCATTTGGCAAATGCCTGTAGTAATCATTATTGCCCTGTTTGTCTCTCTCATTGACTGTTACCTTTTACTTCCAGCCCACCTTGCCCACGGCAGTAAAGGTCATGTTAAAAAAGAGAAAAAAAAGATAGTAATAAAAGTAGAGCAATTATACGAGAAGGTTCTTTCACGTTTACTAACAATGCGTTACCTCGTTATTGTAACTTTTGCTGTAATTTTAGTTGGTAGTCTATTTGTTGGAATGACAAAATTAAAAAAAGACTCTTTCCCTCAAGAAAGTTCTGAGGGTTTTACTATCCAACTAACGTTACAAAAAGGAATTCAACCTGATCAAGTTTTAGATGCTGTACAAGTAATTGAAAAAGCTATCGGTAATCTTACTCCTAATGAACTTGATGGCTACACTACTCGGATGGGAACACATAGTATAAGTTCACTGACTGACTATGGAACAGAAGAAAATCTTGTCGCATTCGTTATCTACTTAACTCCATTTGATCAACGTGACAGAACAGCAGCACAAATAATCACCCAAATTAAAAAAGATGTGAAAGGAAAATTCAACCAAAAAATAGAGGCCTTAAAACTTGAACTAATGCGTATCGGCCCACCACTTGGTGAGCCATTTGAAATAATTATCTTATCTAATAATGATCAGGATAGAAAAATTGCTGAAGACAAAGTTGTAAATTTTCTTAATACAGTTGATGGTCTATTTGATATTAAAAATGACTACATTGCAGGAAAGGATGAGATAAATCTCAAGCTAGACTATAATAAGGTGGCCCAGGCGGGACTCACTCCTGCAGATATAATTCGTACCTTGCGCATATCATTTGATGGTCTACTTGTTACTGATTTCACCTCTGCCACAGACTCATATGATTTTAGACTACGCTTAACAAAACAGACTCGTGGAGATTTTGACTTTATCTCAAAGCTTCCAATTGCCAATAGACGAGGGCAACTCATTAAGCTTAATACTATGATTAAATATGAAGAGAAGCCATCATTTTCAGAAATCAGCCGTTTCAATGGTACGCGCTCTACCTCAATTACTGGTGGAATTGATGCTAAAATAATTACTCCCATAGAAGCAATTAATATTTTTGAAAAGCAATTTATTGATACTCCAAATATTAAATATGTATTAAGTGGCAGACCCATTGAAGAAAAGGAAATTTTTGCAGGGCTCAAAACAGCTGGTTTAATGGCGGTGGTTGGTATTTATTTTATTCTTACGCTCATTTTAAACTCGTACAGTAAGCCATTTATAATTTTAGCCGTTATCCCTTTCGGTGCAGTTGGTATTTTCATTTCGTTTTATTTTCACGGTCTTGCTATGTCAATGTTTGCAGGAATGGGAATGATTGGTCTCTCTGGTATTGTAATAAATGATTCTATTGTGCTGATTGATCATATTACCGAACTATTTAAACAAGCAGGTGGTTTTGATCCAAAAATTTTAGTACAAGGGGCTAAGGAACGATTACGTGCCATTTCCTTGACAACAATTAGTACAGTTCTAGCCGTAATTCCTACTGCCTATGCAATTGGAGGGTATGACTCATTGTTATCTCCCCTCTCTCTAGCTATTCTCTACGGACTGCTTTTTTCAACAACTGTAGTACTACTATTTATCCCTTGTCTTATTTACGTTGGAGTAGAAATGGGTAACAAATTTAAAAAAATAAAAATGAACAATAGCACATCAGCTGTCATCCTAGCTATTTTCGCTGCAAGTCTAATTGCCCCAAAATCTCTTCAAGCAGAAGGAACAATAGGTATTTCAAAATTAGCAACTTTTCTTGAAACATCAACTGAATATCAAATTCAATATGAATATTTAAATCAAGCTCAAGCCGATAGTGATAGTACCGATGCCATGTTAGATGGCAAGCTAAGTGGTAAGCTATTTACTATTACGTCTGAACTATTCCCCAACCCACCAATGACACTTGATTCAAAAAAAGAGAGTTTGGGGTTTTCAGTTGAATACCAACAGATGACTTCCCTAGGTTTTAAATATGAATTAGCACTAGGTATAGATAAAAGAGACTTTACTACATTACCTGCTCAGCCGAACATGTCCCTAGATACCACTGAAAGTTTTTACCAAGCGTCATTTTTTGTTCCTCTTGTAAGAAATTTCAAAAGTCGTGAATACTTTTTCAATAAAAACTTTGCTAAGCAACGAGAATCTGAAGTCAGTACTAAAATTCATAATGAAAAAAATATAATTTTAGTCAATGCAATTGAAATTTATTGGGATATCGCCAAGCTCAAAGCTGAAAAAAGCAATTCGCTCTTATCTCTAAAACGCTTTAAAGAGCTACATCGTCTTAATATCATTAAACGTAAATCGGGTATTATCAGCCATTCTGAACTGCTAACCTCTGAAGTAGAATTGATTAATCGAGAAAATAATCTTCAAACAATTATCACTCAAATTGACATTGATATCTTAAAAATCAATAGAGTTTTAGAGGTAAAAAAACAACTTAATATTCACAACCTCCATGCAACGTTACCTCACAGCAACCACTTTTTAAAACATAGATCACCTATTGAAATTAAGAAAATTATTTTGAAGGGAACTACATACCAACAAGTAAATGATGGATCAGAAATTATTAGATCTCGACTGAATATTGAAAATGAAAAAGATAAGTCAAATGTTGATCTATTCGTCTCATTTAAAGGCTTTGGTCGTGGAGACAGCTTCACTGATTCACTCTCAAATGACCCTTATGGAAAATATGAAGTCATGGCAGGAGTAAATATTAATTTTGATTTAGGAAAACATAAAAGCTCTAATGAGATTAAAAAACTTCT
>DAOWEO010000045.1 GCA_030638415.1 Bdellovibrionales bacterium | reverse complement strand
GCTAACTCTTTAATTGTTAGAAAAAGCTCTAGTTTATTTTTAATATCTAAATATGATCCTGGCTCATCTAAAAAGACATTAGGAGTATCTTGAATAAAAGTTCTGGCCAACAGACACTTCTGCTTCTCTCCGTCACTTAGACAGGAAAAATTCTCACCTAAAAACTCTTTTAAATGAAATATCTCTACAAATTCATCAACGACTTTGTGATCATCTTTAGTGAGTCTTCCCCATCCATGAACGTGTGGAAAACGGCCAAGATGTAAAAGATCTTCCACCTTTAAAAACATATCAAATGTTTTACTCGTCAATAAAAAGCTAAAAATCTTCGCTCGCTCAATAGGAGTAATTTTAAAGAAGTTTTTTCCATTATACTTAATTTCACCACCAAGCAGCGGGATAGTTGTAAGAAGTGTTTTAAAAAAAGTTGTTTTTCCTACACCGTTTTTACCAAGTAAGACGATGCTTGTTGACTCTTCTAAGTTAAGTGATAGATCCTTTATAAGAGTACTATCCCCTCGTCCAAAGTCACAATGTTCAAAAGAGAGCTGGTTCAATTAATACCTCGCATCTGCTTTGAGCTTAAAATCACAAAAAGAATTGGTGCTCCGAAAAGACCTAAGACAGCATTCAGTGGAAGTTGAAACCATGGCAGCGACATTGCAAAGAAATTTGCCATCAGCGCCAAAATACCACCTACTAAAAAGACTAAGGGTATCAAAAACCGATGGTCATTCCCGTTAACCAGACGGCGTAATATGTGTGGAGAGATAATACCAATAAAAGCAATTGGGCCACAAAATGATATTACAATTGCAGTTAATAGAGCGGAAATGCCAAGTAGAATCTTACGAACATTTTTTAGAGAAACCCCAACACTTATTGCGTACTCTTCACCTATCGTCAGAGCATTCAATGCTGGTGCAATAAGCAGTGCGGATAGAGAAACCACAACAATTAACAATACATATATACCAAGGGAGCTTCCAATCAACTTATCAAAGCTACCAAGATTCCACAAAACAAAGTTTTTGATCTGTACCGAGTCACTCATACTAATTAGAATATTTATAATTCCTGATACGAAGTAGCTAAAAACCAGGCCCACTACTAACAGTAATACTTTAGAAAAGTTTTTTTGTAGTAGGGATGCCAAAAGTAGCATAATAAATCCAGCCCCTAAAAACGCAAATGGAATTTGTCCCCACTCAAGCAACATTGAACTACCAACAGAAAGTGATTCAAAAAAGAATATCCATAGTGCCACGCCTAAGGAGGCTCCACTATGAATACCTAATACAAATGGACCGGCGAGTGGATTTTGAAAATAAGTTTGTAAAAGTAGTGCCACCAGAGCTAAAGATCCTCCAGAAAAAAATGCAACGATGGTGCGAGGAAAACGAATATTCCAAAAAAATGTTTTAAAGAGTTCTAAGTCTTCACCTGCAAGAGGAAAAGAGATTACCATTCCAGGGCCAATAACTATTGTTAATAGCCCAAAAAGGATAATGAAAGCAGTCAATAATAGTGTTACTTTTTTATAACTCATCTATAGCTTCTGGTAGTAGAAAAACTTTTTTTTCTTTACTATTTTTGGATAAAAGATTTGTGCAAGATCACTTAAAATGCGATCAGGATAAGCAACACCACTTTCCCAGTAGTCACTCCCACCATGAACTCCAATATTTAGGCTATTACTAAAAATATTCTTTTTAAGTTGCTCATTGAGTAGACGATACTTACGATCTGATTTAAAGATATCTTTTTGTTTTTGCCACAAGGCTTGTGGTAACCAAAAAGATGCCTTTGTAGATGCTTTTAGAACTTCTTCAAATGGTAGTAACAATCTACCAGCTGTTTTATTTGAAAAAAGATATTCTACATTTAAATCTCTTAGAAATTGTACTAGATAACTTTTTTTGGCCGGCGCATGCCAAACTCCGTGTAGTAATTTACCCACTAAAGTGACAGGTCTATTTTTATGGTCGACACTGCTAATTTGCTGCTCAATCTTTTTATATCTAGAAACCATCTTATTAAAAATTTTATTTCCCTCACTCTCTTTATTAACTAAAAGAGCAAAAACCTTAATCCACTCCGCTCTAGCAAGGGGGTGCTGTTCATAATGCTCCTTGATAAAGACAACTGGTATTTTAGCCTGAATAGTTGGCCGCAAGTACGTGGGCATCACTCCTAAAGGAGGAAAATCTAAAATAACATCTGGACGATGCTTTAATATAAGTTCACTACGGGGAGGATAACCTAACTCTACAATTTTTCCATTTTTAAAACTGTTTTTTACAGTACTAGAAAAGACATACTTCATTGTTGAAACGAACTGCACACTACCTAAAGATTCTAAACGATTTAAAAATCCAATATAAGTTGTGGAAAAAGTAGCTATTTTTTTGATCGGTATTTTTATATATCGACCTTCTCCACACGTAGCACCATCTTTTTTATATAAAAATAGTGGCTGCTCACCTTTAATATCAATTCTATAGATATCTTGTAATTTGTGCAGAGTTACATTTTTTGCATATTGCAGAGGAATCTTTTTAAACTGACAAGGCTTTCCCTCTACCAAAAAAGGTAGAGAGAAAAAAAAAATAGTCAGAATTTTTAGCATAATATTAAAAAGTGGCTAATAGTGATGTTTTAAATGCATAATCCTGTTTGCTCTTACCCGCAACAGGAGTATTTTCATACTTCCACTCATAAGAGACCTTAAAAAATAGCTCTTTTGCCAGAACCACTTCAACAACAGGCTCCATTGACAGTTGGTACTGTCCACTTTCAGTTAGATTAGGTACATACTCAAGCCAATACTTAAATTTTACATTTTCATTAAGCGCAAGTGAGTACTCGGAAAAAAGACGCATTTTAGAATAGTTTTCACTCTCACCAATTAGGTCTTCCTCAATTGTATATCTATAACCAAGCTCTGCTTTTAATTCCGTTTTGTCAGATTTAAAAAATGAGTAAAATAGACCCAGATCACTATTATAACGTTTATCAAAACCGGTAAAGCGGTCAGACTCTACAAGCTCTCCTAAATACAGACCAAGTGAAGTAAATAGCTCTCTATTATACTTAACTCCAAACTTCCAATTTTCTGTTGAGGTTACTTCGTTACTTTCAGCAAAATTGTATGCTGCAGCGAAAGCAAAAAGGTTTTTATCTAGTGTGTAATCAGACTTTGATTTTAATCCATAGGTAGCACTATCCGAGTTACCTCCAGTTTTCATTAGTGATACTTCACTCTCGTTATTAAATTTAGCTAAAACGGTAGTTGTAAATAGGATACTTCCTATTAAAAATAGTTGTTTCATAAAAGCTCCAGAAAAAAATTATACTAAATTAGGATCCATTGCATCACGTACCCCTTCTCCAACTAAGTTCAAAGAAGTAAGAGTAACAAACAGAGCGATAGAAGGATAAACAGCTAGCCACCAAGCAATAGTAAACCATTTTTGTGCTTGATTTAGTAACTCTCCCCAACTAGGAGTAGGAACCTCTAAACCAAATCCCAAGTAATCCAACCCTGCCAATCCAACAATTTGCATCGCAATAAAAAATGGTGCAAAAGTTACAATTGGAGAGAGAGAGTTTGGTAGGATATGTTTAAAAATAATTTTGTAGTTAGAAACCCCAAGTGCCCTAGCAGCTTCTACGAACTCCTTTTTTCTATTTTTTAGAAATTCTGCTCGTAGATAGTAGCTAATTCCAATCCAACCAAAAATACTAGTTATAAAAATTAGTAGTAATAGACTGGGCTTAAAAATAGAAACCAAGATAATCAGCAAAAACAGATAAGGAATTGTACTAAGCATTTCGACTACGCGCATACCAATAAAGTCTAGCTTGCCACCAAAAAACCCCATACTTCCTCCGATAATAATACCTAGAAGATATGAGATAAACCACACACTAACAGCGTAGGTAATACTATAGCGAAAACCATATAAAATTCTAGTAAACACATCACGACCACGGTCATCAGTTCCAAATAGATTGTCGATAGTTGGAGGCGAAGGATAACTATCTACATCACGATTACTTTCAAATGGATCCCAACGAACAATTGGCCACAGTGCCCAGTCATTTTCACCCAGCTTTAAATCTTTATATTTAATAATAAGACGATCCGTAACACCAAACTCTGCTGCAGTATATTGTTTTACAACTGGAAAAAAGATCTTACCCTGGTAGCTCATGATAATGGGCTTACTGTTGGCAATGAACTCTGCAGTGAAAGTCACTAACAGTGCTGCTGAAAATAAAAAGAGAGCATAATAAGCCAACTTACGTTTTTTAAATCTACGCCAGCGCTTCAAGTGAATTTCTTTTGTCAATAGTCGTTCAATCATGAGAAGTCTATCCTTGGATCAACAAATACATAGGTAATATCACTAATAAGATTTCCTAAAAGCATAAACATACTTTGCACAAAAAGAAGTCCCATAATAACATTATAATCACGTTCTAAAGTTGCTTGGTAACTAAGTAGCCCCATTCCATCAAGTTGAAAGATGGTTTCAAGTAGCATTGACCCTGCAAAGAATAGTCCTAAAAAAGCACCAATTCCAGTTGCAATAGGAATCAAGGCATTACGTAATGCATGCTTAAAGTATACTGCTTTTTCTGAAAGACCTTTAGCCCTGGCAGTACGAATATAATCCTTTTTAATCTCTTCAAGCAGTGAGTTTTTCATCAGCAGAGTCAACGTAGTAAATGATCCAATAACATAACAAGTCAGCGGAAGTGCCGCATGATACATTCGATCTCCAATCTGTGCCCAAAAACCTAAATCATCATATGCATCCGAGACAAATCCTCCGATAGGAAATAGATCAAAAAACTGACCACCGGATAGAAAAACAATAAGTAAAATACCCAACATAAATGAAGGAATAGAGTACATAACAAATAGACCAAAACTTGTAATTAGATCAAAAGGCGTTCCGTGCTTCACGGCTTTCATCACACCTAAAGGAATACATATAAGATAACTTAATATAAAAGAGAAAATACCAAATTGCATTGAGACCGGAAACTTACTAACAATCACATCAAGTACTGGCTCTTCGTATGTAAAGCTCTCTCCAAATTCCAACTTGGAAAGGTTTTTAAGCCATAACCAATAACGAATATGAAGCGGTTTATCAAAGCCGTACTGCTTTCGCAGCGCTTCAATAACCTCTTGTGAAACTGCACTATCTTGACTTGAAGTCCCAGAAGATACATTACTTCCATTACTGCCAAATCTAATTTGCTGAATCTTTTGCTCGATAGGACTACCAGGAGCGAGGTTAATAATTGTAAATACAATTAATGTAATTCCAAACAAAGTTGGAATCATCATTAAAATACGTCGTAATATATATAAAGGTAAAGACACCGTTATACTCCTAATCTAAGCTTATTTCTCAATCCACCAAAAGTCATAACCAATAGTATAATTAAAGGTATCCTTGGCCATATTCATCTTCTTACTATGTCCATAAAGAGAGTATTTTTTGTTAAAGAAAAATACATAAGGAACGTCTTTAGCAATCTCTCTAAAAACCTCTTTTAACTTTACGATTCGCTGTTTTCGATCCATTAGCAGTCTCGCCTCGTCAATCAGCTTATCAACTTTTTTATTTTTATAACTAATAAAGTTAGATCCACCAGCTCGCGCAGAATCAGAGTGCCAAATTTGCTTTGGATCAAGATCAACAGATCCACCAGACCAAGCTAAACGAACAGCATCAAAGTTTTTCTCATCAAGTAGCTTTAAAAATGAACTCCACTCTATTGATTGAATTTTAACTTCAACCCCAACCTGTCTTGCATCTTCTTTAAATACAGTAAGATATTTTTCAAACTCTTTTCTAGGCTCTAAAATAGTAAAACTCATTTTAGTCTTTCTACCATTAATAACCTTATCTAAAATTCCATCTTTATCACTATCTTTCCAACCATCTGCACGAAGTAGCTTAAGTGCTTTCGTAGGATTAAACAGAATTGGCTTGATTGTATTATCAGCATAGATACTTCTTTTATACCAAGGACCAATTGCCATCTCTTCCATGTCATAAAGAAATTTCTTTACCATTAGACCTCTATTTACAAGGTGGTATAGTGCGAGACGAACATTACGACTTTGAAATATTGGTTTTTTCTGATTCCATCCAATAAAACTGTATCCCTGAGGAGCATCGTTAACGACTTTCTTTTTGAAAACCTTCTTCCCCCACATTGGTCCTGTAGTTTTTTTCATGTAATCTTCAGTAGTCAGCCCCACAAAATCAAGCTTCCCCTTTTTAAGAGTCTCAATCGCTATAGTGTCCTGCTTGATAAACTTCATGTAGATGCGTTTAAAATTACTACCACCTTTATTGTAATCAACCTTAGCTCCCCACCACTTTTCATTTTTTTGTAAAACAATTTTTTGTCCACGCTTAAAACTTTTCAAAAAGTATGGCCCAGAACCAGTTATCATTTTATTCAGCTTTTTCTTCTGCTTCTTAGTTGGATTTTCATAAATGTGCTTAGGTATAACAGAGAGGCCTGCGGCAGTATCAAAGTTTTTAAAATAATTTGTCTTTACCAAAAATTTAACTGTAGTTGGGTTAACAATTTCTACACCCTTAATATTTTCATAGTAAGATTTCATATGTGCTGTATGGTACTTATTTTCAGGATGCATAATAGCATCAAAGCTAAACTTCACATCTTCAACAGTTAGTGGCTTTCCATCTTGCCATACCACCCCTGCACGTAGAGTAAATGTAAAAGACATTCCATCCTTTGCAATGGTCCAAGCAGTTGCTAGCGAAGGAACCCACTCATATGTATCTGGATCTCGCGTCAGTAAGCCTTCAAAAACATATCCCTGAATAATAGAAGCATAGTGGTCTGTAGATGATAGCGGATTTAGAGTTGGAGGAGTGCTGGATAGATTAAAGTTAAATGTTCCACCTTGTGGAGCATCAAAGCGACCTGGCCCCTTAGCCGCTTCAACACTTAACATTGATAGACCCGCTAAAAGTGATATCAGTAATAAGAGACGAGAAATCATTCAAAATCCTTTGTTACAATATTAAAAACAGTGAAAACCCTGCTGTCAGGATAAAAAACAATGCCATAAAATAGATGGAAAAACCAGAAGTTATTTTATTTTGTAACGCTATGCGCTCTAGCGTGGGACGTATTCGGCAGGATTCAGTGACCACCTGTCTAACATAAAATTATCATCAGAGACATGGTACTTTTCTAGCTTAAAATTAACATCATTAAGGCGTGTTTTAACCTGCTCATGTTCTGTTACTAAACTTAAGCGATCCTCTTCTAAGAATGCAATCTCATCACGCCACTCTTTCTCTAATTTTTCACGTAAAACCTGGTACCTAATATTAACCGCTGACATCTTATCCAGATAAGATTCGAGGTGCCTCGTCTGTCTACTCATCTTTCCCTCAAGGGCAAGGTGTTTTTTGAGTAGTACCTTTACTAATTCCTTACCCATCTTTAAATTATTCAATAGGTCTTGACTGAAAAATAGTGTGTAACTACCGGCAGCAAGATTCGCCATCCGCTCGCACTGGTTCATATCATTAACTTTTACTAAAATATATTTTACACTTTTACCAATAATGTACCCCTTGCATTTTTGGCCAGGTGAACCATCATTCCAAAAGGCAACTGCGTCACCTTTATTTAGGTATTTTAAATTATCAAATACAACTTTGAAACGCACAAGCTCTGCTGCTGTGTTTAGCTTCGAGACCCATCCTGAAAATTCACCTTGCAAAGTAGAGTAGAACGCTGCCTCGACTCTAGTTCCTAGGCTCAGAAAACTTAAAAAAATATAAATTAGTAACACATTGCGCATATTAATATTATGCTAGATATTTGATATTTTTCAAGCTTTTACTCAAACTGAGGATTTTGCCCCTTTACCAATACCTTCAAATGCCCAAACTTCCAAATTATCTAGCTGTGGCAGCTTGTGTTGGAGGATTTGCAAAAAGTAGGATGATAGATTTTCCACTGTCGTCTCAATTGGCAGTACATGCACTGCAGCTGAATCAATAAAAAGCTGAAACTCTCCTTGATCTGATTCATAAGCGATTTCAACAATACTACCAGCAGGTAACTTTCCATATTTTTGACTAGCATCTGGTAAAAGAGCACTAATCTCCTCTTTATTGATAATATTATCCCAAAAAGCAAAATGAATATTTGCATCAAATGTATCCTTAATAAGCCAAGACTCTAACTTTCCGTCTCGCTTACCACCACGAAATACTTTAAGTGTACTACGATGCCCATGTAGCAGACGCTGGCAATTACCATAATGCTGTTTGAGTCCATGGGAATAACTAAAAAAGAGATCTCCATCCGCAGTATTTTTTTCACTCTCTAACTCTATTTTTACTGCACTAACCTCAGTTGGCATATGAGGCAAGATAATCTCCTCTAAATATTTAGCCAAACTCGTTAGGTTAATTTCTGGGCAATCTATAACACATAGTGCTTCACGTGGGCATTGATAGCGTAAGCTTCCAAACCCTACACTGCAACTCTCCTGCATCTCTAGCTTAGTTAAATCACTTGCCTTATTTGGTACAACTAAGCGGTGATCACACTCTAAATCAATAATCTCTTTTACTTTTTTCTTGGCCAAAGAGAAATCATAGATAACTCCCTCTCCATTTGTGGATCCAATAAACTCTACATTTACAATTAGTGAGTCTCCAACAACCCCTCTAGTACTTTCTAAAAATGCATAATCTAAAACAGTAACATGGTTATAAAAGAGTGAGAGACTCATAGCTCATCCAGATCAATACCACTGTCAAAATCAATCGGCGGTGCTTCCTCTTCTATTTCTGGTTCGGCATCCACTACTTCTTCATCTGAATATTCAGCATTAATATACATCTCTAAATTGAAATATTTTTTTTCTAACTTAGCCAAGTGGCGATAGAGCCAATCTTCTACTGTCTTGGGCATATCTTCCGTATAAGTAAGGTGCCACTGAATATGCTCAATACTTGTATAAAACTCATCAAGGGCAATAATCAGCTCCGAAGACAATAACTTCAGCTCACTTAAAGTTGCTTCGGGATAGCGATAACGAAAAATTTCTTTAAAATGATCTTTCGTCCGCTTCATAGAAAATATCAACATATACTCAGGTGCTCTTAACTGAACACGTTCATATAAATGTTGTGCATCTAACTTTAACAACAACAGTACTCGCTGAGTCTGTTCATCAATTTTTACCATACTGGCCTCTAGTGTTAATAACTTATTCTATTATGATAACAAATTTCCAAGGTAAGGTAAGGACAATTATTTAATTTAGTGATGTAAAAGGCAACTTACTACGACGACCACCAGGCCATTGCTCAATATTATTTTGATACTTAAATACTTTTTTAGCGGTGTAGTGACAGATCTCACGAGTAAGAGCTGGAAGTGCCATAAAATGGTAATTACCCATGCGCTGTGCTCTTGCCAAATCTGGAATACGTCCAAAAGAAGTTACCTGAAAAATACGAAATTTTTTAGTATTCATCGCCATATCTAAATAGCTTTCACGTAGCTTATAAAACTTAATTAATTCGTCCAGACAGGAGGTATGAACTAAAACAGAGACATCTTGCTCCCCTTTTTTAATCTCTTTAAGTTCCATTAGATTTACAGGGATAAGTGTTACACCCGTTGAGTTAAACCAGTTAGCCGCCTGGAAAAAAAAATCCGGCAACTCTCTGGAAAGAGTTAAAAAAAAGATACATGTTGGCGAACTACTTTTTACTTCCATGTATCTTTTATCGAAATATTAAGAAAAAATATTAAAAAAAGAGTGTCTTTTAAGCCGTGGGGAAAAGTTTTCTACCCTGACTAGACATTAGTAGTAACGGTAAGAGGCCCATTACTAAAGATAATATGTAAGATGAAGGTCCACCTCCACTCCCTCCTCCACTATCAAATGAGATTGTTCCACACGAGATCATTTGTTGGTCTTCAGCAGCAAGAGGTGAAATATATCCAATCGCCTGATAGTGACGTTGCTTATCAATCACTGCATTTCCTCCCTGAATATCATCATCTTCGAGCTGTCCATAAGTACCAATATAGGCTTGCATTATGGCCGGCTCAGTAGAGTGATCTAGCCCAATTGTATGGCCCATCTCATGTAGTAAAGTCTTCTTCAAAAGATTAGACCAATTCTGCTTTAAAATACTAAGCGATCCATTTAGAATAATTTGTACTTTAGTAAAGAATCCTCCCTGCTGATGCCTAACAGTCAGGGCCAAAGTCTGTGCTGGATTATATCCAGTGGCAACACCAAAGTTATCTTCCCAAAAAATTGTATTTTGATCATTCGCAGTTGCCTCACGAATATCCCAAATATCAACTCCAAGATCGCGCTCCCACTCTCTTTCACACTCTCTAACCAAGTTGAGCAGCAAGCCACCATCATCAGTAGGAACAACCACTTGCATTTTAATTGGAAAGCTTTGCCAGTACATCCCCTGCATAATATCAGGTGAAAACTCATACCCATGTAGTGGCATTAAAATAGTGAGACACATTAGAAAAATCCATTTTCTTACCATCTGAAACATCCATGTTAAAGATTAAAATATTACTCCTACTTAACAAGCCCACACAGAAATCCATTTTCTGTAGAGACTGTATAAGAGTTACCAGCTGTTATTTTCAAATGTGAAATTGGGATAAATTGCAACGTTACCTCTTTAGGAACATCACCTTTTATAACTTCATCAACTTGAAAAACAACCTCAATTTTGTTGCGATTTAAAAGAGGAGTTTGGAGCTCAGATACACTTACAACTGTTCCAGTAAAACTTTCAGGGCACGAGTGTGTTAGAGAAGTAAAGGCCCATGAAGGTAAAACAACAAGAGAGAAACATAACACATACAACAGTTTTTTTAATACATCTGACATCCCCAAACTCCTTTTAGAGCGTCTATTATCTTCCGTGACTGCGACTAAAGAGATCATCCTAACCTCTCGTATCTTACTATTACTATTGCACGGGGCGTGCCAAGACGTAGGACCACAAATAGGACCACTTTTTAGATTAAATTGTTAAAATTAGGTGATTAAATATTTTTGAACTGGAGTCAAGCAGGTGACCCCAGTGTCAAAAAGATATTATACTGTTTTACTCGGCTATTGCGTCTTGTTTTCCGACAATTCTCTCTTTCCAATCTCTTAGCTCTGGAGAGAGATAATCATACATCAACCCATCTACATTATACTGGGTGTACTCATAATCGTTAGAATGCGTAAGACATTTTGTTGGACATACTGATGTACAGAGACCACAAAAGCAACAAAGTGCGTTATCAATTGTATATTGTTTCAAATCCAAACGAATTGGACTTCCTGTACTTGTTTTTTTAGCCGGAGCATCCTTAGGTCGCTTTACTGCTGCCAAATAGATACAATCTACGGGACAAATGTTGGCACACTGGTTACAAGAGATGCAATCATCAACATTATTATATAGACGTGCTCTCGTCTTATCTGCAACAACTTCACGCTCTTCAGGATATTCAATACACTGTGATGCTCTGAAATTATAACTAAATGTTATTTTCATTCCTTTTAAAGCGGAAATAACACCATCAGCAATATTTTTAAAATAACGAGAAACTGTTAACTCTTCTGGTTGTCCATTCATATAAGGTTCCTTACCTAGCGGTCTACTTCGCCTAAAACAATATCAATACTTCCAATACTTGCTACAAGGTCAGCAATCATCTGTCCTGCCCCTATCTCTGGTAACATCGAGACATGGGTAAAGCATGGAGATTTCACTTTTACTCTGAATGGTTTTTTTCCTCCATCAGAAACTAAGTGATATCCAAGCTCACCGCGTGGGTTTTCCACGCGCATATAAACTTCACCTTTAGGCGGTTTGATAATTTTTGGTACTTTTGCCATAAAGTCGCCTGTCTCTAGAGCAAGTTTATCAAGAGCTTGAGTAATAATTTTCAGAGACTCTTTCATCTCAAGCATTCTTACTTCATAGCGATCCCAACAATCCCCAACTTCACCAACTTTCCCTGTACCGACAGGAACATTGAAATCATATTTTTCATATCCAGAATATGGTTTATTTTTTCTAAGATCCCAATTTACTCCAGCACCCCGAAGTACTGCTCCAGTACCTCCATAGCGGTAAGACATCTCTTTAGAGATCACTCCGACATGTGCGGTTCTCGATTTAAAAATCTTATTTTCTGTTAGCAATATTTCATACTCATCAAGATCAGTATCTAGCTCTTTAACCAGTTTTCTAATTTTAGTAACATCATCCGCAGTAACATCATTCCAAACGCCACCAATCCAGATGTAGTTATAAAGAAGCCTTGCACCAGAGATACTTTCAAAAACTTCTAAAATACGCTCACGGTGCTCAAATGCATAAAGAAATGGGGTAAATGCTCCCAAGTCAATTCCATAAGTTCCAAAAAAGACTAGGTGTGAAGCAATTCTTTGCATTTCTGAAACTAGTACTCTAATTATTTGTGCACGCTCAGGAATTTCTAGTGCCATCAACTTTTCAACTGCTAGCACATATCCAAGCTCATTATTCATTGCTGCAACGTAATCCAGGCGATCAACAAAAGGAATAACTCCTCTAAAATCAACCTGCTCACAATGCTTTTCCATACAGCGGTGAAGATAGCCTAAATACGGCGTTGCTTCGGTTACAATTTCAGAGTCAGTTTTAATCTCAAGACGTAAAACTCCGTGCGTAGCAGGGTGCTGTGGTCCCATACTAACTGTCATCAATTCTGAATTCATCGTCTCGGTGGTATTTTTTATTTCAAAACGCATAATATCCTCTTGTTGCGATTATTCCGCTTTGTCTTTATTATCATTAGTTTCTTTTTCAGCTACGGCCTGTACTGCGGCAAGCTTCTCTTTTTCTAAAGCTAGCTTTGCTTTCTCTTCTTCTTTGAGCTGAACTCCAAACTCACGAGCAGCAATATTACTTTTTGCCTCAGGATAGACAGTCATTCCATGCCATTGAGCCTGTGCTACATAATCTTTACGCAGTGGAAATCCTTCCCAATCATCAGGACAAAGTATTCGGCGCATATCTGGATGGTTGTTAAACTTAATACCCATCATGTCATAGCACTCGCGCTCTTGAAAATCAGCGGCATCCCATACTGAACAGACACTATCAACTTCTACTACGCTCTGTGCATCTTCACCCTTTGCTAGTGCAACCTTTAAAAGTAGTTCATCACCACTTTCAAAGTTGCACAACATATAAACTAATTCAAAATTAGCACCGTAATCAACAGCAGACACTGCCTGAAGAGTATGAAACTTCCTATCTCCATCTCTTAACTCTTCACAAACTTTTAAAATAGAGTCTGCTTTTACTGTAATCGATGCATCTCCGACTTCAACAATATTTTCCACCGCTTCACAGCCTGGAACTTTAGTATTGAGTTGTTCAACAATAAGATTAAGCATTTTTCACCCACTTATTTCTTAACAATCGCTCATTAGCGATCTTCTTTTGTAGAGTCATAATCCCCTCAATCAGTGCTTCTGGTCGTGGAGGGCATCCTGGCACATATACATCAACAGGAATAATCTCATCAACGCCTTTCAGAACATGGTAGCCATGCTGCCAATAAGGTCCACCCTTATTTGCACATGATCCCATAGAGAGAACGTACTTAGGTTCTGGCATCTGTTCGTATAAGACCTTAACTCTCTCTGCCATCTTCAGCGTTACTGTCCCGGCTACAATCATAAGATCAGCACGTCTCGGAGTGGCCATAAAAGCTCCACAACCAAAACGCTCTAAATCGTACTTTGATGCACCAGTGGCCATCATCTCGATAGCACAGCAGGCAAGGCCAAAAGTCATTGGCCAAATAGAGTTTTTACGACCCCAATTTAAAAAATCATCTAACTTAACTAAGACGATACTGTCTTGCATTTTTTCACCCTTTTTAATGTTACTAAATGTGGTTGTAATTTACCCATTTGAGTAGTTTAAGTCAATGAAAGCAGTTGAAGTTTCTTAAGAAATATGACGATAAATATCAGTTTTTTAGGTGCCTTTTTTACCGTTCTATCATTCTGTAATTTTTTTTCCTATACTATTAACGTCTATCACATAGGAGGACTTTTATGAAAAAATTGATACTAGCTGCAGCATTGCTATTTAATACTACTTTATGGGCAGGAGCCCCACAGTTTACCGACCTTACCTCAACCGAAATTGAAGGGGTCATGACTGACTTTGCCTCAAATTTTGTCCCTACAAACGTTAGTGGTGCGTCAAGCCTAGGTAAGCTATTTGGATTCAGGTTAGGACTTTGGGGAGGAGTGACAGATACTCCTGCCGTCTCTGCTATAACAGCAGGTGAAGTTGATCAGCTACCTGTCTTAGGATTATATGCCCGAATTGGTGTACCGCTAGGATTCAGCTTTGACTACTCAACCCTACCAATTGAGCTTGCTGATTTCACCTACCGCTTTAACTCCATTGGAGTGCAGTGGACCTTTACCGACCTACTAGATTGGCCGTTAGAGATGCAACTACGAGCCAATTATACAACTGCGAAACTAGAGTGGACCGTTGAAGACGCATTAACTAGCTCTACAGTTACTTATGACCACTCTAGTTTTAATATGGCACTCGTTTTAAGTAAGAACTTCCTAATGATTGAACCATATGTTGGTATCGGCCGAGTAAGTGGATCAAATGATCTCACCGCAGTCGGAACCCTGACCGTCTTTGATGCCAGTATATCCGCCACTGAGACCCAGGGAGTTGATACCAAAGATACTTATTACCTTGCAGGAATTGATGTAAACTTACTGTTTCTCCAAGTGGGTGTAGAGTACGCGAAAAATTTTGATAATAAGCGTCTCTCAGCAAGACTTTCCTTCGGATTTTAAATATGCTAGTCTCCTCGCGCTTATGACAGTCTATAGCACGAGGAGATTTTATGGATTATATAGTTGCCAGTAATACCAATTTTTTAGATAATCTAACCAAACTTGTTTCTGATAAAATTCATCTCCACCAACACACTGAGCTCGTCGATAAACAGATTCCCCTATCACTCGATAATAAAATATATGTTCCCCATGAGGATGCCCTCGACGCTATTTTGACTAGGTCGCAAGATCCACTGTTAAGCGATGGAGTTATTCAATTAAAAGATAAGTATCTTTTTAGACAATTAATGAAAAAAGTTGATCCTGACTATTTTTTTGAAGTTGTTAATCGCATTCAATTATCAACACTAAAACTGCCCGACAACCAAAAGTTTGTTTTAAAACCACGCCGAGGATTTTTTGGTACTGCAGTACACTTTATTGACAGTACGACTGATTTAGAAAAGCTGTCCGGTATAATTGATCAGGAGTTAAAAGCGAATGGTGAATATTTTTCTAGCACCACCCTTTCTACCGAAGAGTTTATACTGGAAGAGTTTATTGAGGGTGAAGAGTACGCTGTAGACATGTTTTATAACTCTAAAGGTGAACCAATTATTACAAATATCACCCACCATCCACTTGCCCAAAAGCAAGCCTATTTTCATAGTATCTACTACACTAGTAAAACCATTTTCGACCAGTTTCACGATAAGTTCATAACCTTTTTTAAAGAGTTTAACCAAAAGGTGAATCTTAGAAATTTTCCAATTCATGCTGAGTTTAAAGGTACACCAAACAGCTTTAAGCCTATTGAGATGAACCCTCTACGTTTTGGAGGATTTGGTCTAGCCGATCTAACCTATCACTCCACTGGACTCAACCCTTTTAAAGCATTTTTCTCTGATGAGTCAATCAATTGGAATCAGTTTTGGGATAGTAATCCAGATGATCTATTTGCATGGGTACTCGGATATAAAGGAACTGAAATAATTGATACAGAAGTTATTCCAGACCACCAAGCTTTTAAAACTTACCTTGGAGATATCATTAGCTATACCGCTATTGATCATCTAACCAACCCAGTCTTTGCCTTAGCCTACATTAAGTTAAAAGACATAGATGTAATTACAAAAATTAAAGATACTGAATTTAATAATTTTTTTGTTTCAAAAAATTAATTAACTTTGATGCATTGGTCTCAAAATGGTTAGAAGGAATATTATTCGCTTCCCTGAAGACTTTATGTTTAAAATAACTAGTTAAGAACATGAAAACTTGAAGTGCCAAAATGGCATATCAAGTTCAGAGTATGGTGGTTGTAGGAAACAACCTCATGTTTACAGAGAATGGTGTTATAATGTGTTATCAAATGTGCTTAAAAGTAACCAAACTGCTTTAGTGTATTTTAAATACACTCAAACAGCGCCACATCCTATACTAAGTATTTATTGTTTCACAGAAAAATTACCGTGGTCACACTTAATTAAACACCCATCCTAGGTTATAAAATGTCATCCGATCTCTCCAATTGTATAACTTCTATTATTTATAACGATTGAGTGAATTTGGTTTATTAGTTTTCTTGCAACGGCTACAATGGCTTTTTTTCCACTACCAGTGTTTGATTTTATTCGATTATAATATTATTTCATTGCAGGGTCTTTGCTTACTAAATACCAAGAGGATTCCACAATGTAAGATCGTAGAACTTTACTTCCTTGTCCTGATAATCTGCCTTTGTAGACATGCTCTCCAGAGGAAAATTCTCTTGGCGTGATTCCAATATAAGCAGCTAATTTCTTTCCGCTTGAAAAGCGATTGAAGTCTCCAAT
>DAOWEO010000002.1 GCA_030638415.1 Bdellovibrionales bacterium | reverse complement strand
TCACACTACAAGAAGAAAGTAAAATACAAGATGTAATGGTACAAGCTATCGATATGCTAGTTTTCATAGTTAATCCTTAAATATATTAAAAGTTTACTCAATCAATAAATACCATACTTCCATTCAACGCGCCGCATAATTCAATAAACGTGAACTTTTTACAACCACAATATCGACCACTTAGCTAAGATACATGATAAAAACCGTATCTTTTCCTTAATATTTATTCATCAATTGCCGATATAGAGAGTAGAACTTGGGGGTCTAAATATGAAATTACAGCATATTACTTTTTCTTTAGTATTTTTAATGAGCTCTTGCAGCTCCTATACATTTAAAGAGATGGAGTCAATCGCAAATAGAATGGGACGTTTTGAATCTAAAAAACATGACTCTCTCGTTGTACCTAGACTACCCATTAGTAAAACAGCAATTATTGCAAGTAAGGAAGTACGCTATCCAGCGTCGGTCAGTAGCAATAGAAAAGTTAAGCTTGTACAAGGTTTTAACAATAAGAAACTTTATTTTTCTACTATGATACAGCAATATGTAAAACTACAAAGCTATACAGAGCAACACGCGCCTCAAATTACCTCATGCCCTCACTTTCATACAACATTTCTAAAACTACAAGAGGGCCACATTGTATCCTCTGTTAATAAGCAGAAGTGGGATAAACATTATAGTTCCATAGCTACTCAAGACTTGGTAGCACATAATCCAGAATTAGCTCTACCAGCAACCTATAATACTCATGGTCCAAGAGTGATAGATATAACTGATGTTAGTAAAAAAGACAGCGTCCAAAAAGCACTCAGTATTTACCTTAAAAAAATGCACCGTGAACTAGATCAATTGTGCCAGTCTGGCACAACAGATAATTACTATACTTTTGAAAACCTATATTCATCACAAGAGATTAGTCTGGCCAGTGCTTCACCACAGTCCATAAAAGTTTTACTTAAAACTCCTGTATATTTAAATGAGATGTTGATTAAATCTTTAAGTAAGACCAGTAAAAAGACAATTTCAAGAAGAATTGCCTCAACTGAAAAAAGTCGTACTCATAACATGGATATATTTTCTGAAGTAAACAAACGTTTTAAAACAGCGTGGTTTAATACTTATATTAACCAGCTTTAATTAAAAAGATAGAGACGATACCTCGAAGTTATTAAAGCAACATAATTTTTCCACACTGCTGGAGGAGAAAAAATTGCTGATGCATAGCTACCTAAATGACGTCTGCTTTTTATTTCAAATCCACTCTGATCAAGCTCTACCAGATACCCATCAGTAGTCCCAACAAGCAAAGAGTCTTTCCAAAAAGAGAATGACGATATTGACCCCTGCGCTATTTTTTTTCTATAAATTATTTTTAAATTTTTGTTAACAAGAACAATCTCTCCATCAACCGTTCCGACCAACATTCCTTGTGGTAAAAAAATAGGAGTAGTAGAAGGTAAAATATCGATCATATTTTGAGTCATGCCTGTTTGAGGATTAATAAATTGAAGAGTACCACCAGAAGATGCTGTTACCAGCTTCCCTTGAAAAAAAGTTGGTGTGATATCAACATCAATAAATTTTTGTCCGAGACTAAGTTTTTTTTCCCAAATGAGGTTTCCATCTACTTTTGAAAAAGCAACTAAATAAGAATCCGCAAAGCCCACGTATAGTTTATCTTGTAAAATAACAGGTTTTGAAACACCTTGGAGTGTTGTTATAAATGGAACGGCTCGTTTATAAGACCAAATTAATTTACCAGTCTTAGCATCAAGACAAATTATCTGATGTCCTCGCAGATGAAAAAATAAAAATCCATCAGAGAGTACTCCTTGAGACTCAACAGCAGAACCAACTGACAGCTCATATTTAAGCTTACCAGTCATACGGTTACGAGCTACAACCCGCCCTTCAACAGTTCCATAAATAACTAAATCATTAAGTGCAACAGGAGTACTATGAAATGCTCCACGCTCTTGTGTACTCCACAACTCTCGCCCATCCACTAAATTATACGCATGCATCATACCGCTGGCATCACCTGCGTATACAATACCTTCAAAAATAAGTGGGGCATTAAGTGCAATCGGTAGATTTCCGGTATTGTATCCAGTATCCAGATTTTTTGCCCAGCTAGTGCGCATCGAAACGATAGATTTGGTTGGTGCTTTGATAGAATCTTTTACAGAGAAAGATCCACACGAAGATATGGTTAAGCTTAATGCTATTAGTATAGAGAGCGGTAAGTAAAAATTTTTCACGTTGATCCTACTGTATTTGTGCAAGGTAGATACGTGCAACTTTAGCAAACTCTTCATTAGTAAAATTATCAATTACGTAAAATAGCGCTGTCTTTGCTTTTTCTTTATTACCCATCTTAATATAGAGACGACCTAAATCTAAATAAGTTTTTGCCTCCATTAATTTCACAGGCAAAGCAACCATCTTATCTAATATAGCCACCGCTTCAGAGTACTTCTTTTGATCTTCTAAAATAGCAACCTTACGAACATAGATAAAATAATCAAGATAACTATTTTTTTTAGCATAGTTTTTTGTGACAATATCCATAACTTTTTCAGCTGCAATCAGATCACCCTGTTTGTATAACTCATCCATACTTTTAAAAAATAGCGGAATGAGAACTTCATGATAAGAGACTTTTTTGGCCATCTTCTCTAGCTGTGCCACATACTTACCAGGAGTAAGCTTCTTGCTTTCTAAAGTTGTTAATACATCAGTAGCAAAACGGTAAGATACATTGTTTACCTCCTGCGCAACTTTACCTTGATAGGTGGAGAAAAAACCATAACCAACAACCAGTAGCAATAAGAGGACAACTCCTGAAATGACTGCTGTTTTATTCTTAGAAATTATCGATCCTATTTCCGTTTGCTGGAGAAGATCATCAACATTTGTATTTGGTGCATTTTCTGTTGTTTCCATAACGTAATTTTACCTTTGTGTGTATTTAATATGTTTAAGGTCATGAGTATAAAAATCTTGCATCGAGTTGTCAAAAAGAGATCCCTTAGGATAAGATATTTAAGTATCTATATTTAAAAAGGATTTCGCAATGAGTCATATTCGTATTTTACTGCTTATTTTTACTCTCTTTACCTGCACATTACAAGCTACAGAGAGAAAAGGCCGTTTAGGAGTAGGACTCAATGGGCAATTAAAAAATGGACTTCCAACGCTATCACTAAAATTTCAAGGCAGCCGTACATTCTCTTTTGAAACTTTGGCAAACTTTAGCTCTGGTGATGATGGAGGGTTTGCCGCAGGCCTAAAGATCCACCGCATTTTATTTGATGAACCCCAGCTAAATTTCTATGTTGCTGCACTTATTGCTTTAGAGAAAAAACAAGTTAGAGGAACAGGCGATACAGGATTTCAAACTGACTTTACCTGTGGTTCAGAATTTCACCTGGCAGGTCTAAAAAGTCTTGCTTTTAGTATCGATTTTGGTATCTCTATATATAAATTTAAGGACCTTGTCATGGAGACCACAGGTACAGGCATCGTAGCAGCAGGGGTTCACTTCTACCTATGAAAAAGCTACTATTCCCCCTATTCTTATCTTTATTACTCCTGAGCCAAACAACGAGTTATGCCCAAGGGCTATTTGACATTGACGATGAAGACATGAAAGTTGGTGGAGATATATTTACTGACTTTAATGAAGATCTCGATGCCTCTCATGTGGTGGAAGATGAACGCTACTATCGCTATGGCCGCTTTTTCTCAGTCAATATATCCTTAGGAATGACTGCCTTTAACGGTAACCGTGGCTTAGCCTATGAAAATGAACACCCTAGTTTTGGCTTCTCCCTGTTATACTTTCAAGATTTTAAATCTGCCTTTGGCCTCGGCTTAGCTTTTTCTAAACACCATATGTTTTTGGGTGATCCTGTTGAAGGATTTCAAGATTTTAATGGTGCAGATGAAACTGGTCCTGGATTTATTTCAATAAATATGCTCCGAATTTACTTCTCTTACCGTTATTACATGGATACCAGCAATTTGGGTACGGCAATCACTTATTCTAATCCATATTTTATCGGCAGAATAGAATATTGGTATCAAACCAATAAGTATATTGATCAAGATGAAATTGGAGATGCCTCAGGTGGAGCATTTGGTTTCGGCTTTGGTGGTGGACTAGAGTTTCCACTAAAAATGAAAGAGAGCTATCTTGGTATTGAGATGCTCATGCACATAGCCCCCTTCTTTGATAAATACACCCTTCTTTATAAAGGTATGAGTCCAGGGACCGGATATGATGACCTAACCGGCTATGGATTTTCCACCATGGTCAATTACGTCATCAATTGGTAATAGCTACTTTCCTTTAACTTTTCCAACTTTTTTACGTCGCTCTTCAAGATCGTGGCTAGTTCTAAAAATTAGATGTATTGGTGCATTATCTAAGCGAAAAGCATAGCGAACTGCATTTTTAAGATAGCGCTTGTAAGTTTCAGGAATCCCTTGCGATTTATTAGTAAAGAGCAAAAAAGTTGGTGGTGATGATTTCACCATCGATGCATACTTAATCTTAAAAGTCTTTCCACGAGCCCCTGCTAAGATAATTGGATTCTTATCAATAAGCTCCACAAATACCCTATTTAGATCACCTGTAGAGATCTTACGATGCCTAACGATTAATGATTTAATAATAGATTTACGTACTTGATTCATCCCTTTGTTTCTCTGGGCAGATATAGGAATAAGATCACAATAATAAAGCCAAGGAATCTTATCTCTCAAATCTAATAGCCAATTTTTTCTATCTTTTTCTGTCTCAAATTGACTGCGTAACAGATCCATCTTGTTAAGCAGAATAACAACAGACTTCCCTTTTTCTAAGGCAATATCAATCAAACGCCTATCCTGATGCCCAATTCCTTGAGTAGCATCAACCATATGCAAAATAACATCGGACTCCGTAATACTACGTAGTGCACGGTAGACTGATTGTGTCTCTATAAATCCATCAATATTATTTTTACGACGAATACCAGCTGTATCAATCAAGTGAATTGTTCGCCAAGTACTTTCCGGCACAACAACTTCGTCTACTTCATCTTCACTGCTCTCTAAATCATCATCACTATCTTCAGTAAAAATTTCTTCTACTAACTGTTCAACTTTAGCATTATCCCGTTCTAATAAAGGCTCATCTTCTGCTAAATTAAACTGCTCAAAATCCATCTGTTCATCGTCATCACCTGGAGTATCTAAAGCATCTATCTCACGAAATTTATCATATTCTTTAATCAGCATATGATCATTTACAGAGAAGTCTTCTGGGGTGAGGTATTGTGCCTGACGCTTAAAGTCAAGATCAAAAAAACCCTCAATAGGATCAACAGTGGTTCCTGCAATATCACTCACTAATGCACGCTGCGCTCCAACCATATAATTTAATAGAGTAGATTTACCTGCATTAGGTGCACCAATAATGGCCACACGTCCAACGACTGGATGTTGAGGCGTTACCCCTTTTTGCAACATACGAGTTCGCTTTTGCCCTTTTAAAGATTCTTGTTGCAGACGCTCGCGTAAAGCATTCATACCAATGCCGTGTGCACCAGAGACAGTAAACATATCATCAGGCTCAAGACCAAGAGCGTAGAACTCTCCCTCTTCCCCAATCTGCTTATCTGAGTCAAATTTATTCATGACTAAAATAAAATTTTTCTTTTTCTGCCTAATAAAATTACTTATGCCCTCATCAAAAGGCATAAGTCCTTCTCTTACATCTACAATCAGTAGAACAATATCACTCTCTTCAATTGCAGTTTGTGCATGCTCTGTCATAATATTAAAAAATGTATTAAACTTCGCCTGCTCCTGATCTTTATATGATCCTTCACGACAAGCCTTCTCATAATTAACATCTGTTTTTTCGGGATAAAAACCACCTGTATCTACTAAAATCAGTTCAACCGGCTCTTCACCATGGATTTCATCTAACTGAGTCATACCATAATGACGATCTCTAGTGACTCCTGGCTGATCATGCGTAATCGTCTTCGTAGCTTTACGCATAAGACGGTTAAACAATGTACTTTTTCCAACATTAGGTCTCCCGATCAGTGAGACAATGAGTGATTTCTTTCTTTCCATAGTTTCTACCTTTGTCTCCAAACTCGTGCTGAGTCCTGTACCCGATCAAGCCCTATCTCTTCTAATACATAATTATTTTTAAACCATTTTGGTGAAACCTTAACGTGCAAATTTAAAAATACTCTATGCCCAGTTAGTGTTTCAATTTTCCTTCTGGCCCGTGTACCAATCTCTTTAATCATGCTCCCCTTAGAGCCAATAATAATTGCTCGCTGTGATGGTCGATTAACTAAGATAGCTGCACTAATATGTGAGATTACATCTCCACGTTCCATCTCTTTTTTAGGCTCTTTTTTATCTTTACCATATTTTTCTTCTTTGCTTTGAGCAACAGCTTCTTTTGCAGCTTGTGCCTTTAGCTCTTCCACTTCTGTTAGTCCTTCTGGACGAGGGTCTTGCTTTTTTTCGACTGTTTCAACTTCGGGAGTACTCTCTTCACTAGGCAGTTGTGCAGCTTCTACCTCTTTAGTTTCCTCAACTACTTTTTCATTTTTTGCAGCCTCTTTATCATATGTAGGTAAACGAACCTCTTTTCCCATCAGTGCAGTTTGGTAATCAACGCGCATCTTTCGTTGTTTGGTCATCTCTTGATCTTGAACAACATCTTTATATTCTTCAATCACAACCGCAACTTCATAAGGAATCTCAGCTTTAATGAGTTCAAAGATCTGCTCACGAATATACTCCGTAGCAAAAAAGCGCTCCGGCTTATCTGAAATATTTCCAAATGGAAACATATGAGGACTAAAAGGAGCAGTATCACAAAGAGCTGTAACCAGTTCACTAATATTTTCTTCTGTAGTTGCACTAACTACAAAGCTTTTCTCTATTTCAGGGAACATCTCTTTTACTTGTTCTATAACTGCTTCAAGTGGAAGTTCACTATGTTTTTTGATTAGATCACACTTAGTAAAAACAACCCAAGTACGTGATAGACTTCCATGAAGAGAGTAGTTCAGGCTAGTAAATTGCTTCATGACTTCACGAGATAGGTCAATTAACACTAAGTTAAGATCTGTCTCTCGCGCACCTTCTCTCGCTTGCTCGTTCATGCGCTTATTTAGCTCTTTACTCGATTTATGTAGACCTGGAGTATCTACTAATACAATCTCAGTATCATCAACAGAAAAAACACAATTAAACTTATTTCTTGTTGTCTGCTCTCTACTTGTGACAATCGAGAGATCAACTCCTACGAGTGTATTAATGAGTGAACTTTTGCCTGCGTTAGGAATTCCTAACACTGATACTGTCAGACTTTTATGCTTTGGATTTATTTCAAATCTACGCCCCATTTTCAACTCCCTCGAGAAGGTTCTCTTGTAAAACTTTTTTGGCCAATAATTTAGCTCCCTTCTTTTTGGAAGGACTTTCAATATCAGCTAAAAATACTTTGTTAACATATATGGATATTTTAAATTTTCTATTTTCTAACTGTTCATAGACGTATTCAGGCAGAGCTTTGAACTCTTTCATAGTACGTTCTTGTAAAATAGACTTTGCATCAAACTCTAAAAGATTATCAAAGTGAATAAATTGTTCACCTTCTAGCTCTAGGTAGTTTTTCATCATCTGGTCAAAACTAAACTGCACAGCAGGAAACCCACCATCTAAAAAGATAGCTCCTAAAACCGCTTCAAAACAATCTGCAAGCATTGATTCACTATCTTTCAGAGTATGCAGTTCACCTTTGCCTAATAATAGAACCTTATCTAAGCCTAAAAAATATGCCAATTTAATGAGACTCTCTTCACATACTAGTGCACTACGCAAGCGAGAGAGTTCCCCCTCTTTAGCCTGTGGATACAAATGAAAGATAACATTTGAGATTAAAATATTTAAAACAGAATCACCTAAAAACTCAAGCTTTTCATTATGTTTATCTAGCAAGGAGAATTCATTTAAAAAAGAGCTATGGGTAATTGCCTCAAGAAGATAATTAATATCTCTGAATTCATAGTGAAAAAGGTTCAAAATTCGAGCAGTATCGACATGTGTAGAGATGGTTTTTAGTACGAGTTCATCAGACAAATTACTGTCTTTTAAGTATTCCATTAGCAATGTATTTAAGCTTTTGCTCATACTTTCCTCGGTATCAGGTCGTCTATCATCTCTACTACTATTCAATTGTCTTGTGCTTTTATCTGACTATCACTTCGTGGTCAAGGGGCTTGTTGTAAATTGGAATATTTTTCACGATAAAAAGGCTAAAAAAATCCTATTTAATACCGATTAGAGCTATATCCATAATGTAAGGTAGGTATAGTCAAAATGAAAAAGACAATCTGTTTATTAAATTCTCTTCTAATACTCCTTTTTCTTATAACTTTTCAAGGATGCAACACAGATAACGGCGAGGTGAATTATCACCCACCAGAAGATACAAATACTTCTCCCCCAACAACCACTATACAAATATCAGGGTTTGCTTATGAGCGCCAAGCAGCTATCTCGTATTCACTTGACCTTAGTGCAGTAAACTCCAAAATCGAGTGTACTACCATTAGTCTTGATGATGCGAGTTCTTCCTGTCAGAGTAACGGTGGATACTCTATAGCTCTTACAGATCCAGACTATCAACCAATGGTGGTAACTCATAACGGATATATCCCAACTCAATACGCCATATGGGGAGAAAACGATCAAAATTTAAATATTGGTCTCTACCCAGCACCTACTGTGACGGCCCGTCCTGGATTTATGAAAGGAATGGTTTTTCTAGATTTACAAAATACTTATCCCAATTTATTTTGGACGACAATAATGGATGAGCCTATAAGTCGTATGAACGCAGAGCTAGTTTCTCATGTGGAAATTGGCTTTGGTCATAGCTGTGATACAAATGCTCACTCTGTTAGTATTTCAAGCTCTCATCCCGATTATCCTGACTGGCGAATGAGTACCAAGGAAGAGCTTGCTCCCCTGGTTACGAAAGTTCACGATGCAGGAGGAGCATTTAACCTCTGGCTTGGGATAATAAATGTTAATGAGTGTGGAAATGGAGTTATTTTTAATGTCGCTAAAGATGACTCTGCATTTTGGGATGATTGGTTTAGTAATTACCGAATATTTTTAATTAACCAAACCAACATTGCGAAAGATCTTGGTATTGAGTGGATAACTCTAGGCCATAATATGGACTATGTCAGCTCACTTGCTGCAAGTCGGTGGGAATCAATTATAACCGAGATGAGAGAAATCTATCCTACTCTAAAAATATCTTATTTTGGAGGTGTTAATTTTGATGAGACCCCTCCGTATTTTGAAAGTGATGCTTATAATGAAGGTAGTCCTGATGGTTTTGCATCTTTGTTAGATGCGCTAGGACACGCTGTAACAGCGGTGAGTAATACTATAAATCCATCAAGAGAAATGATTAAAACGACCTTTGAAACAATCAAAACCAAAACATCAACCTTGTCTGTTCCAATATGGATTATGCCAATGACACCATCAACGACTGTAGGTGCCTCTGATTCAACATTTATGGAGCCAGAACTTTTGACCGATAATAGTGCTTCAAATTACACCAGAGACTTCTATCAACAGGCTGATGTTTACCAAGCACTTTTTGAAGTCATTAACGGCTCCCCTACTGGAAATGGCCAAATTATGGGAGTCTTACCTTGGGGCTACCACTTGAAAAATAACTACACCGATAGTGGTCCAGAATCAAATAGCTCTCCAAATGTTAATAACTTAATCGTTGATAGAACTGCAAATGTACGTGGCAAACCTGCTGAAAGTATTCTAAAATGGTGGTTCGAACAGTTTTAAAAGTTGACAGGGAAATCATGAAACTAAAATATATTCTATGCTCTATTTTTATTTCCTATCTATTACCAGCAAACATAATTGCAAAATGTGCCGCTCGCAATACGACAAAGATGGTCACCGATGCCAAGATTATTTTTTTAGGGCAGATCACCAAAAGTTCATTTGAAAATTTCAATGCTGTTATAAAACAGTGTCGAAAAAATATAGTTCCAAGCCAGATTCCCCTCTCATACACAATTAATCCACTCACTATACTTAAAGGAAAAATTGATTTGAATAAAACAGTCACTCTGCAATATCAATTCACCTGCTCTAGAAGTGTCGTTCCAATGGTATTCGAGCTTAATAAGAAGTATTTATTTGCTGTCAAACAGGTTTCTAACCAACAGATAACCTTGTTATCTCAGGTGTGTGGCAGGTGGGGATGGCCAGAGTCATATCAAAAGGAACTTTCACTTTTTTAAACTTAATAAAACTGTTCACATTTTGTTATTCTACTACTTGTTGGCTCTCCCCAACGGTGCTTAATTGAATCATTTGGATGTGAAGAGAGTTTCTTCTTTTTTATGCGTGACCAAAGAGTGGCCATATCAAGTACAGAACTCTCCATGAAATTAATTGGGCAAAAAGCTCTTAAATCAGACCTCATATAGGCAAGATCATCATTAGTTAGAATCATATTAGCAAATGATTCAATCTTAGGATCAATTTCATTGATAGCACCACTAGCTTTTAATTCATTAATATAAGCAACAAATACAAGGTATTTATCCTTAAGCGCCTGGTCTCTTGAAGGGGTAGAATAAGTATCAAACTCAGTATAATTCATGCATCGACCATTGATTTTAAGGTTATAATTAAATCCTTGGTGTACATAAGCAATACGGTCTTGCGATGCAAGACAAAGATCACCTAGCATTCTTGATACTTTATCATTAGTTTGTTCACTTATACTTCCAAGTATTTTGATTACGTATTTAAAAAAACCTTGAGTACCCAGATCCCTTACTAGAGAGTACTGCTCTTTTGAGTAATTCATATAAGGGGGAAGCTCACTGTGAGAGAATCCTTTATGAGCAGGCCACTTAAAGTTTCTAAATCCCCAACCACGATGAGGAGCCTTGGTCATCTCTTGAGATTTTTTATAACTTAGAGGCAGTCCCTCTTTGGCAATCGCCTGGGTACCATAAATGACATCAAATGTTCCGTAAGGAGTTACATTTTTAATATTATATGAATGCCTAACCGCTCGACCAAATGAAGCTTTAACCTTGTACATAAATAGAGAACCAGCATCTACACTTTCTATTTTTATAGGATAAGTATCATTAAGGCTAAGCCCCTCTGTTCCAACACTCCCACCGATATAATTGATAAATTCAACAAATCTTTTTTTAGGATTTTTAATATAATCAAATCCTGTAGATAGATTACTTAGATGCTTTTTACCAGAGCGAGATCCTGTTGGGTGAAGAACTTTAAATGGAAGTCCATGCTCTTTTGCAAATATTGCTCTGAAGGCATAAGAGACATCTGCACAATCGGCAACAATTCCATAATAGTTACTCGTTTTATTAACAAATATCTGCTTATGAACATTTTCTGACTTTATCCACTGTGAAAATTCTTTTTCACTCTCAATACTCCAAACATTTGTGTGTTCCCAGATAACTCCTTGGACAGAAGTAGAAAAGATATAAAATGTAAAAAGCAGTAGAAAACGACTCAAGATGAACTCCCTAAAAATTAGTATCCATCTTATTAATTACTGACATACATTGTGTCAAGTGGTAGAGATAGTCGAGATGATCAATTTAAAAAAAAGAACTACATTATCTGCAGCAATAGCAACCTTTAGCGGGATTCTCGTTTTATCTTTTTTTATTTTTGTAAGCCATGACACAGTACAAAAAGAACTTAACAATACTGCAGTTCAAAGTTCTAAATTAAATTTATCTGTTAAAAACAAATCAATACAACAGCAAATATTAACGAAGCATTTCACTGCACAATGCAGTGAACAAGACCTATCATCTAAAGACTTAAAAGAACTTTTCTTATCTCTTAAGCAGTGCCACAACTGCCAAAAAGAACAGCTTTGGAAAAATATTCACTATGAGACACCTTCCAATATCTACAGACTACGAACATTTATCGACGAAAATGATAATGGTAGCTACGAAAAGATTGTTTTATATAAGGAAGATTCAAATGGTTTTCCACGAATTTTGGATATAAAAGATCAGTATAAACGTGATGACTTCATAAATAAGAGACTTAAAAGTGGTTCTGTTATTCATGTCGACAGTGCCACAAGATACACATTTTCTGATGGCAAAGAAATTACCATTAAACTTAAAAATCAAAACCTTGAATTTTTAGAAATCCTTAGTACAAGTGGAAAGCAAGATTATTACTGTGATATTTCGCAGTAAGCATACAACACTTACCAACAGTAACCCTATTTTATAATACCATTAT
>DAOWEO010000052.1 GCA_030638415.1 Bdellovibrionales bacterium | reverse complement strand
AGACTTCCTAAGAATGTAGAGCTAGATGATCTCGTTTCATGTGGTGTTATCGGTTTGATGGATGCAATTCAGAAATTTGATCCTAGCCGAGATAATAAATTTAAAACTTATGCTGAATTTAGAATTCGTGGGGCAATACTAGATGAGTTACGAGCCCAAGATTGGGTACCACGCTCTATTCGTGAAAAGGCTAAAACATTAGAAAGAGCATTTAGCAAGATCGAGGCAGAATTAGGCCGTCCTGCAACTGAGCAAGAAGTTTGTGATGAGCTTAAGATTGATCAGAGTGAATTTCACGATATGGTAGCAAAGTCAAAATCTGTATCTCTACTTAATATTGATGAGTCAGCTTCTTTTAGTAGGGGTGATAAAAAATTGATGATGGGTCTTTTAGATGGAGATCGTGATTCAAATCCATTTAATGCTGTTAGCTTTCAGGATATGAAAGAGCATCTAAAGGCAGGGATCAAGGCATTACCGGAAAAGCAACGCTTAGTACTTTCACTATACTATTACGAAGATCTTAACCTCAAGGAAATTGGTCAGGTACTGGATGTTACAGAGTCAAGAGTCTCTCAACTACATACTCAATCAATTTTACGGTTACGTGGAAAATTACGTAGTGCATTTGAGCATTTTGAAGATATAGCAATATAATTTCTTAAAAAAGATTATCAAAAATAGCCTCAAATTTGGGGCTATTTTTTTATATTTTTCTTTAAATTTCGATTAAATTATCTCATACTTGTAATGGTCCGATGGGCAATTAAAACAGGATGTTTTGTTGGAAGTATTTTAGATATTTCCTCATCATGGAGTTTCAGATGACACTAAAGTTTGATCGCAGTTTTTACTGGTACACAGTATCTATTTTTCTATTTATTATAGGTGGCCTATCAACCTTGGGATGGTATCATTGGACTCATGGTACTTTTGATATTGAACGTATTGGACAATTTTATGAATCATCATATAAATTAAATGAGCTAAATCAGCGTAAATCACTAGAAAAAATTAATTTTTATGTATCCTCTGATCGAGTACAAGAAGCTCTACACGAAGAAGTGTTTTTTCAAAAATCAGTTCAGAAAATATCTAAATCAGTTGATACTGATAAAAATGTTACTCTAGAGAAGTCACTTGGTAATTTGAAGCAGTCTTTAAGATCTCTACTGACAATCAACGAAGTTTTCTCTCTGTTTCATATATTAAAGAAGCGCGTTGATTCATTTCAAGGTTTTGTCATTGAAAATAATTGGAGAACTCTGACACGTCTATCGGAGCGCATGTCATTAGTTATTGATGAAAATAAATTAAGACGGCCGGCTTACTTCAAAGGCTTTACCATTGGACCTCTTGTCCGTTCAATTAGACGAAATATTCGCTTAATGAGGAAGGTTACGAATTCATCTCTACTTACAGATGATAAGAAATTACTAATCATAAAAAGATTAGATAAAATGGATATTGAAGCTGGAATGCTAAAAAAATATAGTAAATTATTAAAAAAATATGAAAATAATTTTCGCGCATCGAAGAATGAATTTATAGCATGGAATAAAGAGATATCTCCTCTCTTTTCAATTATTGAATTAAATAAAATTAAAAATTCAAAATCACTATTAATGCAAGGAAGTATTTTTACTGTAATCCTTCTTATTCTATTTTGTCTAACTTTTGTTGTATTTAGATTTTCTCAAAAAAAGAATAACAAAATGTTAGAAAAAATAGTTATAGATCAGATTCAAGAAGGATTAATCCCACAAAATGGTAATCTTTTGGAAAACTCGTCTGACCATTTTAAATTAGAATTTCAAAAGTTACGAGAGTATGTTCATAAACGTATGAGCTTAGGTAGACTTTTCCAAGAGGCAATACCTTTATCTTCCTTATTATTAGACTCTAATTTAAATGTTATATGGGGAAATGATCTTTTTTATGAGAGTTGGAAACTAGGAAAAATAAAAGAACGTAATGAGCAGGTAACATGGAACTACTTATTACAATATACAAATCTCGGAGAGCAAGATCCTATCCTAGATGCACTGAAAAATGGTATAGCTGGTATTTATCAGATTCAGCTTAAATTAATTGAAGGACGTTCTATACCATACGAAATGTATGTTTCACCGATTGAGTATTTAGGTGAAAAAAGAATAATGATAATGTTTTATCCTCTACAATCATTTGAGGAGACAATTAAGAGTCAAAGTGCTGCAATCGTTGCACCTGTAAATAAGACAATTGGTGCATTGATGACGGCTCAATTTTCTAATGAATTTGTAGGCAATATTCGTAAAGATTTTGAGATTGCTAATATAAATCATATTCTCGATTCATTTATTGAGTTTAATGATTTTAATAATTCTATTAAAAAAGAGCTTGCTACAGAAATAAAAAAATATATGGAACTGTACCAATCGAAGGTGGGACAAGTTCAAGAAAGTGAACAATTGATTGTTGATAAGCAAGGTGCCTTGCAGTCCATGATGGATGAGTTAAAACTGATGAAAGGTAACTTTGTAAATTATATAAATACGAAGGGTGAGTATGAGGAGAGTTATGATGAACTTTTTGCTCTCCAGAACTCAATTGGCAAAGAGTATGAAAGTATGATTATGCAAGGTGAAGAGCTAAACAGTGTTCTTGTTGACACGCGTAGTGCTTTCACAAATGTGATTAACCTTAAATCAAGCTTTCAAGGTATTGTTACTCAAATTCAGGAATTTCGTGCAGACCTTCTCCAGCTTATTGATCAAAATCTATTAGAAATAAAAGGGCATGATATGACTCCGATGAGGCAGCATGAACTTCTACTTGAAATAAAAAATAGAGTTAAAAAAATTGATTCCATTGTGTATCTATATGGCAAACTTACAACCAAGCTTGATGTTGCCCTCTCTAAGGTGCAAATGATTGCAGAAGGACAAGAACAACTGGAATTATCAGATCTGACAGAGAATATAACAACATTTTTCAGAGAAGTTAAAAATAATAAAAATCAGTCATCTGAGTTAGGAAATGTTGTGAAAGACCGTGAAAACGAGGTTGTTGGCAGCTTACAAAACTTCTTCACACTGTTTCAAGATATTCTGGCAACTCATAAAGATTTAAAAAATATTCTTCACAAAGATCCTAAACAAGTTATTCCAACTAGAAATAGTGAGTTAGGCTATATAGACTCAGTGCTTACCCATTAATAAAATATTTATTGAAAAAACTCTGTATCTCTTGATACAGAGACGGTAAGTCTTCTATATTATATAAAACATAGTCAGCTAATTCTTTTTTGCTATCAATTGGCAATTGGTTTTCTAAAATCTTTAGAGCCAGTTCAATACTTGAACCGTCTCGTTGCTGCACTCTCTGCAACTGGACATCACTTGAGGTGTAAACACAAATTGAGCTATCGACTTGAGTATGTAATTCTTTCTCAAAAAGAAGTGGGACATCGTACAAGATAAAATTTTGATTATCTACCTGCTTAAAGCTTTTCTCTAAGTAGATTGGATACAATTTAAAAAGTCTCTCTTCAATATTTTTTTTTATTGGTTCATTTTGAAAAAACACTTTTCGCAGTAGGGTAAAATTAATCTGTTGATCTGTTACAACTATAGGGCAAATATTGTGGAGCAGTGCAATTATTTCAGGAGTTTTATATATATCTTTGATAATACTATCAGCACAAGTAATTTGAAGGCCGTATTCCTGCAACTTCTTCGTGACAGTACTTTTACCCGATGCAATTCCACCTGTTACAGCAATGATTGGCAGTGATGACTGCAGCAAACGCTGCTGCTTGCTAAGTGTGATATATTTTTTTCGTAACTTAAGCATGTTCTTCTTTTTTGACTAATTTCCAAAAATTATCCATTTCGTGCTGGCCCATATTATCAATATTTAAGTTGGCAGATAAGATTAGTTCTTTCATGCGATTAAAGCGTCGTATGAATTTATTATTCGCCTGTTGTAGAGCTTCTTCTGCATTAATGTTTAGGTGACGTCCCATTTGCGCCATAGAAAAAAGTAGGTCACCAAACTCTTCCTCTAACTCCTTTGAAGGTGATGAATCACTATTTGATAAAGGTAGTTCTGCAAGAAATTCCTTTAATTCTTCTTTTACAATCGGAATGACTTCATGGGCATTTTTCCAGTCAAAGCCTACTCTGTGTGTTTTTTCACCAATTTTATGGGCACCTAGTAATGCTGGTAGATAGCTTAACTCTTTCATACTGGAATTTTTATTTTCAACTGCTTTTATCTTGTCCCAGTTCTGTTTTACTTGCTCAATGGAAATATCTTTTTGTTTTATATTAAAAACGTGAGGATGTCTTCGGACCATTTTATTTGCCAAATTTTTTGATACACTTTCTAAATTAAATGCACCAGATTCATCTGCAATCGAACAGTGTAGTAGAACTTGAAGTAAAACATCTCCTATTTCATCTTCTATTTTACTGCTGTCATCTTCCTGGCATGCTTGTTGAAATTCATAGGCTTCTTCTATTAGGTAGCGAGTAAGGGTTTGGTGTGTCTGTTTAATATCCCAAGGGCAGCCATCTTGCGGATGGCGTAATTGTTTAATTATTTTTACAACTTTTTCAAATTGTGGATGACCCATCTTGTCTCCTGACTTATACTAATGGTTATTATAGTGGAGTTTACAGTGAAAGAACAAGTTTTCAAATTTGGTAGAATATCTTTAGGTTTTGACGACACTCAGAGAAAAGAGTCATTTGTCTTAAAAGGCCGTACTCGGCTATTTTCAACATTAATAGAATCATTGGAGATATTTTTAAAGAGTAAAAGTGTTGCGGTTCCAGTTGAAGCCGAGATTAGTTTGTCTCTGACTTTGTGTGGGAAAAGAAAAATACAATCATTAAACCGCACATACCGAAAAAGAAATAAAGTGACAGATGTATTATCCTTTCCTCTATTCGATTCTCTACGTAAAAAAGATGGTTTTCTACCACCATTTATTGAGCTAGGTGATATCTTTATCTGCCGAGAGGTGGCCCTACGTCAGGCTTGTGAATATGAACTTTCGTTAGAGCAAGAGGTTGTTAGGCAGACTATTCATGGATGCCTTCATTTGTTGGGTTTTGACCATGAACAAGGCCAGCAAGAAGAAAAAATAATGTTCACTCATGAGCAAAAAATATTTGATAAGATTGGGCAGGACTTGGGATGGCGATCTCCTAAAGGATTATAAAATGGCTTCTATGGCAATTGAAGAAATAAAAACAAATATGGGTAGCTACAGTGCTAAGCTTGTTGAACTGCGGAGGTCACTTTGACATCTCTAAAAAGAAAACTCGTCTAAAGGAAGTTGAAAATCTGGAAGCGATGGATGGTTTTTGGAATGATATGGAGCATGTTAGTAAAATTCAAAAAGAAAAAGCTATTTTATTAAAAGTCGTAAAGTCATACCAAACCCTGCAAGACTATTATGATGAATATGAATTGCATTTAGAATGCTTTGAGGGAGATGATCAGACCCTCGCCGAAATAAATACATTGTGTGAACAATTTGAAAAGTCTTATCAGGATATGGAACAACAGCTACTCTTATCTGGAGAGCTAGATCCCAATAATGCTATTTTAGCCATTAACGCAGGGGCTGGCGGAACAGAATCATGTGATTGGGCTGCAATGCTTTACCGTATGTTTATAAGGTGGGCAGAGAGTAAAGGCTTTAAAGTAGTAACACTTGATCATCAAGCAGGAGACAGCGTAGGTATCAAATCAATCTCTTTTACCATTTCTGGAGCTTATGCATATGGATTACTAAAATCAGAGATAGGTATTCATCGTTTAGTTCGAATATCACCTTTTGATTCAAGTGCCAGACGTCATACAACCTTTGCCTCTGTCTACGTCTCGGCAGAGATTGATGATGATATTGAAATTGAAGTTAAAGATAAAGATCTCAGAATAGACGTGTACCGCTCTAGTGGCGCAGGTGGGCAGTCTGTTAATACTACTGACTCGGCAGTTCGCATGACTCACCTTCCAACTGGTACGGTGGTAACATGTCAAAATGAACGTTCTCAGGTGCAAAATAAATTACAGGCAATGAAGGTATTAAAATCTAGACTATACGACCTGGAGCTACAAAAAAAACGTGAGAAAGCAGCTCTTGAAGAGGCTGGCAAAAAAGAGATTGGCTGGGGCTCTCAAATTAGGTCTTATGTTCTTCATCCATATAAAATGGTTAAAGATCATAGAACTAATTTTGAATCTGGAAATCCAGAGAAAATATTGGATGGGGATCTTGATATTTTTATGGATAGTTATTTGCGTTGGAACTCTCAGCAGTCGCTCTCATCAACAAATGAGGATGAATAGGTGAAAAATTTTATATCGTACTTTAAACTATTTTTTGCAGATAAATCTTCCTTACTCTTTTTAAGCTCTGTTATCCTAGGCTTGGCATTTTCTATTTCTGTGATCATTTCTACCTTTAGTCTAATGGAGGGATTTGTCGTATCCCTAGAAAGTAGTTTACAACAAAATAGAGGTGACCTTTCAATATCTGGGAGAAGACATTTTTTTAAATTTAAGGATATTAGCTCAACTTTAAAACGTTTAGATATTACATCTTTTTCTACTGTTATTACTTCCGAGTCGTTTTTAGTGGGGGCTGACCACTCTCAAGGTGTCTTAGTAGAAGGAATTGAGCCAAAATCATATAAGCAAGTCACTAAGACTAAAATATTAGTCAGTAGAGATTTTGTAGCAGTGGGAAAAGAGTTAGCAAATCTTTTTGAGCTTAAAGTTGGGGATGAAGTTGATTTACTATTTGCTGCAGGCAATAAGAGTCTTAATGGTACGCCTGTTGCCTATACCTTTAAGATATCTTCAATTATAGATAGCCAGCTCTATCAGCAAAGTTTAAGGGTGGTGTATGTAGCAAAAGAGCAGTTGCAAGAGCTGTTAAATTTAAATGAAAAAATAAATCAAGTCGTGTTAAAACTACCTACGCAATATGTATATCCATCACGTAATGATATCCAAAGTTTTTCTACAGTTTTACAAGATGAGTTAGGGTATGAATATGTGGTTAGAACTTTTTGGGAAAAGTATTCGGGATTATTGCGGGCGGTAAAAATAGAGAAGTTTTATATTGTGGCAATTTTACAAGTAATTGTCGTTGTTTCTATTTTTAATATTATGGCCTTGTTACTATTTATTAGTGAGAAAAAAGCTTCTCAAATTTTCTTGCTACAGGTTTTGGGGATGACCAAGGACCGCTTCACCTATTTTTGGTATAGTACGGTATCTCTGTTTTGGTTAATTGCTTGTATTTTGTCATTAGGATTTACTTTTGTATTTTCCTTGTTGCTTGAGAAATGGGACCTATTTCAACTTCCAGGCAGTGTATATCATCTATCAAAATTAGAACTATCACTTAATTTTTATGAAGTGTTAGGTGTTTTTTCAGTAGTGTTAATTTGGATGTATATTGTAACTTGGTGGAGTATGAAACGCTGGAAGAACGATCCACTAATTCAGAGAATGCGTAAAGAATATAGTTAAAAGCATGGAGTGTTAGAATGCATATAATAGAGTGCAAAGATGTTAGTAAAAAATATGGAACGGTAGAAGTACTTAAGGGGTTAAGTTGTAACTTTGAACAGGGTAAGCACTATGTGATCCAAGGTGCGTCAGGTTCTGGAAAGTCCACACTGCTTTATATAATGGGAGGTCTTGATTCTCCTACTTCGGGTCAAGTTCTTTGGCAGAATGAAGATTATTCAAATTGGAATGATGATAGGATGGCCAAGCTGAGAAATAGAGATATTGGTTTTATCTTTCAGTTTCATTATCTACTGCCCACTATGAGTATTAGAGAAAATATTTATCTCCCACAAAAAATTGCAGAGAGTGGTGATGCGAATAGTTCTCGAATTATGAGCCATACAGAAATAGAGGCAATTGCTAAGAAATTAGGTATCGAGTCGCTTTTTGATCGCTATCCGACAGAGCTTTCTGGTGGAGAGAGGCAGCGTGTTAATTTATTGCGGGCGATAAGTATGCGACCTCGAGTATTATTGTGCGATGAGCCAACAGGGAACTTAGATTCTCATAATTCCAAGATCGTAACAGAGATTTTACATGAATTAGCATTCGAGTTTAAAGCTACTCTTATTGTTATCACTCATAGCGAAGAGGTTGCTGCTACTTTTCATCAATCGACGCGCTTGCATATGAAAGATGGCACTTTTGTGTAATTGACGCACTGAGCATATTCTGATCTAACCTTTTTACTTTTGAATGTATACTTGCTAACTTATGAGGCACACTAATTTAGGAGTTTTACATGTCTCATTTTGAGATAGCAAAGATATCATTATATAAATTTATTTTCATCATAGTTGTATCAGCACTATTTTTTTCACCAGTGGGTCAGTTGCTTGCAGCACGTGGAGAGATTGGCACAACATCAGTATTGTTTTCACCGCAAAAAATTGTAGTGAAAGGGCTGAAGTTAGTAGAGTCTGAAGCAATTTTAAGTAAGGTTGCTATTGAGAAAAATAAACCTTTAACTAATTACGATCTGAAAAAAGCAATTGAGCGAATTTACAATTTAAAATACTTTGAGTCAGTAGAAGCCTTTAGAGAGGGGAAGACACTCGTTTTTAAAGTAAAAGAGAAGCCACTAATTAGTAAAATTTGGATTAGATGTAATGAAGAAGTTGGTGATGATGACTTGATTGAGTTGTTAAAAAGTAAAGAAAATACAATTTTAGATATTAGCACGATAAATAAAGATCTTCTTGAGCTACAAAAGCACTATGAAGAGAAGGGTTTTTATCTTGCAACGATTAGAAAAGAGATAAAAAAAATTAGTGATAAGAGTGTTGAGTTAATTTTTAATGTACATGAATTTGATAAAATTCGTGTGAAAAAAATTATATTCCTTGGGAATACTGCATTTTCAGACAACCAGCTTAAGGCAATCATGGAAACAAGAGAAGAAGGTCTTTTCTCTTTTATGAGTAGTGCTGGAAATTTTAAAGAGTTTAATTTTCAAACTGATATTGAGCGTTTGAAGTATTTTTATAAAACGAAAGGGCACTTGCAGATTAATATAGGCAATCCACAGGTAACAATATCTGAAGATAAAAGATGGGTGTTTATTACCGTTAGACTAAATGAAGGACCTGAATTCTCTATAAATGAATTATCTTTTCAAGGTGAAGAGATGTTTACTGATGATGAGTTAAGAAAGAGTCTTAATCTTGTTGAGGGTGATATCTACTCAGAAGAAAAGTTACGTAAAGATATTCAAGCTCTAACTGAAAAGTATCAAGATAAGGGATACGCATTTGCCAATGTTCTAAGAACTCTACATCTGGTTCCTGGAGAAAATAAGGTAAATATTGAATACTCTTTTGAGAAAGGTAAAATAGCTTACTTTGGAAAAATTGTTATTAAAGGAAACTCCAAGACAAGAGATAAAGTAGTTAGGCGTGAGTTAAAGATTCGTGAAGGCCAGCGTTTTTCAGGTAGCTCTTTACGTCGTTCTCGTGAAAATGTTAATCGTTTAGGATTTTTTGAGCCAGGTAGTGTTATTTTTAATACTATTACACGTAAAGGTGCTGACGATATTTTGGATGTTGAAGTAAGAGTTAAGGAACGTAACACTGGACAAATATCTTTAGGTGCCGGTTACTCAACTGCTACAGGAATGTTTGTTCAGGCTTCCATCGCTCAAAATAACTTTAGAGGTTTAGGTCAGAACCTATCATTTAGTCTATCATTGTCAAAGACAAACCAAACTTTTAATCTTGGTTTTACTGAACCATATCTGTTTGATACGAAATGGACAGCAGGCTTTGATATTTTCAGACAAGATAGTTCAACGAGTGATGCCTTTAGCTACAAGCGAAAAGGATTTGCCCTACGTGGTGGACATCCTATTGCAGAGTATACAAGATTATATGTAACCTACAAATTTGAAGATACCTCAATTAAAGATATTAATGATCCAACGATTAATGAAGAGTTGGAAAATGGTATTGCTTCATCAATTGGATCTACGATTGTTACAGATCGTCGAAATAATAAATTTGAACCTTCAGCTGGATATTATATTAGTCTTTCTACTGAGTTCGCAGGGATTGGCGGGGATAAGAAATGGGGCCGCTACGAGTTTGATGCTCGCTACTTTAAAAGAGTTGTTGGAGATTTAGTATTTAGAAGTCGTTTCTATACAGGAGCACTGACAAACATAGCTGATAAACCTATTCCACGTACTGAAAAGTTTACTCTTGGTGGAGCGAGAAATTTACGTGGGTATAGTATTGAGGGAGTTGGTCCAAAAGATTTTGTAAATATTGATGGTGTTGATAAAGAATTTAACACCAGAGGACAATTTTCTCTGTTTACTAACTTTGAGATTGAGCATCCATTAGCCCGCGAAGCAGGCCTTAAGTGGGTTATCTTTTTTGATGCTGGTAACGTTTTTAACCATTATCTTGGTGAAAATGATACTTATAATCTAAAAAGTGATTACGGTTTTGGTTTTAGATGGTTCTCACCAATTGGTGTTTTACGTTTTGAATTTGGTTATCCTATTAACCCTGACAAGGGTCAAGAGGGCAGTCAATTTCATTTTGATATTGGACAAATATTTTAATAAAAAATTCATAGGAGGATTTATATGAAAAATTTTTTAATGGTAGTGTTACTTGCATCTCTATTTACTACAGCACAAGCTAAATTTGTTGTTGGTCAGGTTAATATGCAAAAAATTGTTACATCAATTACACAGGGCAAAAATGTTCGTAATGTAATTAAAAAGCAATTTGATAAAATGCAAGCAGAGATAAAAGGTGAAGAGAATAAGATAAAAGCTTTACAAGAAAAATTTCAAAAGCAAAGTGCAGTTATGAGTGCCAAGGCAAAGCAGACGAAAGGGCAAGAGTTACAGAGAAAAATAATGGAGCTTCAACAAAAGACGATGGCATACCAAAAGAAAATTCAGCAGCTTGAGCAAGAAAAAATGGCACCAATTTTAAAGCGCCTTAAAGAAGTTATTGATACTGTTTCAAAAAGTGCAGGCGTCGATCTGACGATTGAAGGCGGAGCAGCTCCAATTATTTATGCTAAAAATACTAAAGATATTTCGAGTAAAGTAATTTCAGCATACAATAAGAAGTTTAAGTAACATGTCGATCGATTGGAAAGTCATTTTTCAATCAGTTCCTAGTATTGTTAGTCTGCAAGACGACTTGGCAGAGAAATCTCTTTGTGGACTAACTGATACTGCTCATCCTAGGGATAAGCATATTATTTTTATTTCATCTAAAAAGCACTGGAATAAGCTTTTAGAAAAGTGGAATAGTAATAATTTTAACAATTGCTATCTGCTATTTTGTGATAAATTTTGGCAGAAATTAACAGAAGAAGATAGGGCCTTACCTATTTTAAATTCTGGAAATATCTCACTGCAAAGTTCTGATTTTCCTAAAAGTATGTGTGATCTGAGTAAGCTTTTTTTTGATGAAGAGCAGGAAAGGTTTAATGATCTTGTAGATGGCAGACAGATGGGAACAGCAACAATCCACCCAACAGCATGGATTGCCCAAAATGTGTTTATTGGAAAAGAAGTCTCAATTGGTGAAAATGTAAAAATATATTCTGGTTGCGTTATTATGTCAGAAAGTAGTATTGCAGCAGATACTGTTTTACTGCCTAATGTGACCCTGTATCCAAAAACTGTAGTAGGAAGTAGAGTAATACTACATGCTGGAGTAGTGCTCGGTAGTGATGGTTATGGATTTAATTTCATTGATGGTGTACATCAAAAAATTTGGCACTTGGGGTACGTGACTGTTGAAGATGATGTTGAGCTTGGAGCTAACTGCTCTATAGACCGTGGAACATTTAATAATACTATAATTAAACATGGAAGTAAGTTTGATAATCTTGTCCACGTTGCACACAACTGCCAAATTGGTCCATATGCATTACTCTGTGGGCAAGCAGGTATTGCAGGCAGTTCAACAATAAAAGATTATTGTGTCTTGTCTGGACAAGTTGCTGTTACTAATGATGTTGTAATTGGAGAGCAAAGCCAAGTTGGTGGAGCAGCCGTTGTAACAGGTAATTTACCTGCTAAAAGTATGGTGGCAGGACATCCTGCCAGGCCGTTGAAAGAGTGGTTAAAGGGCATAGCCTTTGTACGCAAAAGTAGTTTGAAGTAGAGGTAATAGATAATATTACTCAGGAGAGTTTGATGATGAATGAAGTTGATATTGTTAAAAAATTCCTACCACATAAAGAGCCATTTCTATTTGTTGATTTAATTAAAGAAATCCAATTTCCAAATATTGAAGATGGAGCAGTATTAACAGAAAAAGATGTTGTTGGTAGTAAGGTGATTGCGACTTATAAGACAAAAGCTGACCATCCAATATTTGCAGGTCATTTTCCTGGAAACCCTATTTTTCCTGGTGTCTTACAGGTTGAGATGATGGCACAGGTTGCAGGATTTCCTTTTACAAAAATATTTGATGACAAGAAGTTGGCTACGGTAAAAATGGCATTCATGTCGATTCAAAGAGCAAAGTTTAGAAAACCGATCTTTCCAGAGATGGAATTAGAAATTCACTCAACTTGTCTGAAAATGAGAGGAGGTGTTTTACTCTCTAAGGGACAGGTTTTTTATAAAGATGAAATAATGTCAGAATGTGAGTTCATGGCATCAGTAACATTTGATTAGGAGTTATGATGGATAAGAATATTCACCCCACAGCAATAATTGCATCTGGTGCTACCATAGATCAAAGTGTGACCATTGGTCCGTACTCTATTATAGGCAGTAATATAACTATCGGAGCAGGCTGCGTTATTCACTCTCATGTTGTGCTCGATGGACATATGACTATTGGAAAAAATAATACTTTTTTTCAATTTGGCTCAATTGGTGCTCCACCTCAAGACCTCGGTTATAAAGGTGAGCCAACTAGAGTTGTGATTGGAGATAATAATGTGTTTAGGGAATATATCTCAATTCACCGAGGAACAACAAAAGAGAACCATGTTACGACAATCGGTAATGATAATCTTTTGATGTCCTATGTTCATGTCGGGCATGACGTAATTATTGGTAATAACTGTGTTATTGTAAATTCAACCAATATTGCCGGTCACGTTCATATTGGAGACCGGGTTATTATAGGTGGAGCGAGTAGTATTGCACAGTTTGTAACTCTTGCTCGTGGAGCATATATCGGTGGGGCCACTGCGATTGATAAGGATATTCCTCCTTTTTGTACTGCAGTAGGCAATAGAGTACGACTTAAAGGAATTAATATTATTGGTTTACGTCGTGCTGGATACTCTAAAGAAGAAATAACAGAGGTTGTTGATTTTTTTAGAATGATGGAGAGTGCATCGTATGCTCCAAGATCACTTGTTGAGCATGAAGAAATACTTGCAGATTATAAAGGAAATATTTTAGTAGATGAGATGGTGGAGATGATTCGAAAGAGTGATATCGGTATTGCTCCATTCATGTCTTAAAACTGGGGGTTCAAATGAGTCAAGTTCAAGTTGCAGTTATTGGTTATGGGCATTTAGGAAAGTGGCATTGTGATAAAGTCGAAGCTTCTGATGGTGCATGTCTTTCTTTTATTGTTGAGCCTTTTGCTGATAATCAAAAAGCGGCACAAGATAAGTTTCCTCATGTCAAAGTTGTATCGTCTCTTGATGAGTGTATTGATAAAATTGATGCGGGAGTTGTTGTTACTCCTACCGCTTTTCATTTTGATATAAATCAGAAATTACTATCAGCTAAAAAACATATTTTTTGTGAAAAACCTCTCGTATCTACTTTTGCACAAACGACAGAACTACAGTCTATATATTCTACTGATAAGGTTTTTCAAGTTGGGCATAGTGAGCGCTTTCATGAAGTTTGGGAAGATCGTAGCTGCTTTACACCGTACCTAGAAAAATCTCATGTGGAGATTAACCGCTATGCTCCATTTAAGGGACGTGCTACAGACGTTGATGTTGTACAGGATTTAATGATTCATGATATTGATCTACTTTTTTATATTCTCGGTGAATATCCTACTAAAGTGATGAGTCGTGGTTATAAAATTAGAACTGAATTGTGGGATAGTGTTATATCTACATTCATGTTCGCTAGTGGAGTAACAGCAACTGTTAATGTTGGACGTAACCACTGTATAGAGAGAAGAGATGTGACCTTAACTAATCATAGGGGAGTCTGTTCAATTAATTTGATGAATGAAGAGGTGACAATCGCAGATCCACAATCTGATGAATTAATTGTTAAAACATATGAGCGACGTGATCATTTACTTGTGGAACATGAACATTTTTATAAGTCTATTATTGGTGGTCATAAAACAGTTGTAACCTTCACCGATGGAGCAAATGCTGTCAGAATTGTTGAGGGTGTTTTAAATAGCTTAGAGTGCCAAGGTGACTTTGTCTCACTATGACTCTGCCTAATAGCTGCCTTATTATAGCTGGTGAAAAATCGGGGGAAGAGCACTGTTTGAGCTTTTTGCCAAAACTTCAACAGCTCAATCCTTCACTGCACTTTTGGGGTGTGGGAGGAGATGAGATGAAAGACTGTGGTGTTGAGCTGCTCTACCATTTAACCGATTTTTCCTCATGGGGTTTTTCTGAAGTTATAAGTAAAATTCCATTTTATTTTTCTGCTCTAGATCGTATTACCAAAGAGGCTGTGCAGAGAAAGTGTAAGATGGCTATTCTGATTGATTTTCAAGATTTTAATATGCGATTGGCAAAGCGTCTTTCTGCACGTGGCGTTTCTATTTTTTATTATGTAGCTCCTCAAGCTTGGGCATGGAAGTCTTGGAGAGCTAAGGCCTTGAGTCAAAACGTTCACACTCTTTTTACAATCTTACCATTTGAAAAAAAGTGGTTTAAAGATCGTGGTGTGAATCAAGTAGTGAGTATTGAAAATCCAGTATTGACTCATTATAAACAATTATTGGGAAAAGGTGAACGAAAGCAAACAAAACATATTGTTTTACTACCTGGTAGTCGTCGCTTTGAAGTGCAAAACTTATTACCGTTATTTGTAAAAGTAATAAAATCATTGCAACAGCATTTTGATATTCAAGTAACTTTGGTCAAGTCGACATCTGTTCCGAGTGAGCTGTTTAGTTGTGCCGACGGATTTCCTAGTGTGTCTAATCAGGAATTAGGTGAAGTGTTAACTAACGCTGACTTTGCTATTGCAGCAAGTGGTACCGTGACTCTTACTACGGCCCTGTTCGGAGTACCGACTGTCGTGACCTATAAAACATCATATTTTAATGAATATGTTTTTGATACATTTTTGGGGTATGATGGTCCGATCTCACTACCTAATATTATTTTGGGAAAATATGTTATTCCTGAATTTATTCAGGACGACGCTAATGAATTTAATATTTTGAAAAAGATGATGGGATGGTTAGAGTATAATGACGATTATGTTGAGGTAAAAAAAGAGTTAGCAAAAATACCTCATCTCTTAGAAGGAGAGGTGTCTGACGTTGGAGCCTTTATGGCGAAAGATAGTGAATTAATTTATGGATGATTTGTCAGTTGTGAAAAAAATACTTTTTGTTACCTTTTACCCCTTGGGGTGGTTGTGGGAGCGTATATATAAAATTCGCCGCTTGGGCTATGAAATTTCATATTTTAAAAGTGAAAAAATAAATGTACCAGTAATATCAATTGGAAACATTACCTTTGGTGGTACAGGCAAAACTCCGGTTACTATTTTCCTTGCAGACTATCTACATGATTGTGGAAAAAAAGTGATGGTGCTAACGAGAGGATATAAAAGTGAAAAGGAAAACTCTTTTGCTCTATTGAAAAATGGAGTTGCGCTGCGATACGATGCTAGTATCTACGGTGATGAACCAGTTTTGATCTCAGAAAAATTAAAAAGTGGCAGTGTTGTCATTGGCAAAAATAGAGGTAATAATTTTGGTCGTTTTTTTCACAAGGAGATGCCTCATGTGGTTTTGCTTGATGATGGGCATCAGCACTTAAATATTCAACGAGATTTAAATATTGTACTTTTTGATGCATTAACCAGCTTGGCAAACTATAATTATCCCCCAGTCGGATATTTAAGAGAAGGATGGAGTGCACTGCATGATGCTGATATTATTATGATTAACAGAGTTGATCTTGCCTCCGTAGAAAAAATTGAAAAGCTTATTACCTTAATTAAACAATTTATAACAAAACACACCCCAATAATACAGTGTGTGTATGAAGCACAATCATGGTATCAAAATGATCTGCAACTTCCCTTAAATCATTTGGCAGGAGAGAACGTCATATGCGTCGCGGGTATTGCTGCACCTGAAAGCTTCTCTCGTTTAGTGACAATGAGTGGTGCGAACGTCGTAAATACTATGTTTTATTCAGATCACTTTAATTACAAAAAAACTCATTTCGATGAGATGATACTAGAAAGTCGTAAGACTGGTGCGAAGTTAGTTTGCACTGAAAAGGATATCGTGAAATTACGGGCATTTATTAATGACGAAGAGATCTACGTCCTTCGCACAGGAATTCGTATCTCGCAAGGTGAAGATCTGTTTTTAAAAAAAATAAATACCGTTTGTTCCATCAGAGGATTGTTATGAAATATTGTCAGTCTCTTGCTGTTTTTCTAATCTTTATGCTTTTAAATTCGTGCTCTAGTAGTCAACCAAAAGAACAACTTGATATTAATGATAATGAAGTCGTAACTAAATTCGGACTATCTTCAGATCTATTGGAGAGGTTTTCAACTAAGAAAATGAGACATATCCCAAAGAGTAAAGCTACTAGCAATCGAAAAAAGAAGACAGTTAATTATAGTAAAAAACTAAAAAAAACTAAAAAAAATATCCTAAAAAAGAAAGATGGTGTTAAGCAGGAAGCTGTAAAGATAGATAGTACAAAAAAGGTGAGTAAGGATGTCGTAGATAGTGAATATCCTGAAAAATTTAGAGCTTTAGATATATTATCTAAGCCGATCTGGTCACGCTATAAAGAAAATATTTATATTGGTGAAAAGGCAGTATATAAAATGAAATATATTGGGGTTACTGCTGGGTATATAACATTAAAAACTGACCCGCTAACTTCTTTAAATGGAGTTGAATCATATCACTTTAAGGCGTTAGTAAAAACTGCAAGCTTTTACAGTCTGATTTACTGGCTCAATGATACTCTCAACAGTTATGTTGCACGTACTAGCTTTTTACCTCTTAAATATATTTTATCTCAACGAGAAAAAAAACAAGACATTGATGATCTACAGCTTTTTGATAGAGAAAAATTAAAGACTATGTTTTTATATCGTAAAGTAAAAAAAGGGCGTACTACAAAAAAAAATATAGTTAAACCAATCCCGTATTATTTTCAAGATTCCTTTTCGAGCATTTATTTTCTACGTGGATTGAACCTTCAGGTAGGAGATAAAATCGAATATCCAATTGTGAATAAAGCCAAGTATTGGATTTTGAAAATGAAAGTTATAAAACGTGAAACGATTGATATTATGGGAAAAAATATATCTGCTTTTAAAGTTGCTGCTGAAACTAAATTTCCTGGTGCTCTTAAAAAAAGTGGTGATATCTTTTTTTGGTTTGCAGCTGATACATCTAGGCGACTGCTAAGGTTTGAAGGTAAAGTTAAAATTGGTTCGATACATGGTGAGTTAGTTAAGTTTTCTGCTGGTAAGAAACTGTAGATTATGGAGTTTTAGTGAATGTTTTATTTGTCTCCTTACGTCCATATTATGATGTTTTAGAACGCAGTCTTATTCGTGATGCACAGAGCCTAAGTAGTGATCATAATCTTTTTTTTTATTGTGCAAAAGAGTCCTTTTTAGATGAACAGCTGCGACAAAATTTTTCACAAATATCATATTATAGTGGGTCATGGGCCTCCGGACGTAAAAAGTTTGATTTACGAAAGCTATTAGTAAACAATAGTATTGATCTCGTTCATTGTTATGATCTTTCATCTCTCGCTTCAATAACTTATAGTTTAAACACAAATATAAAAATTAGCCTTGTGTTAACTATTGGTAAAAGAATGCACGATAGCTATCAAGGTATTTTTTTTAGGCGTATGATTAAAAGAGTCGATCGGATTTTTTTAACGACCTCTCTGTTAGAGTTTTCAGTAGCAAATCAGTTGGGAGTCCAGCGCCATAAAATATGTGATCTGGGGATTGGGGAGACTTATAGCTGTTCATTATGGATGCCGACAAGAACTACTTTTTTAAAAAAATATGGTATTTTTGAAGATCTTTTTACTATTGGTATTTATATACCAACTGAGTTTAAGTATGTTGAGGATTTTTACTCCCTGATTCCGTATATTCGTCATATTCAAATGCGCCTTGGCTCGAAAGTTAAATTTTTTCTATATTCTCCACTAGATTGGAATAAGGGCCCACTCTACAAGGAACTGTCTATTTATTTTGAAGAGCAGCAAATTAGTGAAATGGTCTCTTTCTCACATTCATCAAGCTTTCTTGAGGTTTCTCCAAATATTGATCTCTGGATCAGTGCTTTTCATGAGACAAATTTAGTTGATTATTATATTCAGGCTCTTTCATTGGGAACACCTGTAGTTTGGGTACGAGATTACTGCTCTGAAACAATCATGGAAAGGTATCCTAAAATGGGTGAGACCTTCAAAAAGGACGATGCGAGAGAGCTTGGGGAGCATATTGTACATTTTATGTCCGGAAACCATTGCTCAGACAGTGAGTATATTGCCACGGCGCATAGACTGCTTGCAGAGGACAATGCTGCTCGGCATAAAGAAGTATTGGAAGAGAATTACAAGAGATTGTTTGAGAGACGTTTGCGTCACGCTAATCGCAAAGTTAAAAAGCTGTTCTGGCTTCGATGGTAATCTAGGAACAATTATTGCAATATATTGACTTTTTTAGCATATAACCTTATATATGTAACTCCTCTCCAGTAGGAGAGTTATCGTAAATTTAGAGGTGAATAAAAATGGCAGAAACAACAGAAGTTAAACAAAAGTGGATGGAAGGGTACGACGTAGTCTTTGGTGAAGACGTTGAGCAAGAGGAGACTACAGAATTTAGTCAACTTCTCGAATCTACGCAAACGAAAAATTTTGACGAGGGTGAGGTTTACCCAGGTACTATTATTAGTATCGGTGATGACTATGTAACAGTAGACATCGGTTACAAGCAAGAAGGTCTTGTATCAACTCGTGAATTTCAAAACTATGATGGAACACTTAAGGTAAAACTTAATGACACCATCGAAGTGTATCTTGATAGATTAGAGTCTCATCAAGGTAACTTAGTTCTATCTAAGGATAAGGCTGAGATCTTAAAAGCATGGGATCGTATCTCTGACGCTTGCGAGACAGGTACTCCACTAGAAGGAACTATCATTGCAAAAGTTAAAGGTGGATTATCAGTTGATATCGGTGTTAAGGCATTCTTACCTGGTTCACAAATTGATGTCCGTCCAACTCGTTATCTTGACAAGTACATTGGCAAGAAAATGGAATTTAAGGTTATTAAATTCAACAAGAAACGTGGAAACATTGTTCTTTCTCGTCGTGCTATTCTACAAGACGAAAGAGATCAACTACGTGGAGAAATTCTAGCTCAGATTCAAGAAGGAATGATCGTTAAAGGTATCGTGAAAAACGTAACTGATTACGGTGCATTTATTGATCTTGGTGGAATTGATGGTCTTCTTCACATTACTGATATGTCTTGGGGACGAGTTAAACACCCAAGTAACATTCTTACTCTTGGTGAAGAGATTGAAGTTAAAATTCTTAAGTTTGATAAAGAAAAAGAGAGAGTATCTCTTGGACTTAAGCAAGTACAAGCAAATCCATGGGAAGAGGTTGATACTAAGTACATTATTAGTACACGCGTAAGTGGTGAAGTTGTTTCAGTAAAAGATTACGGAATCTTTATTGAGCTTTCTGATGGAATCGAAGGTCTTATCCACGTAAGTGAGATGAGCTGGACTGGAAAAATTAAGAATCCTGCAAAGCATTTCACTGTAGGTGAAAAAGTTGAAGCTCAGGTTCTTGAAATAGATATTGAAAACAAGAGAATCTCTCTTGGAATGAAACAACTTCAAGAAAATCCTTGGGATGCTCTTGAGCTTAAGTTTCCTGTTGGAACCAAAGTTAAAGGAAAGATCAAGTCTGTTGTAGATTTTGGTATTTTCGTTGATCTTGATGAAGACGTAGATGCTCTTATTCATATTTCTGATGTCTCTTGGATTAAAAAGAACATTGTTCTTTCTGAAGAGTACTCAGAAGGACAAGAGCTTGAAGCAATGGTTGTATCAGTAGATAAAGAGAATCAAAAATTCTGTCTTGGTCTTAAGCAACTAGAGGAAGATCCTTGGAAGAAAATTCAAGAAAGATACCCAATTGGAACAATCATTGACGCAACTGTTATGAGAGTAACTGATTTTGGAGCTTTCGTTGAAGTTGAGACTGGAATTGAAGGACTTGTTCATATTTCTGAGCTATCTGAAGAGAGAGTTGAGAAGCCTGAAGATGTAATTAAAAAAGGTCAAGAAGTTAACGCAATGGTTATCTCAGTTGATAAGGAAGCAAAGAAGATTGCTCTTTCTATCAAAGCTGTTGGACACGCTGAAGAGCGTGCTCAGGTTGGGTCTTATGGCAAACCAGAGCCAGTTCAGTCTGCAACTCTTGCTGATAAGTTCAAGGGTCTGAAAATTGACGAAGAATAGATAGAAACTAAAAGTTTTATATTTAAAAAGGGGCCCTTATTTTGAGGGCCCTTTTTTTATTTTAAATTACCTACTTTCGCTACCCGAGCGTTTTAGTTGGGCAAAAGAGTCCTGTCTAAACAGTTGACTAGGATATTCGAAAAAATAACCGATAAAAAAGTAACATTTTATCAAGAGGTTATTTATGCGTAATATTTTACTATTTCTATTTCTATTTATTACCCTTACTGCTTCAGCTCGTTCTATTCTCGGACATCGAATTCCTACGATAAGTGATGCTAAATATCAGATAGGAGAAGCAGAGTTTGCGTATGTTGATAAGAAAGAGATAAGTATCTTAGTGTGGAATGCACATAAAGAGGGATATGAAGTTAATTGGCAGACTGACTTTAATAGGCTCAAAGTTGGTAGTGATTTTATTTTACTACAAGAAGCCATTCGTCGTAATGGTCAATTGAACCCTAGTGTTTATTCTGGTCTAGAAGGGATTGTAGGAGAGAGTTTTTATTATGATGGGGTAAGGTCTGGAAACATTACACTGTCCAAGTATCATGCTGAGGATTCTAAGCTATTGCATTCGCCAAATAGTGAACCAATTATTAAAACACCTAAACCGGTTATTTTAACAACCTACGAGTTAGAAAATGGTCAGCGATTATTGATGGCTAATATCCATGGTATAAATTTTGTCGGGTATCGAAAATTTAGAAACCATATTAGACAGGTATTTAACAGTATTAAAAATTTTAAAGGGCCACTGGTCTGGGCAGGAGATTTTAATACTTGGTCTAAAAGACGTACCCGTTACATGAATAAAATGTTAAAGTCTTTAGGATTGAAAAAAGTGGTTTTTAGAAACTCCGGTAGAGTTAAAACTTTTGGTGGATATCCTCTAGACCATTTTTTTGTACGTGGGGCAGAGGTTCTAGATGCAAACTTTCCTTTAATCCACTCATCGGATCATAACGCAATGGTAGTACGTTTACGCTTATAGAGAGGTTAATTTGAAGGATTTAAAGACATTTGATGAAATTTTAGATTTTGCAATTAGTTTAGAAGAGAAAGCAGTTCTGTTTTATAATGATCTTGCTAATAAGGCTTCTACGCCGACAGTGAGGCAGACTTGCTTGGACTTAGCCAAAGAAGAGCAGGGGCATAAAGACAAGTTAGAGGATGTAAAAAACATTAAGATTGCAGACTTTGAAGTTACGCCTGTTGACAACTTGGCCATTGCAGAAGTCCTGCAGGATATCAATTTTAGTGATGCAGATTTTTCTTACCAAAAAGCACTAACACTTGCTATGAAGCGAGAGAAGTTTTCTATGGAGTTGTATACTAAGCTCGCCAGTGAGGCGATAGATAGTAAGCTTAAAGAGTTATTTTCTTATTTAGCAGCTGAAGAGTCGAAGCATAAGCAGCAAATTGAGATTGAATATGATGAGGTTATCCTACGCGATAACTAGTATCTAACTAGGATAGTAGTTTATTCCGCCTTTTTAATTTTGATATTTATTCAGAAGCCTCTTAAAATATAGCTAAGAGGTTATTTTATGAATAAAGTTAAGCATTCTATTCTTATTTTTATATTTGGGTTTCTACTGATATGTACATCGTTTGCCCAAGAGCCATCAAGATCAAAACCATTTGATTTAGAAGGTGTTTTAACTCGTTTGACAGTTGTTGAAGAATATACAAAACAGCAAAAAGATCAAAAAGAGCAAATTTCAGGTTTTCAGATTAGGTTTAGCTCTTTAGTAACACGTTTTGCAACTGAAAGCGTGGGGCGTCAGGACTTGGATGATATTCGTCAAGAGTTGGCAGATATTGAACAGGAAATTTTAAAAATAAGTAAAGATGTTGAAGTTCATACTGACACTCTTGATGAGTTAAGAGTTGCTCTTGAGGTAAATTTAAGATCCATCTTTCAACTAAAAAAAAGTTTATCTCGCAAAGAAATTAGAAGACTAAAATCTAAAAAAAATAAAATTACTACTGTTTTGGCTAAAATTGAAAAACTTCATAGGTCATTAAATAAGCACCAAACCTTAATTAGCATCTTCTTGCAAAGTACAAAGAAATGGAAAGAACATCTGGCCAGTAAGGCTAAAAAGAACATTGAAAAACGTAAAATTAAAAGAGAAATTGGAGATTTTTTCTCAAATCCTAAATCAATAATAACACTATTACGTAAAGATATTTTGAGAATTCGTGAAGAGAATAAAATTGAAGCACTTAAAGTTTTTTTGTCGACCAACAGTATTTTGATGAGCTTTAGGGCCTTAGTGTCTGTTGTGCTCATTATCTTTTTGATAAAAATGGGAAGAGTTTTTGAAGTGAAAATCTCACTGTCTGAGGTAAAAAATAATAGCTCACACTTTTTAAGAGATATTTTAAATTTAGTCTTTTCTGGTAAGGTTTTATTTGTCTTTCTTAGTTTGTATGTAATGACAGTCCAGAGCCTGGGAGGTTTGTCATATTCCTCATTGCCGTCACTATTTGTTTTTTTATCCTCATCAATACTGGGACTGTTCTTTTGGTATTATTTTCATATGATTGTTGTGCGACCACGAGTTCACGAAGTTAATTGTAAAAAAAATGAACGTTTCATTTTTCGCAAGACTCCATTATCTCTTTATATTATTTTAATAGTTTTTTGCTCTTCATTTAATATCGAAAATATTTTACTAGATACAATAAGTAATCTTTTATTACTTTTTATTAGTTATAAGTTTATATGGTTGAGCCTTAAGTTTAAAGTTCAAAAAGGTGACGGGTTGAAGCATTATGATGCTGTGTTTGCCAGATCATCAAAGTTCTTGGTTCTATTTTTCTCTAGTATCTTATTTGTATCATGTTTTTTAAATTTTTTCTGGTCATTCTCCCTAGGTTCATCAGTGCAAACGGTGGTCTTTTCTAATCTTTTTGTCTTTATGGGGGTTTGGTTTGTTTATCAACTATTGATGATTAATCTTGATAGCTTTATTACCTTTATTGATAGTGCTTCATGGCAACATCGTAAACGAATTGTTGATGTTTTAGTTTTTATAAGAAATTATTCTAACGTTCTTCTATTGGCAGGATTTTCATATTTTGTATTAAACTCATGGTTTCATCAGCTATTTGTCTTTGCTGAGTTTTCAGAAATATCTCTATTTAAAATTGGTACATATAAATTCACTATAGACCGACCTTTCTATATTCTATGGACATTCTTTTGTATTCGTCTCTCCCACCTCGTATTGCTATGGTCTTTAGATGGATATTTATTAGATTATTTTAAGATATCGAGACGACATGCTGCTAACATTTATGCTATTAGTCGCTACTTTATGTTTCTTATCTATTTCCTTGCTCTGTCGACCATAGTCGGAGTGACTTATAAAAATCTTCTAATTTTTGCAAGTGCATTGGGAGTTGGAATTGGTTTTGGTTTACAAAATATTGTAAATAATTTTTTATCAGGAATAATCTTGCTGTTTGAACGTCCAATTAGAGTTGGAGATATGATTGATGTTGATGGTAAGCTTTGTCATGTTAAGCATTTGGGAATTAGAAGTACTGTTGTACAAACTTTAGATAACTCATCTGTAATTATTCCTAACTCAGATCTTCTTTCCAATAAGGTTGTTAACTGGACTCTTAATGACAGTGATGTAGCCCTAAAATGTGAGGTCGGAGTTGCATATGGAACGGATACTCAAAAGGTTTCAGATTTACTATTAAGTTCAGTACAGGCTAGCAACAAAGTATTAAAGTTTCCAGAGCCTCAAGTATGGTTTGAGGAATTTGGAGATAGTAGTTTAAACTTTGTATTAAAGGTATGGATTGATTTACCAGAACAGAAATATTTAATTAAAACTGATCTTATGCATGAAATTAACCGTCTCTTTACAGAGAATGATATTAAAATACCTTTTCCTCAGCGAGATGTTAATCTAGTTGTATAATTAAATAGAGGCAAAAATGAAAAAAGAATTTAAAAAAATAGTCACGATTGGATTAGTCAAAGAGACTGAATCTCCAGAAAATCCTGGCTCATTCGAAAAACGTGTTGCACTGATTCCTAAACATGTTAAGACCTTAGTTGAACATGGTTATAGTTTTTTTGTTGAAGAAGGGGCTGGCGAAGGGGTTGGTTATACCGACCAGGAGTATATTAGCGCAGGAGCCGTTGTTCAAAATGGACTAGATATCTACCTGCAAAAAGATATGATTATTAAATTTAAGGGTGCCTCTTTAGAAAATATTAAGCGAATGGAAAAAGGGACAATACTTTTTTGTATGGCACATTTTGCATCTTTTCCTGATCGGGCTAAGTTACTTGAAGAGTGTCAGATAAATGTTATAGCGATGGAAGAGATTGTCGAAACTCCTAAGTTTATTTCTGATGAAATTATTATTAGTAAGCGTTTTGTGGAGGAAATTCTTGTACAGCAAACAGATGAATATGGTGAGTTGGAACTAGGGTTTTTAGGCTATAGTGATTCTATGGTTGGTGGAATGCGTAGGGCAGGTAATAGGAATCCTCATTCAATGAGGTTATACCAACGTGATATTCAACTAAGTGAGATAATGAGCTTAGGTAAAAAAAGTATCTACTTTTATGACTCTAAGTTTTTTACAAATATAGACTTGCTAAATGAGCTTGATAAATCATCATGTCAAATTTTTGATCTACAAGAGTTCATTAAACGCAGAGTTCCAGAAGTTGTTGAACAGTATCGCAAAGACCACCCACCTTTTGAATTTGGAGGACGACGTATTCAATGCCTGCATGAAACAGGAATGGCTGGAGCACGTTATGGCCTTAAACTATTTAAGGAGAATAATGTCATAGACACGAAAAAGAAGGCATGTGTCTTGGGTTATGGCAATGTAGGCATGGGAGCAATCCATGAATGTTATGATCAAGGTGTTCGGGTTATTAATATTCTTGGGCGTTTTCATACTCTACCAGAGAGAATTACTCCTTTTCTTGAAAATTCAGAAGTTATTATTAATGGGGCAGAGCAGCCGGCAGAACTTAGAGGGAAAAACTATTTAGTAAAAAGCGAATATATTGGTGAATCAATAAAAGCAGGTTCAGTTGTGATTGATCTTGTCGGTGGGAGTGCTTCAAATCGTAGTCCTGTTGAAGATATTATAGAATGTAGCTATTTGACCGACCCTTACTTTGAGCGAGATGGAGTGTTTTTCTCGGGACTTTGGGGATGGCCAATGATGGGAATGATGAAAGAGAGTGCTGATAAGTATAGTGGACAGATTCTTGATGTCCTACTCTTTGACGAAAAGGTTTTAGATGGATTAGGTAGCATCCCTTCTAATATTCAAAAGGCACTTGTCTGTGGTCCTTTCTAGACCGTATTACTATGAATATTGTTAAAAAATATTATCTTTTAAAGACTGTTTATTCTTTTGCACTCTCTTTTACAAAAACAACATTTGTTATTTTTTTCTTAAGTCATAAAATGACCTCCACTGAGATTGGCTTAATCTTTGGCCTTTTTAATATTACATCAGTTGCTTTCGAACCTATAACTGCAGTACTGGTGTCGTGGTGGGGAGAGCGAAATTCGATGTTGGTTGGTAGTATTTTAAAAGTTATTGCGGGAACTCTGTTTTTCTTCGGAGATAGTTTCAGCACTTTTTTGGCGGCTGAATTTATATCAGCAGTCGCATTTACTTTTATTTCAGGAACTTTAACAGCTTGGTTAGTAAATAATTATAATAAAGAGTCAAATACCCTTAAGTTGTATGAGATTTTTGCTCAGATGAAAAAATACAAGTATGCAGCACTCTTAATAGGCGGCTTTCTTGGAGCAGTGGTTGGAGATTATTCTTTAGACCTGCCATGGATATTAAATGCACTCTGTTTTTCAATGTTAATATTTTTAATTGTACTACTGATGGAAAAAAGTATTGGATATGAACCAAGAACATTTCCACTAAAATTAAAAGAGTCACTATCTTCTTATGGAATGTTATTAAAGGATAAAAGTTTAAGTTTGTTAATGTTTTCAAGTTTTCTATCTGCCTTTAGCCTTGCTTCTGTAAAGCTATTCTGGCTGCCAACAGTCAAAATTAATTTAAATACATCTATGATGTTTTTGGGCTTTATCTGGGTGGGTATTGCTGGAGCTAAATTTTTAGGAAGCTATTTTGTAACTTATTTTATGAAAAAATTTAACTATAAGTTAGAAAGTCTAATTTCATTTAATTGGTTATCAACAATTTTTCTTTTTTTAATGATTATAACTATTCAGTCTCCATGGACAATCTTTTTCTACCTACTGTTTGAGTTTGGCAAACCGCTATACTCATCTGTGAAGGATGATCTTATTAATTACCAAACAGATGACCGCTCAAGAGTAACTATCTTATCCCTTCACTCATTAATGATTAAGCTTGGTGCAAGTCTAGGTCTCGTATCGATAGGATTTGTTGGCCAGCAAATAGGAATGCAAAAAGCTTGGTACCTTAGTGCATTTCTATTTATGCTAAACTTTGCTATTTATAAAATTATAAAACTCTGGATGCTTCAAACACCTGAGAAAAAAGAGATTTTAAGTGTTTAGTATCATTGTGTTATTTGATACTATAACAAGGAAAACATAAAATGAGTGTCAACAACGCAATCGCATTAGCTCGCCTTAGCCAGATCAGCAATAAAATTTACTCCATCCCGAGCAGTCGATAATGCTCAGAGAGCTGCACCATAGGCTAGAAATAATAAGGCAGGTGATAGCATGATGGATCACGATTATGACATCGTACCAAATAGTGGATTTACTGTTGATGATCTTCTGTTTGACGAGTTACTCTTTCATTTATAAATTATTAAAGGCATTTTCATAGGTATTTTTTATGATTAACAATCTGATTGAAACGATAAATAGGAAACTAAAAATTAAAAAAAGAATAGTCCAGTTAATGTTATTTTTAGTATTTATTGAGCTAGGCTTAAGGCTAATTGCATTTATTGTTATTTTATTGCCACTCCATCAGCAAAATCGTTATGTTAACAATGACTATGAGTTAAGAGTTTTGACGATCGGAGAATCAACTACTGCACACACCGGGGATTTTACAGCTTGGCCGGAGATGCTTGAGAAAACATTAAATGAACAAGGTATAAAAACTAAAGTATTTAATGTCGCTAGACCTGCAACAACTACAAGCTTTTTATTACAGCGATTACCGAATCAACTGGAAAAGTTTAAACCTCATATCGTAATTTCTATGATGGGTATTAATGATGACAACTCTTTTTGGTTGAAAGAAATGGACGTTTTTAATACTAGTTCATTTTTTAAAAATTTTAGAGTTGTGAAATTAGTATCTTTATTGATATCGGAACCCAAAAAAAGAAAGAAGTTGTTTACGGACTCTGCTAATATTAAGTGGAATAGGCCAAGTGATCTAGGTATTAAGCACACTAAGAGAATAATGGTCAATATTGCTAAAGATGGTATTGAGACTCACCAAAAAGAACTGGATATATTATTAAATAATTTTTCTGATATTGAAAAAGCACAATATTATGGATTTATAGGAGCGGAGCTACTTCCCGCTTGGTCTCCTGTTTCCTCACTTGGTATGGATTTTTCAACTGTATTAAAATTATTTAAAAAATCTTTTAGATATTCATTAAAAAATAATGGTTCTATCGAATTGTATATTTTACTGCTACTGACTTCATCAAATCAGCATGAGTGCCTGCCTTTTGCGATGAGATTAGAACAAGAACATATTCATTTTTCTGATGTAATACTAACACGGCTAGCCACGTGTTCTTCTCATGATAATCAAAAAAATAAAAATAAATGGGAAATGTTTTTTAGAAAAAAAGGGTTAGATCGTATAAAAACAACAAACCAAACATCACTGAATTATAATAAACTCACCAAACTGCTACATCAAAAAAATATATTGCATATTGCAATGGAATATCCAACTGTAAATATTAAGAGGCTAAAAAAAATCTTTGGAAAAGATAATCAACCGGATTATTTCGTGAGTAATCAGCATAATTTTAATAAAGTTATTTTGGATAGTGGCAAGTCTAGTGTCTTTACCGATTTTTTTGCTGGAGAGTTTGGGCATACAAATAATAAGGGACATGCATTGATTTCAGACCAGCTAATTACTCCAATTATAGATTTATATGCTAAGATGTTGAAGTAGATATTTTCTTTCTTCAGATCCTTCTCCTCGTAATTCTGTAATTTGGATAGGACTAACAAAATCAGGAGATATTCACATCTTCTTTATTGCTGAACATCATTTTTCTTTATTTTTTAGAAGAATATTATTTCAACTAGAAATTTTAAATCTCTCTTCGCTATTTCAGGACTTACTTTTGTTATTGAAATATATTTCCTGTTAGTAAGTCCTCCTTCAAAATCATCTGGAAGAAATTCTATTAATTTTTTACTAACTTTTACACCTTACGAGTTATTCTGGGTTGCTCTGGAAAAGTTGAGGTCACAGGTATTGTCCAAGATCAACTTGTCATGAAAACGATCAAGCAGTTCGCTATTTATTATGGATGGCCTAGCTCTCTAAACAGTGCCTCTAATAGTTGGGATTTAAATCTTGTGGCTGTGAGTGTTAAGCGACTATGACCAACCGCTTGTTTTCACTCTTTTTAACGGCCTTTTTTCCTTAAAACTTAAGGTGTAAAAAAATATCTTTTATCATCTTAATTATTCCTTATATTTACAGTTTTCATTT
>DAOWEO010000114.1 GCA_030638415.1 Bdellovibrionales bacterium | reverse complement strand
GATCAAAAGTAAATATACCAGTAAATAAAAAATTTCGTCTATATATTCATTTTGATTTTCTGCCCTTTGCTGGATTTAAAGAAGATATTGTTGCACTTGGAGATTCTGATGGAGTGAGTTCGTATCAATTTAAATTTGGAGGTATTTTTCACACTAAACCCAACATGAGTATACTGTTTGGATTAGATTTAGAAAGTTCTAAAGTCAATTACGACTCTAGCAATAGCAACATAACTCATAAAAATATTAGTTTTCTATGTGGCACACAGTTATCATTTTAAATGGATAAGGCGCAAGAGTTAGAACAGCTAATCATAAAACACAAATCTCTATATTATGCAGGTACTCCGGAAATTAATGATTTTGAATATGATCAATTAGAAGAGCAGCTGCAAAAACTTAATCCTAGCAGTTTCGCTTTGAATATTGTTGGCACTGATATTGGAAAAGATAAGGTAAGACATGAGCAAAAAATGTTATCACTTGCCAAAGTATACTCCTTAGAGGAATTACTGAACTGGAAAGAGAATTTGCCACTTGTCTCAATTTTTAAAATAGATGGAATTAGCTGTTCTTTAGTCTACGAGAATGGCGAACTTGTCCTGGCCAAAACTCGTGGCGATGGTAGTTTTGGGGAGAATATAACTGCCAAAGTGTATTGGCTATCATCAGTACCTAAAAAGATCAAAGAATTTACGGGCGAAATTCGTGGTGAAATTTATTGCAGTGAAGAGAAGTTTTTCAAATTATCAAAAGAGATGGAAAGGCGAGAGATGGAGTTACCATCTTCGCAAAGAAATATTGTTGCTGGCTTAATGGGTCGAAAGGATCAGATTGATCTTGCACAATTTTTAACTTTTTCTCCATTTGATTTGATTTGTGATAGAGAATTTACATATGAGCATGAGAAGCTTGATCTATTAGATAATTTTGGCTTTCAAACATTAGAATATAAAATTTGTAGTAGTAAACAAGATGTTAAAGATGAGTTAGAGAAATGCCAAAACTTTATGCAAGATGGGGAATATCTAATTGATGGCCAGGTCTTCATTATAGACGCACTTACGCTTCATGATGATTTAGGATTTACGGCTCACCATCCAAAATTTAAGATGGCATTTAAATTTAGAGGAGAATCTGCGGATGCTCGAATTAATTATATTGAATGGTCAGTGTCGCGCAATGGAATCTTAACTCCTGTTGCAATCATTGATCCTGTAGTATTAAGTGGTGCTAAGATTTCAAGGGTAACGCTACATAATTTTGGAATGGTAAACCAATTCAAATTAAAGTCAGATGACGTAATCGAAATAGTTCGCTCGGGTGAAGTTATTCCTAAATTTTTAAGTGTTCGTAGCTCGTCAGAGAATGAATTCAAGGTTCCTCATTTTTGTCCGTCGTGTAGTTCTCCTATTGATGAGGTAGAAATTAGGCTTTTTTGTAGGAATAACAACTGTCCGGCACAAAAATTAGAAATTATTTTAAATTTTGTGCAAAAAATTGGCATGAATGACTTAAGTTCTAAGCGATTAGAACAGATGCTCAAGGTTGGACTAATTGCCGATATAACAGATCTATATAAGATTACAAAAGATGATCTGTTGAGGTTAGAAAAAACAAAAGATAAGTTGGCAGATAAAATTCTAATCGAGATTACTAAAAGTCTTGATGCTGACCTTATAACTTTTTTGGCCGCTTTAGGTATTCCAGGAGGAGCCTACAATCGCTGTGAGAAGATTGTAAAGTCTGGATTTGATAGTATCGAAAAGGTATTAGAGTTAAGTGCCTCCAAACTTATTGCCATTGATGGCTTTGCTGAAAAATCGGCAGAAGATTTTGTTAATGGAATTCAAAAAAGAAACAATTTGATAAAAAAACTCCTGTCTTACGGGTTTAACCCACAAAAATTAGAATTACATGATAGCTTTTGTTTCTGTATAACGGGTTCGTTACAGGAAAAGCGTAGTGTAATCGAAAGTGGGATAAGGGCAAAAGGACATAAAGTGGTTAGTAGCGTCACCAAAGCAACAACCCATCTTGTCTGTAATCAAGAGTCATCTTCCTCAAAATACAAAAAAGCACTAGCGCTAAAAATTCCTGTAATTACAGAGAAGGACCTGTCACAACTTTTATCAGAGTAGGTGATTATGTCAAAAATAAAATTACAGTTTATCTGCCAAGAATGTCAGTATGAGTCTTCCCAGTGGTTGGGAAAGTGCCCAAAATGTCATGAATGGAATAGTTTTGAGGAGCAAGAGGTTGTTCAAAAAAAAAGATCTAGTAGCCATTCTAATCAGGTGCAAAACTGTGCAAAAAAAATAGAAGATATTTCAGAGACCAGTTTTGAGCAGATACATAGTGGTATTAGTGAATTTGATCGAGTACTAGGTGGTGGAATTACAAAAAACTCTCTAACTCTAATTGGTGGTGAACCAGGAGTTGGTAAGTCTACTTTGCTAAGTAGCGTTCTTGGGGCATTGGCCAACAATAACCAAGCTAAAATATTATATGTAAGCGGGGAAGAGTCATCAGCTCAGATTGCTAAGCGCATAAAAAGAGTTGGAGCAGAAAGTGATAATTTCTATATTTTTCATGAGGCTGTCTGGCAAAATGTATTAATTGAAGTGAAACGGCTCAAGCCTGATTTTTTAGTCATTGATTCAATTCAAACCATGATTTCATTAGATGTACAGTCTATAGCGGGTAGTACAGTACAAATTCGTGAGGTAACTCATGAACTACTTAACTACGTCAAAGGTAGTAGTTTAACCTGTTTTATTATAGGCCATATTACTAAAGATGGGGCAATAGCTGGACCTAAATTACTAGAACATATGGTTGATACAGTTGTCTATTTTGAGGGTGATCAGCTGAGTAATTATAGAATACTCCGAGCAATAAAAAATAGGTTTGGAAGTACTAGTGAAGTTGGTATTTTTGAGATGGATGAGCATGGGTTACATGGTGTTGAAAACCCAGGTAAAATATTTTTAGCTGAAAACAGAAGTAGTTGTCATGGATCAGCAATTAGTACAATTTTTGAAGGCAGCAGAAGTATTTTAATCGAAGTACAGTCACTAGTTGTTGAAAACCGCTTTGGTAACGGCAAAAAAACAACGCAGGGGCTAGATGCTAACCGGCTTTCTATGATGGTAGCAATAATTGAAAAATATTTCAGTGAAACGCTAAGTTTGAATGACATCTATTTAAATATTATAGGAGGAGCAAAACTACTTAGTAGAGATTGCGACTTGGCCGTAATTGCATCACTGCTAAGCTCTTATAAATCTACTGTAATTGAGGCTGACACAGTATTTCTTGGTGAGGTTGGCCTTACTGGTGAAGTACGTAGTGTAAAAATGGTTGAAAATAGATTAGCAGAGTTAGAAAAGCTGAATTATAAAAAAGTTTTTTTAGCAATTAGTGATGTTAAAAAATTTCAAAGTAGATATAAAATTGAAATGGTTGGCCTTACAAAAGCAGTGGAGATGGGTGATTATATATATTAGGCAGCCTGTTTTTGCGTTTGTACGTATGGTAAGGAAATAGTAAATGTTGTATTTTTACAATTTGGTTTAATTGAAATTGTTCCATTTTGCCTTTGCATAATATCTTTTACCAAACTTAATCCTAGCCCTGTTCCTTTGCCCACCTCTTTTGTGGTGAAAAAATTCATAAAGATTTTGTCATGTAGTTCTGTAGAAATACCATCTCCAGAATCAGTAAAATAAATTTCTAGTCTATCACTTACTATTTCACCAGATATATTTATCCAGCGATCATCTAATTTTGCTACTGCATCACATGAATTTTTAATTAAATTAACAAAAACCTGAATTAATTGTACGTGTTGGCAGGTTACCTGTAAGTCAGGTAGAGAAGAGGACATAGAGACATTATTCTTTTTGAGATTAATCTGTACCAAATCCAAGGCATTATTTAAAATATTTTTTAGATCTACATTTTGCATATCATCTTCTCGTCCATCACGAGAATAAATTTTTAGTGAAGATATTATTTGTGACATTCGTGCAATATTACGAGTGGCAGTTGTTATAAGTGTTTGTGCTATATTATTTTGGACAGTTGTTTTTTTTAGTTTAAACATAGTTGCTTGAATAACCATCAATGGATTATTTATTTCATGGGCGATTCCAGCAGCAAGTTCACCAATTTCTGCATATTTGCTATTTAGATATGCTTCTTTAGTTTTAGTTTCTAACTGTCTGGTAGTCTCTTTATGCTTTATAATCTCATCAATTAATTTTTGGGTACGAAATGAGATTTGATCTTCTAATCTACGGTTATACACTTTTATCGTCATTACCATTGCCGCATTTGATAGTAGGTATGCTGCAAATAATATCATTGCCAACAAAAAATACCAGTTCCATAAAGCTTGAATTTCATCATGTGTTGATATTTGATATTGTATTTCTAAAAAGTGAGTATTGTTAGTATAGATTGGAAACTTATAACTTTTTTTAAATATATTGTTATTAAAAATTTCAGGTTTTAATTTAGTTGAGACATTCCAATTTCGAGTTACTCCGTCAAGGTGATTTTTTTTAGTATGCTGAATTATTGTTTTCATTGGGGTGGAGAGCTTAATTGTTCCTACCATTATTCCATTTCTAATAACTGGTTGCAGCACAACACTCATTGGTCCAATTGGCCCATTAATAATTCCACTTATAGGCTCGTGAGTTTTATTTGCATCTGATCCCATGGCGTGTAGTTTAGTAAAGTTTCCTCCATACATATTAGGTTTTACAAGTCTTAGAAGGGAGGTATTTTCATAGGCTAATTGTATATGCATGTAGTGCAACATTTGACTATGTTGCTTACTACTGGCATTCCATACAGAATTTAGGTAAGTGAGTATCTTATCATGATAGGGCTTAAGCAGCTTTTTTCGCTCGCTGGTTGTTAATTGCCCTTTGATAATAGAATATTTTTTAAGATGCTTTTGAGCATTATAAATTATATCAACCAGTGACTGGTTAACTTTTAAAAAATTTAAAATAGTTTTGTGTTTGTTATTTTCTTTTTCAATATGTTGGAGAATTGTATCTTGAGCATGATCGACTTTTTTTTCAAAATTAACCAGTAATAGACTTCTTGAATTGGTGTAGCTAAGGTGAAATAACGCTGAAAAAATAGTTAAAATACTAAGCGATGTAATGATAAATAGTTTGTTTACCCTCACATAATTGAGGATTTTATTCCAATTCATACCATATATATCGGTTTAAATAGGCTAAAACTTAACTATTTTTATCAATTTCCATCATTAATATACCACTTTCTATAGCATCACCTTCAGCAACCATAACTGATTTGACGACACCGTCGCAGGCAGCCTTGATCTCATTTTCCATCTTCATGGCTTCAAGTATAAGTAGAGTCTGTCCTTTAGAAACCTCAGCACCTACTTCAGTCATGATTTTAACTACTTTGCCTGGCATTTGGGTGATTAGCTCACCCTCAGCGGCACCACTTAACCCTGATGGCTTAAATCCTCGGTAAAGATCGTATACTTGATTAATATTAAGCATTTTTTTAGGAAGATCTTGTTTGGCAATTTTGTGCCACTGAATTCCATCAAGTGATGTAAAGTATTTATTGGCCAGACGGCGAATAAATATTTTTTGGTCGTTAATATGGGTTTTATTTTCTTGAAGAGTAGAAAAGTCAAACTCCATAAGATCACGGCGATGAATTTTACTTTTTGCTAGATCAACAATTGTATCGTTATTCTCATTATCAATTAAATAATATCTCATAATTACATCCCCAGCTTTCTTGCTTCAATACATGCAAGTTTTCTGTAAATCTCTTGGTGCTCTAAATCTGTTTTAACTTGTTCTTGTGGTTTTTCAACTGAAATGAAACTAGTGGAGTAATTACCGTTAATAAAGTTTTCATTACGCAGGATAACTTTTTGCAAAGGAATATTTGTTTTTAGTCCTTCGATCATAAGTCCATCAAGTGCTGTGCGCATTTTTCTAACCGCCACAGATCTTACAATCCCTTTTACTACTAGTTTACCAATCATAGGATCAAAATCAGGAGTTACTTCTAGACCTCTAAAAATGCAGTGATCAAAACGTGTTCCCTGTGGGAAATTTTGCTCAAAACCTAGGACTGTTCCAGGAGCAGGGAGCATGGTGATAGGATCTTCTGCACATATTCGGCATTCGATTGCATGGCCTGAACGAGTAATCCACTTTTGGTCTGGTATACCAAGATCTTCACCAAATGCAGCTTGAATCATGCATACTATAAGATCTATTCCGGTAATCTCTTCTGTTATTGGATGCTCAACCTGAATTCGAGTATTCATTTCTAAAAAGTAAAATGACTTATCTTCATCCATAATAAATTCGACTGTTCCGGCAGAGTCGTATCCTACAACTCTTGTAAGTTCTACGGCAGTGGTACAGATTTTTTGGCGGAGCTCTTCATCATTGCCGATAAATGGCGATGGAGCCTCTTCTAGAATTTTTTGGTGACGACGTTGAACTGAGCACTCTCTTTCAAAAAAGTGGTACACGTTACCTTTTTTGTCAGCGAGAATTTGTACTTCAATGTGTCTTGGATTAGTAATATATTTTTCAACAAGTAGTCCATCGTAGCCAAATGCAGCAAGGGACTCACGTTTAACAACTTCAAATTGGTCTTTTACCTCTTGATCATTTTCACAGACGCGCATTCCACGACCACCACCGCCTGCAACAGCTTTAAGTAGAATTGGATATTCAATCTGATTTGAAATTTCAATTGCCTCTTCGATAGACTCTACTGCATTAGCAGATCCTGGAACAACTGGAATTCCTGCCTCTCTAGCAATCGTTTTTGAGATGGCCTTGTCACCCATTTTTCTCATTGACTCTGCATTAGGTCCGATAAAAATAACTCCAAGATCTTCAAGTTTTTTTGTGAAGGGGCCATTCTCGGAAAGAAATCCATAGCCAGGATGAACGGCATCAATTTTATATTTTTTTATGAGTGCAATAATTGCATCTTCATTTAGGTAGGTCTCGGAGTTTTGGCTACCAGCTAGGTGAACCCACTCTTGGCAAAATTCTAAATGGGGGGCATTGGGCTCATTGTCAGTCCAAATTCCTACGGAGATATGGCCTAGTTCATTGACTGCCTTAGCAATTCTAGAAGCAATTTCGCCACGATTAATTATTAAAATTCTCTTATCTTTCATGGTCGCTCCTAAAGTTGAATGTTGCCATGTTTACGGATTGGACGCTCAACTTTTTTATCTTTAAGCATTTCTAGGTATTCATAAATTCTTACACGTGTCTCTTCAGGGTAGATGACTGCATCGAGATATCCTAACTCTGCTGCCCGGTAAGGATTTGCAAATTGCTTTTCATAATCAGCAACTAGTTTTGCTTTTTTATTATCAAACTCTGCTCCACTAAGTCCCATTAGCTCTTTTCTAAAAATAATATTTACTGCTCCCTCGGCTCCCATCACTGCAATTTCAGCAGTAGGGTAAGCGAGGTTAATATCAGCGTGAATGTGTTTAGATGCCATGACATCATATGCACCACCATACGCTTTTCTTGTGATGAGCGTAATCATAGGCACTGTTGCCTCTGAGTAGGCGTAAAGTAATTTTGATCCATGGTTGATAATTCCACCATACTCTTGAACAGTACCTGGAAGAAAACCAGGGACATCAACTAAAGTCAGAATTGGAATATCAAAGGCATCACAAAAACGGATAAAGCGTGCTGCTTTAGTAGAGGAGTTAATATCTAAAACACCTGCTAAAAATGCGGGCTGGTTAGCAATAATGCCAATTTTTATTCCACCAATTGATGCATGGCCGCAGACAATATTTTTTGCATAATCTTTATGTACTTCTAAAAACTGCTTATCATCGATGATTTCAAAGATAATATCTTTAATGTCATAAGGCTTTTTAGGATTTGGAGGAACTACATCTTTTAGTTTCGTATTATCACGGTGAACAGGATCAGAAGTTTCACGAATAGTCTGCTTACGAAAATTTGATGCAGGAATATAGCTGAGCAATTCACGTACTCGCTCAAATGCATCATCTTCATCAAGGCATTTGAAATGTGCGACACCCGATTTTTCGTTATGAGTTGATGCTCCACCAAGCTCTTCTTTAGTTACCTCTTCGTGGGTTACAGTTTTAATAACATCAGGTCCGGTAACAAACATATAAGAGGTTTTATCAACCATAAAAACGTAGTCAGTCATTGCTGGAGAATATACGGCTCCACCAGCGCAAGGTCCCATAATCAGTGAGATCTGCGGTATAACGCCCGAACATTTTACGTTACGGTGAAAAATATCGGCATAACCTCCAAGAGATTCAACACCCTCTTGGATTCTCGCACCACCAGAGTCATTAACACCAATAATTGGGATTCTGTTGTCATAAGCAAAATCCATAATCTTACATATTTTTTTGGCATGTGCACCACCTAGTGCACCACCCCAACAGGTAAAATCCTGAGAATAGATGCCAACTTGTTGACCATCTATTTTACCAATTCCAGTGATTACTCCATCTCCAAGATATTTACTTTTTTCCATATTAAATTCACCACAACGGTGAGTAACAAAACGGTCAAACTCAACAAAGCTACCTGGATCAACTATACGTTCGACTCTTTCGCGTGCAGTGTATTTACCTTGGTCATGTTGTTTTTTAATTCGCTGCTCGCCGCCACCAAGTTCTGCTTGGCAGATCATAGATTTTAAAAGGTCACGTTTTTCTTGTTGAATGTCACTAGTCGACATATTTCCTCCAGAAGTTATTAATTACATATTATTGGCAAAATTCAGTTAGAACTTTTTGCGTTGATTTTGGATGCAAAAAAGCTACCTGCTTATCATTAGCACCAGTTATAGGTGTCTCATGGATAAGATTTATACCAAGGGTTTTAACTCTATCTAAATCACTATTAATATCACTACTGGCATAAGCAATGTGGTGTATGCCTCCACCATTTTTTTCTAAAAATTTGGCAATTGGACTATCGTCACTGGTTGGACATAAAAGTTCAATATGCATGTCACCAATGTGGAAAAAAGCAGTTTTTACTTGTTGTGACTCGACCACTTCAATTTTTTCACACTTAATTCCAAGCATCGATTCATAAAGAGCGATGCCATCTTCTAGAGATTTAACTGCAATTCCGATGTGGTCAACTTTTTCGATCATACTAAATCCTTAAATACTTTTACTAACAAATTCACCAAACTCATCACGCAAGACGTTTGAGATTTCACCGATGCTGGCATACTCTTTTACTGCTGCTAATATAAAAGGCATCAGATTAGCAGTTCCTTTTGCCGCAGTTCTTAGCTCATTTAGTGTTTCACTTACACGATCATTATTGCGTGTCTGTTTAATATGCTTAAGTGCTGCATTTTGATTTTTCTCGACAGCAGGATCTAGCTTCATGGTTTCAGGTTTTTTATTCTCTTTAACTACAAACTTGTTTACACCAACAATGACACGATCTTTTCGTTCAATTTCCATCTGATATTCGTAGGCAGAGTCTTCAATAATTCTCTGAACAAAACCATCGTTGATGGCAGCAACAACACCACCAGCATCTTCAATATCTTGCATTATTTTATTTGCTTTTAGTTCAATATCATCAGTTAGCTGTTCAACAAAAAAACTTCCAGCAAGTGGATCTATTGTATTGGCCACACCAGATTCATGAGCAATTATTTGTTGCGTTCTAAGTGCAATTTGAACTGACTCAGTTGTAGGCAAGGAAAGAGCCTCATCGCGAGAGTTGGTATGAAGAGATTGTGTGCCACCCAAAACGGAAGACAGTGCTTGGATTGTTACTCGAACAATATTGTTATCAATTTGTTGGGCAGTTAGTGTGTTACCAGCAGTTTGAGTATGAAAGCGCAGCATCCAACTTTTTGGATCTTTGGCCTTATATTTTTCTTTCATAATTTTAGCCCACATTCTTCTGGCCGCTCTAAATTTTGCGACCTCTTCAAATAGATCATTTGAAGCGTTAAAAAAGAAGGCAAGTCTTTTAGCAAATACGTCGATATCAAGTCCAGCCTCAAGTGCTTTATCAACGTAGGTACAAGCATTGGCCAGAGTTAGTGCTACTTCTTCGACAGCGGTAGAGCCAGCTTCACGAATATGGTAACCAGAAATAGAGATGGTATTAAATGAAGGTGTATGTTGCCCACACCACTCAAAAATATCTGTAATAATTCTTAGACTCTCTTTAGGTGGATAAATATAGGTACCACGTGCAATATACTCTTTTAAAATATCATTTTGAATAGTTCCATTTACCTGCTCAGCTTTCACCCCTTGTTTTTCGGCAACTGCAACATACATGCATAGCAGAACTGCAGCCGGTGCATTAATGGTCATAGAAGTTGATATTTTATCAAGAGGAATCTGGTCAAAAAGAACTTCCATATCGGCTAGGGTATCGATGGCCACACCAACTTTTCCTACTTCTCCAATACTCATTTTATCATCAGAGTCATAACCAATTTGGGTTGGTAGATCGAAGGCCACTGATAACCCTTTAGTTCCTTGCGATAGGAGGTAGCGGTATCTTTCATTGGACTCTTTTGCAGTAGAAAATCCAGCATATTGTCTCATGGTCCAAAAACGTCCACGATACATTGTAGGTTGAATTCCTCTGGTGTAAGGATATTCTCCTGGCATGCCTAAAGTACTTGTATAATTTTCATCGACTTCAGCAGGTAGTGCAACATTAGGAATAGGCAGGTTGCCACCAGTTTTAAACTCTGTTTTACGCTCTGGAAAACGGGCAATTACTTTGGCCAGAGTTGTCTCTTTCCACTTTTTGAGTAGCTCTTGTGCTTTCATTGCATATCCTTTAAGTGTTGTTTTATAAAATCTTTTGCCTGCAGTCGTGGGTCACTATTAGTAAGAGCGAAATGTTCAATATTTTTTTCAAGCTTGGCCCTAACCATCTCAAGGCTCCAGTCTATAATCTCTTTTTTCTTAGAGGCTTCACGCTTTTTTAAAATATAACTACTTTCATTATAATCTTTTTCTAATAACTCAATCTGCTTAATCAGCTTGTCCACACCCTCTCCGGTAGAGGCGATGGTCTTGGTTATTTCACGCTCTTTTTCTCGCGCCAACATTTGAAGATCACGAAATAGAGCAGTTGCTCCAGGAAGATCTGCTTTATTAATAACTAAAAGATCGGCAACTTCTAACAGTCCTGCTTTCATCGCCTGAATATCATCACCGAGACCTGGTGCCGAGACCAGTAGTGATATATCGGCAAGGCTAACAATATCTATTTCTGATTGCCCAACACCAACAGTTTCAATAATTATTGGATTACATCCGGATGCTGCCATAATTCGTACTGTCGCACCGGCGCAAGAGCAAAGACCACCAAGCCTGCCACGAGTTGCCATTGATCTAATTACTACATCAGAGTCAGTAGCATGTTGCATCATGCGAATGCGATCACCTAAAATCGCTCCACCTGAAATAGGGCTAGTTGGATCAATGGCGATAATTCCAATGCGTTGATTTTGTTTTCTATAGTGGGCGATTATTTTATCAGTAAGCGTAGACTTTCCAGCGCCTGGATTTCCAGTAATTCCTAAAACGAGATATTGCGGCATCTCAGATTCACTGAGTCCTATCAATAGGTCGTCACAAAGCTCAGTCTCATTCTCAACAATACTGATGGCCTTGCCAATGGCCCGGGCATTTTTGTTTTTAATATCTGCAAGAAGCTTTTGGGCCCTATTGCTCATTAGTAATTACCTTCGTTCTCTTTTTGGTGAGCTTCACAAGCTTTGCGAAAAGAGGCTACGATATCAGCAGCTGGTGCGCCAGGAGTGAAAATTGTCTCAACACCACTTTCAATTAGAATTGGAATATCTTCATCAGGGATAACTCCTCCACCTAAGACTCTGATATCAGAAGCATCACGACTTTTTAGTTCGCTAACTACATCAGGGAAAAATTTAAGGTGGGCACCTGAAAGTGAAGAGAGGCCAATGGCGGCAACGTCTTCTGAAACGGCTACGGAAGCGATTTCTTCGGCAGAGTGGCGAATTCCTGTATAAATAACTTCAAAGCCTTCGTCGCGTAGAAGTCTTGCAATAAATTTGGCACCACGATCATGGCCGTCAAGGCCTGGTTTACCAATGAGAACTCGATATTTTACCATAAGTTACCTCAGTTTTTGTAGCTACTAGAAATTACGGGAACACTATAATATTTCCTGTAAAAAGTAAAAAAAATGGTTAAATTTACACGTTTGATTGAGCCTTGCGAGAGCTTGGAATGGGGCATTGCGCAAATTGGACTGTGCGTTATTGAACTACGATAAAAACTTTCCTAGAATACTGAAATAAAAACTGAAGGAGTAAGTATGAAACATATTATTTGGATGATGATTTTGCTGTTACCACTAAGTTCTTTTAGTGTAGATAAAGTAGTTTATGGTGAAGATAACCGCATGGATGTATTAGAGGCTTCCGCACAGTTTCAAAATCTGGCAAGTAGTACTTTGGCCTTAGTATCAAAAGATAAATTTACAGATGGTAATACGCTTACTGGTGAAACTCTCGGAGTTAGAAAAAATCTTTGCGCTGATGAGAGATTTTTCAACCAAGTTGCTCCGGCAACCTGCTCATCATTTTTAGTTGGAGAAGACTTGGTTGTCACAGCAGGACACTGTATAAAAAACCAAGTTGATTGTGACCGCTTCGCCTTAGTTTTTGATTTTTATCAAGAGTATGAGGGGCAGACAATTTTTAATTTTAGTGATGATCAGATGTTTGAGTGTAAAGAGGTTCTTGAGCAGAAAAAGACTGGAATGCTTGATTACTCTTTAATCCGCTTGAAAAGAAAGGTTGTCGGACGTACTCCACTGAAATTTAGAAAAAAAGGTAAAGTTAAAAAGAAGACGCCACTACTTATTATTGGTCAGCCATCAGGTATGCCAACCAAGGTAAGTGATAAGTCGATTGTACGTGGAAATTTTTGGTCTGGATTTTTTACAACCAATGCAGATGCATTTGGAGGTAACTCAGGTTCTGCAGTAATTAATGCAAAGAATTTTGAAGTGGAAGGAATTTTAGTACGCGGTGAGATAGATTACGTCTTAGACAAAACGCAAGATTGCATGCGAGTAAAAGTATGTAAGGAACGCAGTTGTCAGGGTGAAGGCTCGACGCGAATTACAAAGATTGAATATCTAAAGAATCTGTAGATTATGTTAACTATTTTTTTTATGTGCTTAGGTTTTGGCATTTTAGCTGGAACCTTAGCCGGTATTTTTGGTGTTGGTGGTGGTGTGGTATTTGTGCCGGCACTGATGTTTTGTTTTGAGCTAATAAAAGTTCCAGATGAGATTTTCATGCATATGGTAATTGGCACTTCACTATCATGTATTTTTGTTACAACCATGAATTCTTCATATTCACATTATAAGCGTAAGAATATTGATTGGAAGATTTTTCAAAAACTTGCAGTTGGCGTATTAGTCGGTGTGTTTTTAGGTAGTATGGTTGCGAGTTTTCTCTCTTCACAAACCTTAAAACTACTTTTTGCCACATTTTTAATGTTGATTACCGTTAAAATGTGGACTGGATTTAAAGTTGAGCCACAGAGTCGCAAGATACATATAATTTGGTACTGGATTGTAGGTACAATTATTGGATTTAAATCTGCAATTTTAGGTATTGGTGGAGGTACAATCAGTGTTCCATTTATTAATTGGACTGGAAAAAAGATGAAAGAGGCGGTAGGAGTCTCAGCGTCTTTAGGTGTAATTATTTCATCAATAGGGACAGTGACTTATATATATTCTGGTTATGGAAATACGTTGTTACCGGAGTATTCATTTGGCTATATCTATCTGCCCGCTTTTTTAGGAATTACTTCAATGAGCTCAATATTTGCTCATGTCGGAGCGAAACTTTCAGACTCCTTGCCACAAAAAAAACTTTATAAAGCTTTTGCAATTTTCATGGCAATGATAATGGTAAAGACTTTTTATGGGGTCTTTACCAATTGGAATTAGTTATTCATTTATAATATTTAAAAGCTCCATGGGTGATATCTGATTATCATTGGCAGTATCTTTTAAACTTTTATCTAACGTATAATTTATATTTCTTGCCTTGAGATTCGCTTCTACTTTTGCTTGATCAAGTTTTAGAGATTTTATAAAGCCTGAAATAGGCAATCTGCCTTGTCCTCTTTGCATGCCTCTGTTTTGTGGAACACCTTTGACTTTCTTACCCTGGATGATTTTGAAAATTTCACTAGGGGCAATGCCGTTAAGCTTTCCTAAATCCATCAACGTGATACTTTCAACTACTCCTTGAAGTTTTTTACCTTGTAAAAGAGAGATGGCCTTACTTACTTCGATACCTTGGCTTTGCGCCAGTGCTTTAATTGTTGCCTCTTCAGCATGGCCGTAAGGAGGTTCACCATGGACGTCTACCCAGTACTCTTTTATGGTGTCACCAAAGTCGATGACTTGTTGAAATGGAGGAAGTTTAAAATAGGTTCCAGTTACAAAAAGAATATTGAGCAGTAGGGCAATAGTCATTTCAGGAGTGAAAAAAACCATTTTTTTCATTTTACTACGCATATAATTTTTAATACTTTTCCAGTTATACCAAACATGAAAAAAGAAGATCACAATAAACAAAACCGAAATGGTAATATGAATTGCTTCATACTCATCTTTACTAAGTCCTAGTAGAGTCCAGTTTACCCACTTAGCAATTTTTCCTTGAGGAGATATGTAGAGCATAATTCCGGTGTAGGTAAGAATTATTGATAGCCACAGCATAGTTAGGGAGACGACTCTTCGATAGTTTATGTTTTTCATATTTTTTCCTTTTATAAAAATTTAAATAGATAATTATTAAGTATCATATTATTGTTAAGCGCATCTTTAGCGGTATCAGAAATATCATCTAATGACTTATAGCAATCGTGATGCATGGCCTTAAATTCAACTTGAAGATTATTATCTCTAAAAAAGTTTAATACACCTTGATTATTTACCAAATCATGGTTAGAGCACTCAATCATTAGAATAGGTTTCAGCTTTTTAAAAGTTTCTACAGCCCCGTTAAGTACTTGCTCTTCGACTCCTTCAACATCAATTTTCATAACGTCAATTCGCTCAATATTGTTTTTTTGGCAGTATTGATCAAGAGTTGTTACGGCCACCATATGAAAATCATCACTATTTTTATCTGTGCCTGTATTAGCAAGTGAATGGCCGCCAGCGTTTCTATTAGACAGGAAAAGCTTAAATTCACCAATTTTATCACTCAGTCCAACTTCATTCACTATAACTTTCTTAAGTGAGTTTTCTGTAGTTGTTTTACGAATACATGTTGCCATATTTGGATGTGGTTCAAAACATTGGGATGTCATATTTGGTCGGTACTGTTTAATATAAAAGGTAAAAAGTCCTATATTTGCGCCTACATCAAAAAAAACACCATCTTCAGGAAGTACCGCAGTTAAAGCATCTTTCTCTTTTTTCTCGTAATGTTTAAATCCATGATCATGGCTATAGACCACGTGAAACGACGGACCACGAAAATCCTTAGGATCGTAGTAAAGTTTAAAATTATCCTTGAGGTCAAGTCTGGCATGGTCATCTAAAGTATTTACTAAAATTCTTTTAAGCCAACGCCTTTTTGCAATAAATCTATTTAGGGTATTGTTCATTTGTCCTTCTTATTTGATGCCTCTAGTAAGACATGTGTCATGCATAAGTTCTAAATCCTTAGAAAATATATTTATAAATTCAATTCTACTGTCTAAATCTTGTTTATTCCACCCTTCATGTGCCAATTTAGCAATTCCTTCATCAAAAAATGATGCACTTGCAATTTTTACATCTGCAAAATCAATTATGATTTTTTCAGAGCTACTTAAAATCATTTTACGTAATTGTTCACCTGCTTCACGGGTAGTGAAGTCATTTTTAAATCTTTCTTTAATTATTATTTTCATTTCTTCACCAAAGGAATTTTAGCAAAACACCAGCATCCACGCAGTGGATACTTGGTCTTAGTACTTATTATTTTTCTTGCACCAAAATGGCGTCTTAGTTGTCCATGCCGTGAGATAATAACTAGTTTTCCTTTTTCCTCTTTAATATTTTCAAAAAGATAAAAAAGTCCTAATCCACCAACTCTATTTCTACGAGTGCCAATTTTATTTTGCAGTGATTTTTCTAGGTATGCTTGATCAGAGTCCTCACTATATTTTGCTTCTAGCTTAGATGGAATAGAAACACCCCTATCAAGTACACCAAACTCAAAATTATTGTTACTGATACCCGCATAAATAAAATATCTCTCTGATGTTGAGTGGTCTACAGCATTTTGCATGAGCTCATTTAAGACAAGCTGAATATTCCATAATCTATTCTCACCCAGAGGTGATAAAAATTTTTCTTCTATTTTCGAAATCATCTCTGGTGCAATAGATGAAATTTTAGCCCAATTAATTTGGGTAGAAGTAACATAGTTCATCTCAGCTATATTTAGGAATCCTTTAGTTGAAGATTGTTGAGTATTAAGTTGATTAATTTTTTGATGGGTATGATTTTTCTTATCAAGATTTTTAAAGATAAGAGTAACATTGTGTTCAGTTGCAGAGTCTAAAATACACATAAAAACTGCATACCCTGCAGGTGAGATAGTAATATTTTTTTGAAAACTAATTACGAGCTTTGGTGGATTTTTGGAAATAGTATTAATAATTTCAAGAATTAGGTCCATCCTGCTATCAGATAGCTCCACTGGTAGAATATATGTCTGCGTATGGATATTCATACGCAAAGTATACCATATATGCATAATTTTTGCTTTTATTGTCTTAATATGAGTCATAAGTAATTGATTTTTAAGCTATTATTTCTGCGATGAATATTTAGGTCTGATTTCTTATACTTACCTGCTCTCAACCTCATAAATAGTTCCATTATCAACCTTAATTATATAATCAAAATCGCAAAGTCTGCTTGAGTCATGGGTAGTACAAAATAAGATAGAATCCTTGGCCGTTGTGAATAGCTTGTCCCAAACAGTAGCAGCGATTTCACTATTGAGTGCAGAGGTCGGCTCATCAAAAAGCATAACCTCTCCTGGTTTTGATAATAGTCGTGATAACGAAAGTCTTTTTGCTTCGCCACCTGAAAGATTAGATCCTCGCTCTGATAGATTTTTTTCACCTGTACTGAATGACTCATTAAGTTCTAGTGATGACAAAATTTCTTGCTGTTTACAGTTAAGCTCTTTTTGAAAAAAGACACTCTCACTAATATTACCAGCGAGAAGATAGCTGTTTTGTGGACAGTAGCGCATAAGATCTAATTGAGCAGTAGAGCTTAGGGCAGATATGTTATTACTGTTTATCTGAAGTGATTCTCTGGCATGTGAACTTAAGCCGGCGATAATTTCTAATAGAGTTGTTTTACCTTTTCCTGTGGGCCCAGTGATGGCAATTTTGTCACCTTTTTTAAATGTCAGCGGAGCACTGATTTCAAAAGGAGCCTCACTCTTATTTGATTTGAAGGGTAAGATGGTCAAGTGTTCAACAGATTTTTCTTTAATGCCATCACGATCAAACTCTTTGTGGTCTAATGCAGTAAGCAGTTGCTCCACATCTACACCAAATTGATCAAAGATTTTTTTAGATTGCAAAAAATTATTAAATGAAGTGGTGCATTTTGCTGTAATAGAGATAAGTGTAACCATTTCACCAATACTCATCTGGCCTAGTAAGATTGCATTGACGCCGTAGATTATTGTTCCCATTGTAACAAGATTGGCAGTTGCAAATTTAGCAGACTCAATTATTGCAGATGAAACGGCAAGGTTGATTGATTGCTTGGCATACTGGGTAAAAGGTTTTTCAATGCGATCAATAACGGTGTGAACGGATTGTTCGAGCTTAAAAATAATGCCATTTGATAAAATATCAGTCAGCTCACCGGCAAGATCATCTTCCGCATCATTAACTTTTTCAATTTGCGTGCGACGTTTAACAATTATGTGGGTCGTAATAAAGTAGTGAATGGTAAGCAGTACTACTAATAAAATAAGTAGAGCAGGTCCACCAAGATAGATAAGAAAGATGGTAGCAATGGTAAATTCAACAATTACTGGTAGCAAAAATCCATGCATGTGAAATAGCAATTGCTCATGAGATGCGATACCGCGATCAATGGCATTGACTAGATTTCCAACTTGAAAATTACTAAAAAAAGGTAGGTCCTTCTTAAAGATAGTTTTTATCCAACCAAGAGATTTTTGCAAGATACTCTCTTGAACAAATTTTGTGAGAAGATATTCTTGCAAGGGAGTAAATAGTAGTGCCAAAATCCATACACCTAAAAAGATTCCTAGTGGAAGTGATAGTTGCCAGACTGAAGTGATGCCCGTGTTTATGAGATCAATGATGTTTCCAACTAAAAAAGGCAGAACCATCATAAGTGATTTAACAATAAAGACCATAACAATGGAGATGCTAAATAGCATTTTTCGTTTAGAAATTGTATCAAGAATAAATTGTTTTATATGCGTCGTTGTTTTCATTATGCATTATCCTTATTAAATGATGTCTGTGGTGCAACAAGTGCTCCACTGCGTATAAGATGAAATCGGTCAAATCCCGGAATGAATACTTGTAGTACATCTAGCCCTGGTAGTGATTCTAGTTTTCGGTGCAGAGGAGTCAATCCTGCAAATTTTAGTTTTCTTTCAATCAAATTTATTTGCTGCGTAACACTGTTGGAGTTACTCGCTGCTAATAACATATTTTTTTTAGTAGCGATCTGTCTTATTCTGGTATCACTGATGGTAATAAGATTTTTTAGTCCTTTATATTGTTGGAGTACTGATAGAGCGAAAGTGTCTTCTTGCTCTTCTTCTGATGAATATAGATCAAGGCATTGGGTTAGCTCATCAATACTTCTTTGCAGTGCAAGCTGTGGGAGAAGTGAGCATCCAGCTCCTAACGGAGTAATAGAATATTTATGATCCTTATAGCTAACCAATATTGATAGTGCGATATATGGCCCATAAATAGATTTGGTTATAACAGTAAGTTGTTTACCAAACTTACTTTGGATAAAAGATTTCTTTTCATTAAATAGTTTGTTGGTTCTTGATGAATAAATTGACCAACTGATAGGTTGTTTGATTCCGATTAACTGTTGGTAAAAAAGTGCCGTGTAGTGGCGCTCGATTGATTCGTTTAGTCCATGCAGGTAGCTATCGTTGAAGGTTAGTCCAATACTGGTACCGAGGTTTGAGCAGTAACGATTTAAAATTAGCTCTAACGAGAGATCTTGCCTGTCGTTTTTAAAATAAGGATTTAGGTAGCTTAGTGGAACTTGATAGGTGGTTGCTGTTGAATTACTTTTGAGTGTGGTGGTAGCAACTGTTTTGTTATCGTATTTACTGAGAGACTGCATGAAGGAGTCTTTTTTAAATGGTGCCTGTGCTAGAACCTGTTTGAAATTGCACATGTTGACCTGACTTTCTTTGGCAGTTTCTAATGAGTAATGTTCGATGGCCTCCGCCAGAGCACCGATGGTGTAGTTTTTTCCTTTGCCACTGCCGGCACTAACAAGATTGTTGTTGGTGTCGGAGAGCTCTAGATGAGCAACCTGCGCTTTGCCATTTTGATAGACATACTTAAAAGTTAAATTATTTTGTTTAACAACTTGTTTGAAATAAGAAAATGTCTGTTGTTGGTTAATGGTTCTTTCGGCTTGGTAGAGGTTGCTCATTTGGGGCTCCTTGTGGTTACTTAACGCGATCAAAAAATGTTTTTTCAGAACTTGTAGTTACTGTTGTTGATTCTGTTGAAAGTGCATTAGATGCTCCGACTCGGTTAATTTCTGTTCTTCGTTTTCCCATGTTGTTCTCCTGGTTGGGGTTTACTATGACTAATGCATGTCAGATGCCAAATTTTTTGATGTGTTTACAAAAGGTTAGCGCAATAAAATGTTTTGAAATTGAAATTAATCGTTTCAGTTTGAGAACAGGTGCTCAAGCATGCACTATTATTGGTGGTTAGTTTTTAAAGTAGTGGTTGGTTATTGTACCGGTAGATTTATTTTACTAGATTTAGTTGTCTAGCACATTCATAGGAAAAAATAGTGGCTGCATTAGCCGCGTTAAGGTGGAGGACGTCATCGGTTATAGGAATAAAAACAGTCTGGCAGCAGCTTGTTTGGATCTCAGGATCAATACCATGGCCTTCGCTGCCTATAACAAAAGCAGTTTTAGTTTGAAAATTTACTCGGTTTATATTTATGGCGTTGTCACAGTTGGCAGTGGCAATGACGTTATATTTCTGAGTTTGTAAGTTGCTAATAGATTTCTTTAGGTTGGTTGTATAAGCGACGTTGATTTGAAATATATTTCCCATGGAGACGCGGATAGCACGTCTTATATATGGTGAAGCACTTTTAGAGTCGATAAGTAGTGAGCGAATGTTAAATGCGGTGAGGCTTCTAATGATATTGCCGACATTTTCTGGGGAAGTGACACCATTTAAAATGCAGATGGGTCCTTGAAGCTCCGCCGTGGTTTTGTAGTCAGGTCTTTTAGCTATGGCCATAACACTTTGGTGCAGGCGGTGGCCAACGATGGTCTCAAGTATCTCTTTGGGTGCTTGATAGCAGGAGTACTTACCAAAAAGTTCAGGATGATTTGCAAAATATTTCTCATGACCCAGTAGTGATACGATTTCCAGTCCACTATTAAACAATTTTGTGACAACTTTTTCCGAGTCACAGACAATTAGTTCATCACTTTTACGCATTGAAGAGTATGGCCGTAGTTCTGGATGATCTAAAGAGGTTACTTTTATAAGTGGCATAGTGGGACAATGCCTAGTTAGGGAGAATTTGTAAATACAATCTTCCTATATTATCTCTTTTGCTTGTAATTTATATTTTTAACCTCCGGCTTGTCCCATAAACCAATTGAGAAGCTATATTTTACTAACTAAGTATAAAGGAAGCATGGTGAGATTTTTCACTGGATTTTGACCATAGTTTTGGCCACTGAGTTTATATGCAAGTTTTGGGGAATATCTCTCTATAAAAACGTGAAGACTTTTAGCTCTAGTTGATCTTTTTGATGATTTAACTTCTATAGGAATAATTAGATTATCTTTTTGAATTAAAAATTCAATTTCAGATTTAGCTTTTTGCCAAGAGGTAAGTTCACGATCGAATTGTGCAAATAGTTCTTGAGCAATAAAATTCTCTGCAATAAAACCTTTGTAGGAACCAAGCTCATCTTGCATAATAACTGACGTTGGAATATTTAGCATTGCATTAAGTAAACCGATATCAAACAAGTAGAGCTTAAATCTATTGTCTTCTGTATATGCACATAGTGGATGAAGAGCATCATTTGCAATTTTGCTTTTTATGACTAAGCGAGATTGCGTGAGCCAGCTCAGTGGTCCACGTATTTTTTCGAATCCTTTTTGTTTCGGGATAACACCTAAAAATTTAAATTTACTTACTTCTTCGTCATATGACTTTGCAAGTTGTGTTGGTACTGCATTAAAGACGTGTAAAATATGTGTAGCATTAACTGTACCTGCGTGTTTTGCAAAGTCTGCAGTGTATCCTTGAATAAGATCAAGCTGAATTTTACGAACTTGTTCTAGTGCTTCAACTTCTCCACTATGTGCTCTAAATGTAATAAAAGTTTTTACAATTTCAGGCATCCCTCCAATAACAGTATATAGGCGGAGCATTGATTGGAATTCATGGTGATAAAGAGGTTTAACTGTTTGCATGGATTGAAGATTAATATTGCTAAATTCTTGATGGAGAGGAGGATTGAGTGCTTCTAAAAACTCTGAAAATGTTAAGGGAAACATTGACAGGAATGTGACTTTACCAACTGGGAAGGATACTTCATTTTGCATCAGACCAAGATAGCTTCCTGCTGCAATAAGTGCTAACTCAGGTAGCTGCTCATGAAAGAATTTACAGGAGTTAATCGCCTGAGGGCACTCCTGGATTTCATCAAAAAAAAGTAGGTCACTTTTTGGGTTAATTGTTCTACCAAGTATATGGCCTAAGTCTTTTAATATCTCCTTTGGGTCTAGGCTTCTTTCTTCTGAGAAGAGGGTATGGGCAATCTTGTTGGATTGAAAGTTAATACAATGAAACTGTTGAAATTCAGCCTTCCCAAACTGCTCAACGATAAAGCTTTTTCCAACCTGTCTTGCCCCTTTTAGTACAAGAGGCTTTCTATTAGTATTATCTTTCCACAATAATAATTTGCCAAATATATCTCTATTGATCATTAAATCTCCCAAATAAAGTAACTTACTACTATTATAGCATATTGCGGACTTTTATGGGGGGTAAATATTTGATTCTAGTGACTTTTATGGGGGTTACTTGTTGTGAGCTCAGCATAACGACTTTTAGTAATATTATTTTTCATGATAGTTGATTATAACCATACTACTAAAAATACCAAAGATTAGGCATAGGTTATTGAGATTGTGTTAATGAAATTAACACTTCTTTTTAAAAGGAGCTTCTTTCCCAATAATTCCCGTAAGAAAGTCGCAGTCTGTAAAGTGGTCTGGATCGTATCCGGTGGCGAGGTAGAGCTGAGTGTAGCCAAGTTCAAATAGCTGGCGCGCAATGTCTTCACCTTTAATGTCATTTCCAAGGCCAGAGTCGATATAGAAGGTGGTATTTTTTGAGATGGTGCCTAGTGAGGATAATAGTTTTTCTGGGTCTGAAAAACAACGCAGTTCCACTTCAGCAAGTTGAGCCTTAATTTCCCAGGTCATATGAATGAGAGCATCGTCATCAAGAAGAATTGCTTTGGTAATTTGCGGTACAGTTGTCTCTACTGGAGGCTGTGTGGGAAAGGAAAGTGCAATTGTAGTGCCTGTTGAGCTGGTAGTAATATCGAAGTTGCCATCCCAGCTCTCAGTCATCTTTTTTGCATGATATATTCCAAGGCCATTTCCAGATTCTTTGTTGGTGTTGCCAGCTTGTCCGAGATTGTCCAAAATTTCTTGTGGAATACCAGGCCCATTATCAGCGATGGTTAGAGTAAAACGTTGCTTATCGTAGCTAGTTGTCAGAATAACATTCCCTGAAAATTTTAGTGCCTCAGCGCAATTAGTAATAAGATTTGAGAGAAGTCGTGAGAAGTGGTTGGGATCAATTTTTATTTCAATATTATTTTTCAAGTCTTCTGTGAAAGAGATATGAAGATTTTTATGTTCACTAAATTGCAATCTCTTTTCTTCAGCTGCAGCACTAATAAGTGCTTGAGGATTACAAAAAACAGGTGCGAGAGTGTCACAGAGCTTATTGTCAGAACTACTTTCAACGCTCTTCATCTGCTTGTTGGTATCTAAGAGCTCTTGCGCAATATTATTTATCCGAGCTGTTACAGACTCTAATATTTTCTTATTTGGATCATCTGAGGATAGTTTTAGATTTTTTGTTACACCTGATAGTGCGGCTAAGGGGGAGCGGATGTCGTGGGCTACTTGGGTTGCGACTTGAGAGAGTTTAGCTTTAAGTTGTTGTGAACTTATTTTCTTAAGCTGTATGTCGATAATATGTTCTTGGTTTGCACTTATTTGTTGTAATTTTTCAGTCAGAATTTTAGTAGTGCTGTTTAATCTTGATATTATTGAGCTTAAG
>DAOWEO010000170.1 GCA_030638415.1 Bdellovibrionales bacterium | reverse complement strand
TTCTTTAAAATCTCCTGCTGTAATAAGTAGACAGTTTTCAAGATTGTAATATTTTTTTCTAAAATCAATTAATTGTTTTCTCGTAAAGTTTTGGATTGTTTTTGGTGTTCCTAGGATTGCATTGTTATAAGGAGAGGCAAAGCAGCCCTTCTGAATTTGTTGAAAGGCAAACTGCTGAGGAGAGTCTTGCGATCTACGATACTCTTCAAAGACCACGTCTCTTTCTGGAATAAGCTCACTCTGCGCAAATTCTGGGTTTGAAACCATATCTAACAATATATTTAAAGATTCTGTAGTGTTCTCATTAGGACAGTTAATATAATAACAAGTGTAGTCAAAAGAGGTGAAGGCATTGATCTCTCCTCCAAATGATTCAACTGCATGTGCAATTTTTGCACCGGGTCTTTTTTTGGTACCTTTAAAAAACATATGTTCTAAAAAGTGGGCAATGCCACGATTACTTTTCTCTTCTAGAGCACTGCCTGCTCTAAACCATATTTGTACTGTTGCAGCACTGGCACCAGGAGAGTTAAGAAAAAGTGTTTTTAGACCGTTTTTTTGGGTTTGAATTTGGTTGTTCATTTACTATTATTCCATGTTTAGGTTTATTAATAATCTATTATAGGACAAAGTTAGAAATATGAAAGAGATTCGATCTTTATACATCCATTTTCCCTATTGCAAAGAAATTTGTAACTATTGTGATTTTTATAAGCGTCGCTTGAGCTCTACAAATGATTTTTCAAAATTTGAAGCTAGTTTAGAGATCATGGCACAAAAATTTCAAAAATTACTAAGTGAATATGACATGACAATGGGCTCTTTGGATACTCTCTATATTGGAGGAGGAACGCCTTCACTTTGGGGAGAGCGAGGTGTTAGTTTTTTAGATAGGTTATTCAAACGATATGGATGGGAGCTAGGCTCGAATGGAGAGCATACACTAGAGATTAATCCTGAAATTCAAGATTTTTCTGGCCTAGAGCAGTGGCGACAGTGGGGAATTAATAGGTTCTCAGTTGGTGTACAAAGTTGCAGTGATGATATTTTAAAAAGACTTAATAGGACCCATCAGTTTAGGGATATTAGCAGTAGCTTGGATTATATCGCTAAGTCAGGAGTCAATTTCTCCTTAGATCTAATGTTAAATTTACCTTCAACTGGAACTCGAGATGTTATAGCAGAATTAGAGCAATTGTTAGAGTTTGATCCGGATCACCTGAGTGTTTATATGATGACGGTTGGTAGTAACTACGCTCACTACAAAATGTTGCCTATGGAGGAAAAACTCGAAGATGAGTATTTAAATACAGCAACGTTTTTACAAGCTCGGGGATACGAGCACTATGAGGTGTCAAACTTTGCTAAAAAGGGTCGTGAGTCACGTCATAATTTACAATATTGGAAGGCACAAAATATGGGAGCTCTAGGAACTTCGGCAACAGGATTTTTTCATCTGGACGATGGTGGAGTTAGGTTAAAATGGTTGGCCAGCAAAGATGCATATACCATAGAGTTGTTAAACAAAGAAGATTTAGAACTGGAGAAGCTATATTTATTAATGAGGACTAATCAGGGAGATATAAATAAATTGGTACTTGACCGGTTGGGAGAATCTCAGAGTCATGCATTTATCAAGTTTCTAGCAAATAATAATTATTTAAGAGATGATGGTGAAATATCATTAAACTCCAAGGGATTCCTAATGATGGACTCTATTATGGATGAAGTTTTTCGTCTCGATCCATAGTACAGGTTTATTTATTTTTCACCATTGACAATTTTCTAGCCGCTCACATCTTATGTGTAGAAAGGCGAGAGGAGATAATCGTGAGTGAAAATTGTGAAACAGAGAAAGAAGTAGAGAAAGAACAAGGTGAGCAGCAGAGTAATCTTGAGGGATCTGAGGATAATGTTGAGAGCTTAGACGCTAAGCGTGAAGATATTACAGAAGATAACGAAACAGCTGAAACAGTGGAAGAGAAAAAAGAAGAAGATTTTAAAGCAAAATTTTACTACTTAGCAGCTGAACTTGAAAATAGTCGCAAGCGTTTTGAACGTGAGCGTGAGAAATTTGTTAAATATGGTAATGAGCGAATCTTAAAGGCACTTTTAGATGTTGTAGACAACTTAGGCAGAACAGTTGAATCAGTTAAAAGTGATGAAGATGAGAAGATAAAAAATATTGCAAGTGGAATTGGAATGGTTCATGAGCAGTTTTTAAAAGTACTGACTGATAATGGTTTAGAAAAAGTTGATTCACTTGGTAAAATCTTTGATCCAAATTTCCATGAGGCTATGGCACAGCAGCCGGCTGAGGGAAAAGAGGATGATGAGATTGTTCAGGTTTATCAAGATGGATATAAATTAAATGGTCGTCTGCTTAGAGCAGCGAAAGTAATAATAGCAAAAAAATAATTACGTCTTTAGGAGGATATAATGGGAAAAATAATTGGAATTGATTTAGGAACTACAAACTCATGTGTTTCTGTTTTAGAAAATGGAAAATATAAAATTATTCAAAATGAAGAAGGACATAATACAACTCCTTCAGTTGTTGCTTTTTCAAGTAATGGGGAAAAGCTTGTTGGACAGGTTGCAAAGCGTCAGGCAGTAACAAATCCTACAAAAACAATTTTTGGCATTAAGCGAATGATTGGCCGTAAAATTGATAGTGAAGAAGCTAAGAAGTTTGGTGAAGTAGCTCCATTTGATGTTATTGCAAATAAGAATAAAGATGCTTGGGTAAAAGTTGATGGTAAAGAGATGTCTCCACAAGAGGTTTCTTCACTAGTTCTTTTAAAGCTAAAAAAAGCTGCAGAAGATTATCTTGGAGAAGAAGTTTCTGAAGCAGTAATTACAGTTCCTGCATATTTTAATGATGCCCAAAGACAGGCAACAAAAGATGCAGGTCGAATTGCAGGACTTGATGTTAAGCGTATTATCAATGAGCCAACTGCTGCTGCACTTGCTTATGGACTTGATGCAAAACAAGATAAAAATATCGCTGTATTTGACCTTGGTGGTGGAACATTTGATATCTCAATTTTAGAGATTACAAGTGATGGCGTTTTTGAAGTTAAAGCAACTAACGGTGATACATTTTTAGGTGGTGAAAACTTTGATGAAGAGATCATCAATTATTTAGCAGATGAATTCAAAAAATCTGAAGGGATTGACCTTAAAAAAGATCAGATGGCATTGCAGAGACTTAAAGAGGCTGCCGAAAAAGCGAAGCACGAACTTTCAAATGTAAATGTAACTGATATTAACCTGCCATTTATTACTGCTGATGCAAACGGTCCTAAGCACTTGAATGTAAATCTTACTCGTGCAAAATTTGAAGATCTAATTGGAAAATACTTGAATGGGTTAAATGCTCCATGTGAGACTTGTATTGCTGATTCAGGTTTAGATAAAAATGAAATCCATGAAGTTATTCTTGTTGGTGGATCAATTAGAATTCCTGCTGTTTATGACAAAGTAAAAGAGATTTTTGGAAAAGAGCCTTCAAAAGGGGTTAATCCTGACGAAGTTGTTGCTGCTGGAGCCGCTATTCAGGGTGGTGTTTTAGCCGGTGATGTTAAAGATGTTCTTCTGCTAGACGTAACTCCACTTTCACTAGGAATTGAAACTCTTGGTGGTGTTATGACAAAAATTATTGAGAAAAACACAACAATTCCAACTAAGAAATCACAGGTATTTTCAACTGCTGCTGATAACCAGCCAGCTGTTAGTATCCACGTGCTACAAGGTGAGCGTGAATTTTCTAATGATAATAAAACTCTAGGACGATTTGATCTTACTGGAATTGCTCCAGCTCCACGTGGTGTTCCACAAGTTGAAGTAACTTTTGATATTGATGCTAACGGCATTGTAAATGTATCAGCTCATGATAAAGCTACAGGGCAAACACAAGAGATTAAAATTACTGCCGGTTCTGGACTTACAGAAGATGAGATTAACCAGATGGTTGCTGATGCTGAAAAGCATAAAGAGGAAGATGGAAAACGTCGTGAGGTGATTGATACTCGTAACAGCCTTGATGCAATGATTTTAGGTAGTGAGAAAATGATTAAAGATGATAAAGAAGGAAAACTTCCTGAAGAGTCTAAGACTGAGCTAGAAGCAGCTATTGCAGAAGCGAAAACTCAACTAGAGTCAGAGTCTATTGATGAGCTAAAAGCAGCAACAGAGAGACTACAAAACGTATCTCATAAAATTGCTACTGCAATGTATCAAGAAGCTGGTGGACCAGAGGGTGCAGGAGCAGGATGTGGTCCTGAAGGATGTGGACCGCAACCAGGAGCTGAGCAACAGGCTGGAGCAGAGCAACCTAAGCAAGATGATGATGTTGTTGATGCTGATTACAAAGAAGTTTAATTAGTTTTTTAGATTGAATATGAAAGGGTAGACATTGTTCTGCCCTTTTTCCGTTAAAGTTAAGAGAGTTGGTTATGTCAAAAAGAGATTATTACGAAACATTAGGTGTTGATAAGAGTGCTTCAAAAGATGAAGTTAAAAAGGCTTATCGTAAGTTGGCCATGAAATTTCACCCTGATAAGAATCCTGATAATCCAGAGGCAGAGCAAAAATTTAAAGATGCATCAGAAGCGGCTGAAATTTTGCTAAACCCTGAGAAAAAGCAACGCTATGACCAATTTGGCCATGCAGGAGTTAATGGTCAGGGTGGTCAAGGCGGATTCAGTGGTGACTTTGGAGACCTTGGAGATATTTTTGGAGATATTTTTGGCGGCGGTGGCGGCGGCGGAGATGTTTTTGGTGATCTTTTTGGTGGGGGCCGTAGACGTGGTGGGCGCTCACGTGGTCAGCGAGGAGCAGATTTACAGATGCAAGTTGAAGTAACTTTCGAAGAAGCTGCATTTGGTATACATAAAAATGTATCAGTTCCTAAAAATGTTAGTTGTAGCTCGTGTAATGGCAGTGGTGGTGAAAATGGTGCTAAACCAACTCGTTGTGATTATTGCCAAGGAGCTGGAGAGGTTCGTAGGCAGCAAGGATTTTTTACTGTTTCGTCGGCTTGTCCAAAGTGTAATGGCTCAGGGCAGATGATCTCCGTTCCTTGTCGTAAATGTCGTGGTGAAGGAAGAGTTAGAGATAAAAAAGAGCTAGAGGTAACAATTCCTGCAGGTATTGATGAAGGCCAGCGGTTGAAGCTTCACGGTGAGGGTGACGCTGGAAGCGGTGGAGGTCCAGGTGGTGACCTATATGTTGTTCTAAAAATTGCAGAGCATGCTTTTTTTGAGCGTGAAAACTTTGATGTGCACTGTAGAGTTCCGGTAACCTTTTCACAGGCTGCTTTAGGTGCCTCAATTGAAGTGCCGACCTTAGATGGACGTGTGGAAGTTAAAATTCCATCAGGTATCCAATCTGGCTCAAAAATGAGACTAAAATCCAAAGGAATTAAGCGACTTAGTGGCCATGGCAAGGGAGATCAGATTTTAGAGATTCAGCTTGAAACTCCAACTTCTTTGAATCCTGATCAGCGAGATATTTTTGAGCAGTTAGCCGAATTTGATACTGCTAAATACCACCCTCTAAATAAATCTTTTTTTGATAAGGTAAAAAATATTTTTTCCTAGTGAAGCTTCACTCAGCGTTGCAAACTTCATTTTAACGTCATAGAATATTGGTGATTTAACACTAATTCTAAACGTAGGTAGAAGTACATGCTTAAAAAAATATATTTACTCTGTTTATTAATTATCACTATATCAATTTCTGGTTGTGGTGGTATTTCTATGATTCAAACTGATAAAAAGATTTATCACCGAGAATTTTTTGTTGATAAGCTAACAGAGATAAAAAAAATCTATGCTGCTGGAAATGCTAAAAAATCAATTCATCTTTTAAAGCAGCTAAATAATACTGATTTGCTTCCAGTTGAAGTAGCCATGAAGAGAAACTTACTTGGTGTGATTTCTTTTAGCCAAAAACAAAATGAACAGGCCATCAAATATTTCATATCGGCTTTAACAAATTCTAGTATTGATCCTAATTTAACTGCCCAGATTTATTTGAATCTTGCGAGTACTCATTATTTGATGAATATGTATGACAGGGCATATTCTGAATTAATACTTGGCCAACCATCTTACCTAGAGATTATGGAGCAGCGAAAATATTATAAGCTTATGTTTGAAACTGCTAAGCAGAGAATGAATGATAAAGATATCATATACTCTCTAACCTATTACTTAGGAACTTACTCAGTTTTAGGTGAGATAAAAACTTCTGTTTATTACGAAACACTACGTGCTTACTTTGGAAAATTTAAGTTACGTGAGAAAATGCACTATTTTGATAAATTTGCAGAAAAAAATTATTTCATTGTTGGATATCTTGCATACCTACAAGCGGAAGAACTTTACTATCAAGGTGATAAAGATAGTGCGAATGATCTGATTTCTTGGATTCAAGATCAGTTTGAAAAAAATGAAGAGTTACTACAGCTGACAAAATTGCTACAAAACAAAAAAACTAATTTAAGTCCAATTAATAAAAAAAGAATTGCAGTAGTACTTCCGTTTACTGATAAGAAAAAAAAATTTTCTGAGAGAGTGCTTCTTGGTATTGAATTTTATTTAAAGCAGCATAATTTAGATTATGAGCTAATAATAAAAGACAGTAAAGGGAGTCCCAGTGTTGGTGCGCAGATGGTTGAAGATGCCATTATAAAAGATAATGTTGCAGCAGTTATTGGTGGCCTGTTTTCAGCAGAAGCTGAGCATGAGTATTTAGCTGCTAAAAAAGAAGGTGCTGTATTTATTTCACTGTCTCAAGTATTTTTAGCAGCAATGCAAAAAGATCATTCCCTGATTGAAGTTCCTGGATCTATTGAATCGCAACTTGATTCACTGTTTACCCCTGGATTTTTAGATACCTTCGGCCGTCGGGCTATTTTACTTTACCCTAATACTGACAAAGGTAAGACCTATGCACATCGTTTTTGGGAGATGGCCGTAAAGAATGGGGTTACGATTAAAAGTATTCAAACCTACGAAAAAGGTAATATAGATTTTCGTGTTCCGGTTAAGCGGATGCTTGGTTTAGGTTATCCACGTCAGAGGCGAGAAGAGCTTGATACCCTCAAAAGTATTTATAGCCTAGAGAAAAGCTCATCGATCAAACGGATTCAATTTTTAGGTCCTCAAGTTGATTTTGATTGGGCATTCCTACCTATTTCTCCAAAAGATGCGTTGCAAGTTATTCCTTCTTTTAGCTATTACGATGCTTTTAAATTGAAGTTGATTGGGACACCAGAGTGGAGGAGTAAAAGGTTATTTGGCCAGAGTCGCAAGCTTGGAAGTCTCTATTTTTTAGGGGCAGATTTGAATAGTTCTGTTTTAAATATGGAATCTAAGTTTCAAAACCAATATAAACGGCGCTTAGGATTAGTAGAAGTTAATAGCCTTTTAGCAGTTAAGATTGCTGATCAGCTTTTATCTGCACAAGATAATGGTGAAAATAGAATGTCTTTTGATCTATTTTTGAAAAACTTGCAGGAAGTTAATATTGGAGAGACAAGCTGGCGCAGTGATCGTGGAATTTGGATCAAAAACATGAATCTACTTGAGTTGCGTAGAGGGAAGACCACAAAAGTTGATTTTTCAGTATTACCTAAAATTGAACAACTAAGTAGCAATGAGGACACAAAAGAAAATATAACGGCTCCAAAGGCAGTTATACCCTAGTCAGAGACTACTTTTTAGCAGCTTCAATCTTTCTTTTAATTCTGAGCTTATGCTTTGCTTGGCTCTTTCTTCTTTTCATCTTTAAAACACATTTCTTTCTACCTTGACCCATAGTCACTCCTTAAAATTTATTTGGCATCATAATGAATAGTAGTGTTGAAATCAAGTAAAAAAGAAAAAATAGTTAAAAACGGTTAATTATCTTTCAATAAAAGCGGCTAAATGGTAAATTTTAGGAGTAAAAATTTAATTTAGATAAGGATATATTATGCTAGGAAAGTTTTTTGACTGGTTTTCAAATGATTTGGCCATTGATTTAGGTACTGCCAACACACTCGTATATGCTAGAGATCGTGGTATTATTGTTAATGAACCATCTGTTGTCGCCGTGCATCACTCGCCATCTGGTGGGAGTAAGGTATTAGCAGTAGGAAGTGAAGCAAAAAAAATGTTAGGAAGAACACCGGGGTCTATTAAGGCAATTAGACCTATGCGAGACGGAGTTATTGCTGATTTTGAAGTAACGCATGCCATGTTGCGTTATTTTATTCAAAAATCAATTTCCGGTTCAAAACTTATTAAGCCACGTATAATTATATGTATCCCTTCTGGAATTACTCAAGTTGAGAAAAAAGCAGTAAAAGAGTCTGCCGAGCAAGCTGGAGCACGCGAAGTTTACCTAATCGAGGAGCCTATGGCGGCAGCAATTGGTGCAGGACTTCCAATTACCGATCCATCTGGAAATATGATTGTTGATATTGGTGGTGGGACTACAGAGGTTGCAGTTATCTCGCTTGGCGGAATTGTTTATTCTAAATCTGTAAGGGTTGCTGGTGATAAGTTTGATATGGCCATTACAAATTATATTAGACGTAAGGCATCTCTACTAATTGGCGAGAGAACTGCTGAAGCGATTAAACTTGCGATTGGTAATGCTTATCCTTTTCAAGACGAGGTAAAAACTTTTGAAGTAAAGGGACGTGATCTTATCGCAGGAGCACCTAAAATTATTGAGGTTACCTCTGATGAAATTCGTGATGCATTGGCTGATCCTATTTCTGAAGTTATAGATGCGATAAAGGTCTCTCTAGAGAAGACTCCTCCAGAACTAGCAGCAGATATTGTAGACAACGGTATTATTCTTGCCGGTGGTGGAGCCTTGTTGTCAAACCTTGATGTACTTATTAAGGAACAGACAGGATTACCCGTCTCTTTAGCTGAAGATCCTCTTACTTGTGTTGTACGAGGCTGTGGTAAAGTTCTAGAATCGATTGAGCTATTAAAGCAAGTGACAACCTTATCTTAAATGGTTGGTACAGATGGATTTTTTGTAGAACTTAATGAGCAAGAAAAGCTCAGTAAGCTAAACCAGCTTACTGGTAATCAGATTCATGTCTGGTCATCAAAAAGTGTTGATGAACAGACAGTTGAACAACCTTCTACCCTTAAAATAAAAACGGAGTGTATGTTTGCTAAGGGCGAAGCTACCTTACTCTACCTTGCACAGCAGATTGAACAAGTTAATTTTGCTAAGAAGTATCTGATACGTTTTGAATTAGGGGATGTAATTTATTTAGGTAGTGGGATTTGGCAGGATCGTATTGGTAAAGACAGTAGTTTTCCTTACTCCTTTAAATTGGGAGATCATCTATATAGATATGAAAAAAGGGCGGGTGATCGTCTATTAACTTATCCCCATCGTTCTGTATTTTTGGCATGTCCCTCGTCTGTAGAACCAAATATTGGATCGAATGAAAATATTATTCAATTTGACCAAAAAAAACAGAAATTGATGAGACTATATTCGGAGCTCAATGATATTTCATTGGCGAAAGAGATTAAACTTCGGGTACTGGATATTTCACCAAGTGGACTTGCGTTTTTTGGAGGGCTCAAAGAGGTTGAGTATTTCTTAGGTAATATCAGCAATGGAATAATATTAGAGTTTAATAACAAAAAATTGGAGCTTAAAAACATTGAGGTTCTTTATCAGGTTGAATACTTAGATACTTTCTTAAAAAAAACATCTCTGCAAAAGATTGGGATAAAATATTCGAGTGAAAATGGTCTAAATGATGAAATAGAGAGACTACTAGGATCTGATAGGCAGGGCAGAATAGATATTCAGGATGACTTTGAAGAGTTCTTACTCGAATCATAATGATGAAAAATATTAGCTGTCTGTTTTTATTACTTACCTTTGTCTCTTGTTCAAGACTAAACTTTTCAACACCGAAAGATAGTGTAAAAAAATGGGAATTAATTGACCAAGGTGAGCATTACTCTTTTAGACGTCAGACCAGACATAAGAAAAAAAAGTATTTAAATATTCAGAGTATTACCACGAAGGGAAATAGTAAAAAGCAAATTGAAAAACTAAAAGTTGTTTCAGGGATTGGAATATTAAAAAATAAATTACAAATCCTAAGACCTGAGTATTCGTTTCTCGAGGTATGGATTGATAAACAAAAACATATAACGAAAATGACTTTAAATAAAAAAACTAAGTCCTTTGATGTGGTAGTGCAAAATGAGATTGGAGTCAGAGAATTTTCGCAACCTTTTCCATCGGAAGAGGGTGTGTTTTGTTTTTATTCTCAGATAGTAGACTGCTTAAGAGTTACTGGTTTTTTTGATAAAGTAAAAAAGCATAATGCCGGAGCAGCTAAAGTAAATGTTATTTGGGAAGGGGCATTTTTGTATTACTCACTTTATGAGTTTTACCCACAAGAGCTTTTTACACCTGCTGAGTTTATATTTGATGGGGAAGATGAAAAATCACTACTGAAATTTTCCTTGAAATTTAAAGATCAGAGTATTTATTATTTGTTAGATCAGCAATATTATTTTCACTCTCTTTTTTGGATAACGCAAAATATGAGTATTGTGCCCGCTACCAATAAGAAAAAGACAAGAGGCAATTTATAAACGTCTATTTAGAAAAAATATTTACCTATCTCATTACGCTTATTGCAGCAATAACATTTATTTTTTTTGCGATGAGAATTGCCCCTGGAGATCCAATTGAAAAGCTAATTGGAGATAATTCAAATGCTGCTGAGATTATTGCGGTAAAAAAAGATTTAGGCTTAGATAAACCTTTGGTAACTCAGTTTAAAATATATATTTTAAACATTACTCATCTTGATTTCGGACAGTCTATTAGTAAGGGTAAACCAGTTTTTGATTTGGTACTGAACCATATCGGGCCAACATTTACAATTGCATTTTTTGCCATTGTTGGTGCAATGCTGTGGGGAGTATCAGGAGGAGTTCTAGTCGGCTATTATAAATCTTCTTGGGTCGATTATTCTGGCAGGCTTATTACTTTACTAATTTTAAGTCTCCCTGTTTTTTCACTAGCTCCAATTCTAGTACTATTTTTTTCAATTAAGCTCGGAGTTTTACCTGTTTCAGAGTGGGGAGGATTCTTACATGGAGTTTTACCAGTCCTTACACTAACTCTTCCACTGGGAGCAATCCTATTAAGAGTAACAAGAAATAAATTTTTAGAAGAGAACAAGGCACAATGGATAGAAGTTTTAAAAGCAAAAGGTATGTCAGAATTTAGTGTTACATGGAGAGGATTTGTTGTCTGTCTACCTACAATATTAACTGTCTTAGGTGTTCAGCTTTCAGTTGTTCTAGCAGGAACAATGATTACTGAAATGATTTTTGATATTCCTGGAATGGGTGCCCTATTACTAGAGGCAATTCAAAATAGAGATTATCCAGTTGTTCAGGGGATAATACTCTATTCAACTACAATCTATCTGGTTGTCTATTTTGTAATTGATTTACTAAATGTTTATATTGATCCAAGGCTAAAGAGGGTCTATGAGCAGTAAGAGCAAAGAGCTTTTATGGGGTGTTCGGTTAATTGGGTTCCAACTGATGTGGGTATTTAGTTGGTTTATTTATACTCACTTTATTGCTGGGTCATTTATGCAACCTTATTATCCAGAGATGTCACTAGAGTATGAGTTAATAAGTCCCTTTACTGTCAAAGGCTTTATGCTTGGGACTGATAATTTAGGTAGAAGCCTTTTTGAGGTCTTATCACAAGGGATGGGTTATACAATTGTTACTGCTGTTGTTGTAAGTCTACTATCGCTTAGTATAGGAGTTGTCGTCGGATATATTGTGGTTGTAAACCAGAAACTGCTAGGAAAGTTTTTTGAGATTTTAACTAATGTAGTATTTATCTTTCCAAGTATATTAATAGCTATTTTGATTATGTCTTATAGCGGTCAGTCATGGACCGGACTAATCATCTCTCTGACGGTTACTGGTTGGCCAGCCTATGCAAGAATTGCAAGAACAGAAGTTACAAGAGTTATGGGAATGGAGTTTTTTGAAGCATCGAGGGCACTGGGTGCCAGTAAAATAAGGTTGTTTTTTTCAGTGATTATTCCATCCGTAGCACCCATATTAGTTATAAACATTGTCATGGGTATGAGTGGAGTAATAATTAGTGAAGCATCGCTAGGCTTTTTAGGTTTGGGAGGAAGTGAATACTCTTTAGGTGTTTTACTGGGCTACGGAAAAAATGTCTTATTAGAGGCTCCCTTTATGACAATCACCTTGAGTTTAATTTTAGCAGGGCTTATAATGAGTCTTAATCTATTGGGAGATGGGCTCAGAGATTATTGGGATCCAAAACAAAGGTAATTAAATTATGGGTGTAGGACAGTTGTTTTTTACAGGTATAAAAGGTACTTCCTTAGATGAGAGTGAAAGAGAATTTATTGAAAATAGTGAGATCGGTGGGGTTATTTTATTTGAGCGAAATGTAGATTCAGCAGCTCAGCTTGCAGAACTTATAAATAGTATTCAGATATTACGGCAAAATTATCCCCTATTTATTGGTATCGATCATGAAGGTGGCAGGGTCCATAGATTAAAAGACCATTTTACCCATTTTCCAGCGATGCAAGAAATTGGAAAGTTAAATTCTCCAAAAATAATATATCACGTTTATAAATACATGGCACAAGAGCTATCTGCGGTTGGAGTTAATCTTAATTTTGCTCCTGTATGTGATATTTTAATGCAAGAGAAAAATATTGTTATTGGTGATAGGTCTTTTGGTCATTCTAAAGAACTTGTTGAAAAAAATATTTCAGGAGCAATTCGAGGGCTACAGACTAATAGTGTTATGGCATGTGCCAAGCATTTTCCAGGACATGGGTCTACTGTAAAAGATAGCCATTTTGACCTCCCACATTTAACTAAAACATTAAAAGAGCTAGAAGCTTTTGAATTAGATCCTTTTACAAAAGCTGCTAAGGCCAGAGTTAATTTTATGATGGTTGCACATATGGTAGTAGATGCATTTGATCCTAACTTACCTTGCTCTCTTTCTCCTAAATGCTACGAGTACATTAGGAAAAAATTAAAGTATTCTCGACCTGTTATTACAGATGATCTTTCTATGAAGGCAATTACTAAAACAATGAGTATAGAAGATGCTTCTGTCGTAGCACTGAATGCAGGTGCTGATATTTTACTTTTCCAAAATATAGAAGAGGCACAGAGCTCTTATGCTCGAGTTAGCGATGCCATCAAGGTAAAAGAAATACTTAAAGTAAAAATTGATGAAAAGCTAAAGAGAGTTGAAGCAACTAAAAAAGAGTTTTTTACTGATTTTAAGCCAGTATATATACCTTCCGTCAAAGATAGTGTTAAAACTAAGCAAATTGCAGGCTTTGTAAAAGATATTCTTTCTAAAATTTCAGAATAATTTCAGGGTGATAGCTGAATATTTTGCCTATGCTAAGCTGAAATAATTAAATCGCTTATACTGGTAGGGTGAACTTACTTTTAGTATAGGTGATATTTAATGTTATTGTACACTTCAATGATTCTCGTAGGAATTGCAGTATTTATTATTGCAAAAACTTTCTTTCAAGATGAGAGTACTTATCAGGCTCAGGAAAAACTTGATGATAATGAGGTGTCCAAAGATAAAAAAGAGTTAGCCAAACACGGTATTGTACTCTTATATTCGAGACCATTCTTCAAACGCTATATTTCCCCAACAGTGGGGAGCATGAAAAATAGGAAAAAAATACGAGAAAAATATCGTAGACCGCTTGCTAGTGCAGGATTAACAAATGTTTTAACTCCAGATGATTTCTTTTCTTTTAAATTATTTCTAATTTTAGGTTTTCCGATTTTATTTTTGGGAGTAAGAGCTTTTTTAGAAGAGACTTGGCCTTTGAGTTATGTGCCACTGGTTTCAATTATTGGATATTTTTATCCAAACATTTGGATTGATGGCAGAATTAAGCAAAGGCAGATAGATATTTTATCCAATATGCCGTTTGCTGTCGATATGCTGGCGCTTTCGGTAGAAGCAGGGTTAGATTTTATTGCAGCAATGACTAAAGTTGTTGAGAAGGCAAAAGATAATGCGCTTAATGAGGAATTTGAAATACTTTTAAAAGAGATTCGCATCGGTGCAAGTAGAGCTGAGGCACTACGAAATATGTCATGGCGAATTAATCTAATTCAGATGTCATCCTTTTCAGCTACGCTAATTGCTGCAGATTCTGTTGGAGCATCTATTGGCCCTATCTTGAAAGCACTTTCATCAGAGATTAGACAAAAAAGATCTTCTGATATTGAAAAAAAAGGTGCAACAGCTGCAACCAAAATTCTTTTCCCAATGTTATTTTTAATTGTTCCTGCTGTTTTTATAATAGTTGGATCACCAATCATCTTAGAGTTTATTTATGGACACTAGTAATAACCTTAAATACATAAAATGTTCAATTGGAGATACGGTCTTATGTTATAGGGGTATATGGGCAAAAAGTTTATGGTCGAGAACGAAGGGACTTATGCTTAAAAAATCACTGGGAAGTGATGGTGATATTGATGGAATGTTAATTGATTATTGTAATTCAGTTCATACTTTTTTTATGAGATTTTCATTGGATCTTGTTTTTATTAGCAAGGAAAATAAAGTTGTAAAAATTCTGCTTAATAAGCGTCCTTGGAGAATGACCTGGTTCTATTTTAAGGCAGTTAAGGTATTAGAATTACCGGTAGGATGTGCTGATAGAATTATGCTCGATGATAAAATAGAGGTTGAATATGTTTAAACTAGTAGCAATTGCTGGTAAGTTACGCGGGCAAGAGTTTGACTTATCTGATGGAGAAAATATTGCAGGAAGAGACTCTAGCGCCGATCTGCATTTTCAAGTTGAAGGAGTATCAAAGGAGCATTTTAGTATTACAGTAACAGGAGATGTCGCCTATCTCAAGGATCTGAAAAGTTCCAATGGTACATTCGTCAATGGAAAAGTTGTAAAATCAAAAACAGTAGTAAATAGTGATAAAATAGCAATACCGGATGTTATTTTTCAATTAGTTGAGATAAAAGAGAAAAAAACAATTATTAAGCGTGCTGTAATCGTTGATGAAGAGTTAGAAGATTTTCTAGAGGTTGATGAATCTCCAGATAATATTGCTCAGATGCCAATTCATTTTTTTAAGTATAAATTGATGCCATTGTTACATGGTTTTAATAAAGAATATGAGTGGAGAATTTTAATTGGTATTTTATTAACTATTTTTATAGTTGTGACTATTGCCCTGACAATATTTCCTGTTTTAAAAGATAGTAAAGCAATTTTGTTATATGAAACTGCGAAGCGTGGTGGTACTTATGCACGAATAATTGCCCGCCAAAATTCAAGGGCACTTGAAGAGCGTAAGCTTGACCTAGTTGATACTAGCTTTCTAGATAAAGAAGACGGTATTTCATCCTATGAGTTATTTGATCTAGAGGGTAGAATTGTTCGCCCGATGACAAAGCTGAATCAATATATTTCCGATACATTTTCAATTCGCTCAAAAGAGTGGGCATCTAATACGTCTCCTCGTAGCAAAAAGACACTGACTCGATATTTAGATGCTGGTCAGATTGGTATTGCTCGAAAAATAACAGCTTTCAACGCCGATACAGGAACGTATGATTTGGTAGGGGTAATTGCTATTCGTTTTTCTCCACGTTCATTAGCATTTCAAGCAACTAAAAATTCGAAAGCTTATCTCGAATCTCTTGTTACCTCTGGGATCGTTGCTATTTTGTTTTTTGGAATGGTTTATTTTTTAACCATTCGTCCTTTTGATGAATTAAAATTTCAAATTGATGAATGCTTGCGAGGTAAAAGGAAAGAGCTTGAACCGACACTACTTTTTGAGGAGCTAAATACAATTGTAGGAGATATTAATAATCTACTCGCACGCAATAGAGAGCTACAAAAAGATGGGACAGACGACTTTGAAGAGATGGAAGATGATACTACCTATGTTGCCTCTTTAAAAGAGTTTCTACTAGGAGCTGGTGGGCCAGCATTAGTTTTAAATTCGGAAAAAAATTTAGAAGCGGTTAATAATGAAGCTGAGGATTTGACCGGTATCAGAGAGTCAAGCTCCCATGGGCAAAGTCTGTTAGATGTGGCACGTGAAAAAGGTTTTGCAGCAACAGTTATAGAGCTTTGTGATAAGAGTGCTGACAATAATGGCACATCACAGCAAGGTATGTATGAGCTGGGGGGTTTTGATTATAATATTTTTGCCACTTCGCTCTTAGGAAAAGATAGTTTTGCGAAAGGGTTCTATGTTACTTTTGTGAGAGATGAGTAGTATGGCAAAAAACTTAAGAACATCCTCATCATTAAAAGCACCAACAAAACCTGGTGAATATCATAGGCTGTTATGTCTTACGGGTAAGAATAAGGGGCTTAGTTACTATTTAACTGGAAAAAGAGTCGTAATGGGTAGAAGTGTAAACGCTGATATTCAAATATTAGATTCTAAGTCATCTCGAGAACATGCTGAGCTTGTTTTAGTTGAAAAGCAATATGTTTTAACCGATTTGAAATCCCAAAATGGAGTAATGGTTAATGATCTAAAAGTCAGACAGCATGAATTAAAGACCAGTGATACAATAATTATTGGTAAGACTGTTTTAAAGTACTCTTACTCAAATGTTTTGGAAGTTGTTGTATACGAAGATGAAGATGAAGATGGTGAAGACGATGATGAGTATGAAGATGATTTGCCGGACATTGATAAAAAAGATAAAAAAGGTAAAAAAGGTAACAGTAAGAGAGCCGTTTTATATATTGCTGTTATGGCACTACTAGCATTTATTTTTTTAGGAGACTCTAAACCAAAAAAAATAGCAAAAAAAACGAGAAGTGATTTATCTGATGTGAGTGATGAGTTTTCACGTGCATTAAAAAAGAAAATGTCTCCTGAGAGCAAAGAGAGTCAAGAAAAATTGTTAATGGTTTTACATAATGGACTACGAGAATATCGTGAGCGTAATTACTTTAGAGCAATTAGAGAATTTGAATTAGCCTTAATGCTTAGTCCACATAATGCAAGGGCTAGCTTTTATCTGAATAAAACCAAGCAATCTATGGACGAAGAGATTGAAAAAAACTTTATGAAGGCTAAAAGAGATACAGGATCATTAAAATATCGAGGGGCAATTGTATCTTATTGTGCCATTGTTAAGTTGCTTGAAGGTTATCCTAACGATCAACGCTATAAAGATGCTCAAGAAAATATTGATTACGTAACTGAAAAAATGGGATTAGAGAAAGGTGAAATTAGCTGTTTCTAAAAACAATGAGTTTGTAGACTCTTACGATTTTAGCTCAGAGATTAGAGAGCTGGAATCACAAGAGTTCTCGTGCTTTATTGGACGAGCAGAGAGCTGCTTGATTCAACTTGAAGATTATAAAATTAGTCGGGAGCATGCACAACTAAGTTATAGTAAAGGTGTTTGGCAAATTTCTAATATCTCCCATATTGGTTTATTTCTGATAAATGGAAGCCCAGTTCAGGAAAAGGCTCTGGTTAATGGAGATATTATCACTATTGGAGATTACTCAATTATTGCATTTATATCTGCTGAGGCTGCTCCTGTTGCTGCAGATATACCAAATGATTTGTTAGCAGAATTTGAAGAAACGTCTGATATACAAATAGAAAGCATTAACGATGCAAACCTTGCTGATTCCACAGAAGATAGTAGTGAAGAAAATTCAGAGACGACTAAATCAGAATTTTTAGAAGAGGATGAAGAGGATGCTGAAGAAGAACTGACAGCTGGAATAAAGAATGACTACGATGATTTCGATACTGGTACTGGTACTGATTCGAGCTCTGAAAAATATGATGAGTATAATGAATATGAGAATAAAAGTTTAGTGTATTCAGAAGATGGTTCTGATAGTGGATTCGATGAAGATAGTACTAAAGTGTTTTCTGGTTTTACCAAGGTTCATTTGGAACTCTTTGGTGAGAATATACCCTTTGAGAAATATGAGCTGAATGATGGTGAGTGTTTCATTGGTCGTGATCCAGAAAAATGTCAGATCGTTCTCAATGATCCTGAAGTATCTAGCATACATGTGAAAATTAACAAAAATAGTGTGCTTTGTTCGATCAAGGACATGGGTTCTGCAAATGGAATTCTCTTAAATGGAGCAAGAATTGAAACGGGTGATTTGGTAAATGGTGATGAATTTATTATTGGAAGCACAACATTTACCTATCTAGTATCATCTAGTTTTTTTAAAGAAGCTGCAGGTAGTTTAATGCCTGTAGATGAAAATCAGGTTATTGAGGTTGAGGAGATTGTTGAAATCGATGAGGATGATCCAGAATTTGCTGATTTAGAGATATCGGATGATAGTGTCGCTACTGGTGGTGGAGGACTTTTCACTAAAGAGGCTTTGAAAGATCCTGCTCGTCGTAAAAAATTGATCTATATTATTGTTGGCTTGTTGTTGTTAATTTTCTTTCTTGGTGGTGATAGCGATAAACCAAAGAAAAAAGAAAAAAAGAAGGATGAAAAAAAATCAAATGCTTTAGTAAAAAAGAATAAGATGAAATCTATAATAAAAGGGAAAAAAGATCAAAAACCTTTGACCCCAGAGCAGACAGAATTTGTAGAGGCAACTTATCAAGTTGCTCAACAGCGGTTAGCAGAAAATGCATATCAAGAAGCAGTTTTAGAATTAGATAAAATTTTTAGCATGGTTGAAAATTACAAACAAGCACGCACTATTTATGATGTTGCAAAAAATGGATTGGCAAAATTAGAAGAGTTAGAAAAGAAAAAACAGGAAGAAATTGATAACAAAATTCGTCTGGCGAAGGTGGAAACATTACTTAAAAAGGCAAGGAAAAGCGTTGCTAATCGGGAACTTGAGGTTTCAGCGGAGTTGTTTAATCAGATACTAGGATTAGATCCTGAAAATATAGATGTTCTACAACTAAGAAGAGAACTGAAATATTGGCAAATGGCAAAAGAGAAAAAAGAGTTAGAAAAGGTACAAAAAGAAGCAGAGAGAAAACGTAAAGTGAGTCAACTATCTCCAGCAAAATCACTTTTTATTCAGAAGAAATGGAATGTCGCAATTATTGCTATTGCAAAGTTTCTGTCTATCAAAGATATGGATGAAGACTTAACGAAAGAAGCAACAACAATGTTAGAAACCTCGAAAAAAACACTTGAAAAAATTATAGCACCAATGCTAGGCCGTGCACGTTCATTAAAAGAGGGACAAGATCTAAAAGGAGCCTACGAAGTATACAAAGAGATACTTGAGTTTGATCCGGGTAATAAAGAAGCGGCTAAGGAAAGAGCTGATATTAAGAGTATACTTACTTTAAGGTCAAGGCGTGTTTATCGAAAGGCATTGATTTCGGAATCATTGAGTCTGTTTCCGGAGGCGAAGGAGCTTTATCAGGAAGTACAGCAGATCTCACCATCTGATAGTGAATACTACTATAAGGCATCTGATAAACTAAAAGAATACTGGGAACACTAAATGGTAGAATTGAAATCTTATTATTATGAAACAACAAATGGCCCATATTTAGAGCTAAATGAAGACCAAATCGTTATAGATTTACCAAACAGCCTATTTGGTGTTATTGATGGATTCGGTGGAGTTGGAATTGGAGATAAGGCGTCTGAAATTGTCGCGGAGAGCTTGAAGAGTCTCTATGTAAGGGTTGGAGGAGATCCCGATGCAACACTACCATTTTACTATAGTGAGCAGGGGATATTGGAGAGTAATGCATTAATTAATACTTTTTTCTATGCTCAAAATGAATTAAAAAATCATTTTATTGATAGTGATATTTCTAACCGTGGTGGAGCAAGTGTGCTTGCAGCTGTGGTAAGTGAGAATATGTTCATTTCCGTATCAACAGGAAACTGTATGGGCATATTGGTACGTAATGGAAAAGTTGTGGGGAATTCTACTCCTGATATCTTAGATGCTAATTTTGATTTTAGAGATAAATACTTTAGAACAATTCCTCTTAATGCATTGGGGCTATATTCTGACTTTAAGTATGTGGTAAATGAAGTTAAAATACATCCTGGCGATCTTTTTATTTTAATGACCGATGGATGCTACTCTCGGCTAGACCGTACTGACTTTAAGTCTATTTTTTTGAATAAAGACTATATGCTTAATGAGATGGGAGCAGAAGTATTATCTCGTTCTAATCAGCAAGGAAATCTGGATAATCAATCCGTAGTATTATTACAATATTGATCATAATCTTTTCACTTGTAAATATTTCAGTTTTGCAGGAAAATATAGGAAAGAGGTATTTATGCATAAAATATTAGTTGCTGATGATAGCACTACTATTCAAAAAGTAATTAAGATGACTTTAGATGATCTAGATGTAGATCTATTCCCTGTTTTATCTGAAAATGAGATGATGGAAAAAATGAATGATAATGTTGATCTACTACTTTTAGATTACGGATTATCAGCAACCAAATCTGGAATAGAAATTGCGACTAAACTTCATAGTCAGTTTGAAAATCTTAAAATAGTAGCCCTGATGAGCACGTTTGATCAAGTTGAAAGGCCAGAGCTTTTGGAAAATGGATTCAATGAGAGTGTAACAAAACCATTCGATAGCCGCTCTTTTATTGAGGTTGTGTCAAAAATGCTCGTTGGAGATGATGATACTTCAGAAATAGAGGTTACAACTATACTGGAAGAAGATGAAGTGGTTGATTCTACGGAGCTTGATCAGTGGCAAGTTGGTAATGATCAGGAACCTGTTGAAAAGAGTTCTGATACTAATAGTATTCCAATTCAAGATGTATCTCTTGAGAGTGTAATTGATGATTGGGGTGTCGAAATTCCTGCACCAGTACATGGAGTTGTAAACTTTTCAGTGGTACCTCCTGTTGTTGATGAGACCGTTGATGAGACCGTTGA
>DAOWEO010000013.1 GCA_030638415.1 Bdellovibrionales bacterium | reverse complement strand
AGGAATCGTGCTAAAAATTAATAAAAAAGTTGAATATGCCTTAATCGCTTTAAAGTTTATTCATGATAATGGAAATGCGGACACTCTTATAAGTACCAGAGAGATTTGTGACAAGTTTTCTATCCCTTTTGATACTACCGCTAAAGTCATGCAAATTATGAATAATAATGAAATCTTAAACTCGTTTAAAGGAGTCAAGGGTGGATATGCACTGCTTAAGCCTCTGTCTAAGATTAATTTTTTAGAGTTTTCCACCCTTATTGAAGGTGATAACCGTATTTTTAACTGTTATAAAAATGGTAAAAAATGTGAGCGTATGGACCAGTGTAATATTGTGACTCCCCTTGAGGCACTTAATAGCAAAATAAACCAGTTTCTTAAAACACTCACTCTAGAAGAGCTATTTAATAGTAATTTAAATCACTCAGTAGAAAGCTGTGAGGAGGAGTAATATGAAATCATCTAATGACAATAACACTCCCAGCAATGTAAGCGATGACTATAAGTATGGATTTGTTACAGATATTGAAATTGAAGATTTTCCTAAAGGTCTAAACGAAGATATTGTCAGACTAATCTCTAAGAAAAAAGAGGAACCCCAATGGCTGCTTGATTATAGATTGAAAGCTTTTCGTTATTGGAAAACTCTCACCCATCCTGATTGGGCTAAATTAGAAATTCCTGAAATAGATTTTCAAGATCTTTACTACTACGCTGTACCTAAAAAAAATGATGCCTATGGCCCAGAGAGCATGGATGACATTGATCCAGAGCTAGTTGCCACTTTTGAAAGATTAGGCATTCCTTTGCAGGAGCAAAAACGAATTAGCGGAGTGGCCGTAGACGCCGTGTTTGATAGTGTTTCTGTTGGGACAACTCACCAAAAAGAGCTTGAGGAGCTAGGGATTATTTTTTGCTCTATTTCCGAAGCGGTTAAAGATCATCCCGAACTAGTCAAAAAATACTTAGGAACAGTCGTTCCTTATACTGATAATTTCTACGCAGCACTAAACTGTGCAGTATTTAGCGATGGCTCATTTGTCTATATTCCAAAGGGAGTAAAGTCCCCGATTGATCTTTCAACCTATTTTAGAATCAACGCAAAAGAGACAGGGCAATTTGAGCGAACTCTGGTAATTGCTGATGATGACTCCTTCGTCAATTACCTAGAAGGCTGCACAGCACCTCAAAGAGATGAGAATCAACTGCATGCTGCAATTGTAGAACTTATTGCACTAGATAATGCAGAGATCAAATATTCAACCGTTCAAAACTGGTACGCTGGCAATAAAGAGGGCATTGGTGGAATTTATAACTTTGTTACAAAACGAGCAAACTGCTTAGGTGTAAATTCTAAAGTCTCTTGGACACAGGTTGAAGCAGGTTCTGCTATTACTTGGAAATATCCAGGATGTAATCTAATTGGAGATAACTCTCAAGGTGATTTTTACTCTGTCGCTCTAACCAATAATAAGATGCAAGCAGATACTGGTACTAAGATGGTTCACTTGGGGAAAAATACTCGAAGTCGTATTATATCCAAAGGAATTTCTGCAGAACAGTCACAAAACATTTATCGTGGACTAGTAAAAATTGGACCTAATGCAACGGGAGCTAGAAACTATTCACAGTGTGATTCAATGTTAGTAGGCCAAGAGTGTGGCGCTCATACCTATCCCTACATTGAAGTAAAAAATAACTCATCAACAATTGAGCACGAGGCTAGCACCTCAAAAATTAGTGAAGACCAGCTATTTTACCTACAAACGAGAGGACTTGATACAGAAAAAAGTATCTCCATGATTGTAAATGGCTTTTGCCAAGATGTGTTTAAGCAATTGCCTTTAGAGTTCTCAGTTGAAGCTGTAAAATTATTAGAAATGAAATTAGAAAATTCTGTCGGATAAATAAGGAAATTAAAATGATTACAATTAAAGACCTACACGCAACAGTCAATGGTGATAAAGAGATCTTACGTGGTATTAACCTAGAAATCAAAGCAGGTGAAGTCCACGCAATTATGGGGCCCAATGGTTCCGGAAAAAGTACTCTTTCAAAAGTTATCGCTGGCCACCCAGCATTCGCTGTAACCAAAGGAAGTATTGACTATGATATTAACAATACTCCAAAAAATCTTTTAGAGCTTGAACCATACGAGAGAGCACTAGAAGGAGTATTTTTAAGTTTTCAATACCCTATTGAAATATCAGGAATTTCAAATATAAATTTTCTTCGTGAATCATTTAACTCTGTCTGTGCTCACCAAGGTATTGATGAAATGGGTGACAAAGATTTCAGAGAACTATTAAAGCCTAAGTTAGAACTACTAGAAATGAACGATTCTTTTTTAAATCGCTCAGTGAACGAAGGTTTTTCTGGTGGAGAAAAAAAGAAAAACGAAATCTTACAGATGGCCGTGCTAAATCCAAGGCTTGCTCTTTTAGATGAGACCGATTCGGGACTTGATATTGATGCTCTAAAAGTTGTGGCAACTGGTGTAAATGCTCTGAAGAGTAAATACAATGCTATCGTTTTAATAACTCACTACCAACGTCTTTTAGATTATATTGAGCCTGATTATGTCCATGTTTTATACCAAGGACAAATTATTAAATCAGGAGATAAGAGCTTGGCGCTTAAATTAGAAGCTGAGGGATATGACTGGATTATAAAGAATCACCAATAAGAAGGGTTAAGCAATATTATGGAAACACCAAATACTACTACAGCGGACCTTGATAATTTTTATGGTGAACTTAAAAAGTATCAAGCAAGTTTTGTAGATGCTCAAAAAAATGAGCTAACAACATTACTCAATAAAAAGTTAATACAACTTCAAGAGGTTCCATTCCCCCACCGCAAGCAAGAGGATTGGAAATATACGAATATAAAAAAGAAGCTTCTGGCTAACTACCGTCTAGATAAGCTTCCAGGCAAGATGAGTAAAGTTGTTCTAAAAGAGATTCCACAAGACTTTCATCACTTCGTATTTATCAATGGCAAGCTTTCAAAGCTACTCTCAAATAATACCAAGGCCATCAAATTTATTCATCTTGATCCACTTGATGACGCATATTTTATTGAACCAGGAAGTATTCACTTTCAGGCATCTAATAATTTTTGTGATCTACTAAATATTTCCACACTGCGTGAAGGAATCCAGATCCACATTACCAAAGATAATGCTCCTACTAAGCCAATTGCTATATCCCATTTTTTTACTGCTGAGTGTAAGCATAATATTATCTCTCCACGTATTGCAATCTCTCTTGATACAAATATGGCTCTTGATGTATTTGAGCAATTTCAATATAAAGGCCTACAAGATAGCCCTTTTACTCTGAATAATGTTACCGAACTCAGACTTGAAGCAGGTGCAAAACTTGAATATGTACAACTGCAAAATACAACTACTCCAACTCTACATTTCAACACCATAAAAGGTAATCTCTACCGTGACGCACATGTAAATATTACCAATTTAACTTATGGTGGCGAGGTATCTAGAAATAATTTTTGTATCAATCTACAAGAAGAAGGAGCCACGGCTATTTTGAATGGCCTATATAACCTAAAGGATGGTCAACATAGTGATCAATTTGTTGAGATAAACCACAATGCACCACATACTGATAGTCATCAACTATTTAAAGGTGTACTTGATGATAACTCTCACGGTGTCTTTACCGGTAAGGTGTATATTAAAAAGTACTCTTTGCAAGCAAACTCTACCCAGACAAATAAAAATCTGCTATTAAGTCCTAAGGCACATATTGATACTAGACCGCAATTAGAAATCTATGCTGATGACGTTAAGTGTACCCATGGTGCCACCATTGGCCAGCTCAACGATGAAGAAATATTTTATCTTGAAACTCGTGGCATAAATCAAAAACGGGCAAAAGAGATGGTTGCAACAGGGTTTGGCGAAGATGTGCTATTTAAAATTCAAAATGAGCAAATAAGAGATGTTGCCAAAAGCTTGTTATAAAGCGAGGAGGTTATATGCCGTTAGATATTAATTCCGTTAGAGAGCAGTTTCCCATGTTACAAACTACTGTTTATGGAAAGCCCCTTATCTACCTTGATAGTGCAGCAACAACTTTTAAGACAACAAGTGTCATTGATACTGTAAAAAAACAGTATTCTTCAGAGTGTTCTAATATTCACCGTGGCATTCACTACTTTAGTGAACTCGGTACAACTCACTATGAGCAGGCACGAGTAAAAGTACAAAACTTTATAAATGCCAAAAAAGCTCAAGAAATTATTTTTACTAGAGGAACCACAGAGTCAATTAATCTACTTGCCACCTCACTGAGTGAGTCATTTTTAAATTCAGGAGATGAGATTATCATCTCATTAATGGAGCACCATTCAAATATTGTTCCATGGCAAATGGTGGCAGAAAAGAAAAACTTAAAACTTAAATTTATCAATGTGACTGAGGATGGAGTTTTAGACCTAGAACACTTTAAAACTCTCTTAACTGATAAAACTAAAATTGTATCTGTTACCCATATTTCCAATGTACTTGGAACCATTAACCCCATCAAAGATATTATTAAACTTACTCATCAAGCAGGTGCCAAGTGTATTATTGATGCTGCACAATCAGTTGCTCACCATCATGTAGATGTACAAGACCTTGATGCTGACTTTCTAGTTTTCTCTGGCCATAAAATGTATGCCCCAACAGGAATTGGAGTACTTTACGGAAAAGAGGAACTTCTAGAAGAGCTGCCTCCTTATCAAGGAGGTGGTTCAATGATTGATTTAGTAACTGTTGAAAAAACTACTTATAACAACCTCCCCTTCAAATTTGAAGCAGGCACTCCAAATATCGCAGGGACTCTTGGTCTGGCGACGGCCATTGATTTTATTAAAGATATTGGAATGGATAATATCCAACAGCATGAAGATATGCTCTTTGCCTACACACTTAAAAAAGCTGAAGCGATCGAAGACTATAACTTTTATGGACCAAAAGAAAACCGTAGTGCTACATTTTGTTTTAACCACCCTGAAGCACACTCTTCAGACATTGGAATGATTTTAGACAAACGTGGTTTTGCCATTAGAACCGGACATCACTGTACTCAGCCTCTATGGCAACATTTCAAACTAAACGGTGCAGCTCGTGCATCATTTGCAATTTATAATACAACTCAAGAAGTGGATAAACTGTTCACAGCTCTTGAAGACATAAAAGATTTTTTCTAAAGGAACCAATATGGCACTTTCAATATCAGTTATACCTACACCAAACCCGAACGCCATGAAATTTATTTTAGATAAGCCACTGGCCAGCAATGAGAAGTCCACTTACCGCTCTCCTCTTGAGTGTGCTCATAACCCATTAGCCTGTGCTCTGTTTACGATTCGTGGGGTAGATCAAATTCACTTTCATGAAAATTCCCTAACTATCACCAAGTTTGGTTACGAAGATTGGGACACTATGATTCCTCAAATTGAAGACTGTCTCAATGAGAGAATTGATAGCCATGATCCAAATTACTCAGATCCAAATCCTGAAGTAGATCGTAGAAAAAAATTACCACCAGAGCTACGAGCAATCGAAGAGATAATTGATCGAACTATTAGGCCGGGTCTACAAGGTGATGGTGGAGATATTCAATGCGTTGAATACAAAGAGAATGTTCTACTAATTGCCTATCAAGGTGCTTGTGGAACTTGTCCTAGTTCAACCACTGGAACCCTTGAAGCTATTCGTGCAATACTAAAAGATGAGTATAACCCTGAGATTGAAGTTTATATTGCTCCTGATTGGTAGCGTTTATTTTTAGTTAAAAACGAAAGACTATGTTACTACGAATTCCCAACTCGAACCGTGACATAGACATACTGCCAAATCCTTGAGAGTAGTGATCGAAATAGAGATCTATTTTTCCTGATGTACGTTTTCCAAGCTTTTGGTAGTACTCACCACTAAATCCATATATTATTCCTAAGTCAGATTTAGAATCAAACCCCTTTAATAAACCTAGCTTTAATACTGCTGTAATATCGCGTTTTCCCTTATGCCACGCGAAGTAACGCAAACCACTCATTGCTTTTAAATTTATATAGTGTTCAGCATTAATTGTTGGAGAAGTCGACGTAAAATCTCTGTCGAAACCTAGCTCCTCACGCAACTCGACTTCTGCAGTAATTTCAAAATTTTTACCCCATAATCTTTTAAAACGTCTCCCTTCAATTCCTATTGATAACAGATTTGTTTTCTCGGATACTCCCCACCATAGTGGTTGAGATGCAATATCTGCAAAACTATACTGCCTAAACCGAATAAACGGTTGAAGTTCCAGTTTTGACTTAGGACAAAAGATAACCCACGATGCTCTCACTCCTAGTGCAGCACTGGAGCTTAATGTCGCAAGCTCTCCGTTCTCAAGTTGTGCACTATAACTGACTGAATCAAACGACAATCCGGCGGCAACAATATCCTTAATACATCTCGCATTGACTTTAGCCATGCTTATTAGCGACAATAATAAAAACAGATAAAAACTTTTTTTCATATATAAGGATGCTACATGAAAACCTTGATCATTTCTACAATGTTATTTTTTGCTATAAACCTTTATGCAGCTCCTAAAAAAGATTTCCCAATTGGCAAGATCACAATGCTAAGAGGAAAAGTGTCAGCACTGCAACCACATACCCTTGATGCCGTAATACTAAAAAAGGGTGATTTTGTATATGAAGATAGCTCTTTACTGGCAAGTGCAAAGAGTTTTGCAAAAATAAAACTCATAAACGACTCTTTTATTACAATTGGTCCAAAATCTAAAGTCATTGTAAACTTAGTCAAAAAAAAAGGTGCAACAGTTATTAGCCTCTTAAAAGGTGTAGTCAGAGCAACTGTTGAGAGAAAAGGTAATAAGCATTTTTTCGTAAAAACAAGAACAGCTGCACTCGGCGTCCGTGGCACTGAGTTCATGACCACCTATAACAATGACTCTCAAAAGACTTCCCTACTGATCTATAAAGGTTCAGTCGCAATAAAGAAGATACAGAAAAAAATTATTATAAATAATGAATCAACTGACCAACAAAAAAAAGAAGTTGTATATAAGATTCAAGCTCTACTAAAAGAACAACCAATTATTGCAAAAATTGGAGAATTTACCAATGTGGGGACCATTAAGGATGAAGCGGCACAAGTTGTACAAATTAATATCAGACAACTTACTAAGTTAAAGCTTGATAAGACAATGGGGGTAGAAAAATTAGTTATTACAAAAAAAGTCTTAGAAAAAGAGGAACAGCTAATCAAACAAGAGGTTGCAAAAGTTCTAAAAGAGCAACCAGTAGTAGCACAGAAAAAAAGTAAACTTCTAAAAGGTGGCTTTATTGATCTAGGTACAGGTATATACATTCCACCTAAAAAGAAGGGCGAAGTCGTTGGAACAATTTCAGATAATGGAACTTTCGTACCTCCCACAGGGCTCAAAATGGATGCTCATAAAGGTTTTGTAGCACTAACTGAAAATAATGCAGATAAAGCAGAAGAGCTGAATGAACAACTCGCAGATCAAGTTGAAGCAATTCCAGAAAATCCAGCTTATAGAAGATATTTTGATACTGAAGATTAATAACAGTTTAATTTTTTAGGATATTTTGGTATCGACACTCCCAACTATAACCGGAACAATAACAATTACAGTTTTATAAACTTATATCGATAAGTTATTATTAATATAGGAAAGGTCATTATGGTTAAACATTTTAGAAATAATTCAGGTTTTACGTTAGTAGAGGTTATGATTGTCGCGGGCATGCTAGGGTTTCTCTCATTAGGAGTAGTCAAAGTAGTAGATATGATAACGACATCGGGAAAAAAAATGTCTTCACAGCTCACAGAAGCTGAAATCTATAGAAGAATCACCACAAATCTTGCAGATAGTAATGCCTGCTTATCTACCTTGCGTACAATTGGAGCTCAAAAACATATTTTAAATAAAAATGGTTCGCGACTCTATTCTACTGGAGACAAGGTTGGACACATTAAGATCAAAGATATTTCAAGTTTTGGTGGAACTGGTACTGGCAATAAAACTGTTACTATTACAGTAAAACTAGAGCGTCTTAATCTTAAGTCTGGAGTCAAGATCATATCTAAAACCTTTAAAGTTGATGCCAAGTATATTAATGGTGTTGTTCATAGTTGCTACCTAGATAAAGAAAATCTAGTAAGCACTGCTCTTGATCAGGTACAGCAAGGTCTAGCCAGTGGAGCAATGCAATTCCCAACACTTAATCTTACTACCCCCGATGGTAAAACAGGAATTATCATTGAAAACGATCAGATTATCATTAAGGGAAATATTCAAATTGAAGATCAAAATGGTGATCGCAGATCACTCATGGATTATATTGTTGAAAAAATTAGATCACCAGACCAATATGATATTCCACCGGTACAAAAAGATACCGAATACAGCTCTTGCTCTCAGCAAAATTTTAAATTTTCTAAAACTATTGAGATAAAAGGTTGTCCTGCTAATGCAGATTCAGATGGTTCCTGTGAGACAGTTACCCAGTCAAGCCTAAATTGCGATTGTATGGCCACCATCCCTGAAGGAAAGCAAGGGGATACGAAAACTGCCATGTGCCACAATAGTGCAATAAAAATATCTGCAAATAGATGCCTCAGTACAAATAGTGGTAAAAATTGTCAGGTAGATCCAGACTCTCTAACCTATGGATGTCCTAGCTATATTCAGAAAGCCTATTGTGATAAAGGAAGATGGGTCAAGCAGTAGTGAACAAACTCTCCTAGTTTAGCATGCTCTTTGCCAGCAATTTAATCTTACGCTTATTATCTACACACTGCTTTTTACAATATTTCGAGCTATTAGTATTTACTTTCATATTTCTAAGAATTTTATTGATATTCTTATTAACGACAGTAACTTCTCCGAGGCTAGTCATAAAATCTTTCGTCACATTTGCCATTTCTAGATACTCTACAATCTCTTCTTTTTCTGCTCGTGTCTTTTTATAAAGCTTAGCATTCCAAGACTTTAATAAATAACGTGCCTGAACGGCTAGACCAGCCTGGTCTAGACCATTAATTCTAGCCAGTGCAATAGTTGTCAGCATATTGTAACGAACATGTAAAAAATATTTTAATTTTTTTGCATTTCGTAAAGTTAAATGTTCAAAACGCTCTAGCTCACTCTCTAATATTTCACCATTGCTATATGCCTTTTCCTTTAGTAATGCATTTTTTATAATATCTAAAAAGCTAACTTTTTTAAAAGTAGGAATATGCCTTGCGAGGTAATCTTGATACATCAATACTTTGTGAGCACTAACAGCAAAGGCTAAAATATTAAGTTCAGCTCCTTTTTTAGTCGCCGGATTAATTTTCGACAGATCTTTTACATCAATACCTGCAGCTGAAAAGTTTGAATCAAGCGTTAGGCAAAACTCTTCTACAGCATCTGCATAGAAATTATTTTTTGTAAATTCATCATCTACAACAGTGTTACTCCAAGCCTGAAATTCAAAGCCTTGCCAGTAAATACCTGCATGTAAAATTTTATGTTCAATATTTAATTTATAGATAGGATTATTCATCGACTCAACCCGAGCATTACGAATTTCAGCAGTCCCCCCTGTTCTTGCTAAAGGTAACAAAGCTGCTGTCATTTCATTGAGCTCATCAGTGGTATAACTCATACCTTCAGTTAGTATTGCCAAATCTTTGGTCGTCTCACTCATCTCTGCGGTGGTATGGCTCATACCAACAGTACTATCATGCATCTCATCCAACTGAGTTTTCACACTACAAGAAGAAAGTAAAATACAAGATGTAATGGTACAAGCTATCGATATGCTAGTTTTCATAGTTAATCCTTAAATATATTAAAAGTTTACTCAATCAATAAATACCATACTTCCATTCAACGCGCCGCATAATT
>DAOWEO010000159.1 GCA_030638415.1 Bdellovibrionales bacterium | reverse complement strand
TTTGATGCCTATTTAGGACTACATTAAAATATTATTATCATAGAGAAAGTAACACCTTATATGCATCCACATGTCCTGCTGATTGCGATCTCTTTTTAAGTTTTGATGATTTTTTTGAATTTTTTATAAGTAGCTCTTTTACCTCAGAAGGAGTTAGCCCCTCCTTTAAAGACAGCATCAAGCCAACAATGCCGGCCACGTGTGGAGCCGCCATAGATGTCCCCGACATTTTTAAGTATTGTCCTAACTGTACTGTAGACAAAATATTTGAGCCGGGAGCAAAAAGATGTACACTCTTTTTACCATAATTTGAAAAAGACGATTTTTTACCAGAAGAGCTCATCGATCCAACAGAGATAACATTTTCCAATTTATAACTTGCAGGATAGAGAGGTTGAAAGTCATTATCACTATAACTATTTCCAGCTGCAGCAACAAATACTACATTTTTACTAGCAGCATATTTTATACTGTCTTCTAAAAAACGAGAATGTGAATATCCTCCCCACGAATTAGAAATCACATGTGCACCATTTTTTACTGCGTAGTTAATTGCACGAATTGCATCAGAGGTGGCACCACCATTACTAGAAAAAAACTTTAATCCCATAATACGGACATGCTTCATCACTCCAGCAATGCCAATGTCATTATGACTAGCACCTATAACTCCTGCACAGTGCGTACCGTGTCCATACTCATCATTTTCTAGCCCACGATTATTTACAAAATCATATCCAAAAACATCATCAACAAAACCATTACCGTCGTCATCAACCCCTTCGATACCATTTGCCTCAAGAGAGTTAAGCCATAGGTTATCTCGTAGATCAGGATGAGTAGTATCAATTCCAGAATCTACAACCGCAACAACTACATCTTCACTCCCCTTTGTGAGCTCCCACCCTTTCACCACATTTATATCAGCTCCTTGCTTTGAACCAAAAAAAGTTCTTTTGATATTATGTAGCCCCCACTGCTTTTTAAATAGAGGATCACTAACCACGCGACCTAATGGATAGTAACGGTAATTGGGCTCCACATAAGCAATCCTTGAATCTTGTTGTAATAACTCTAGTGATAGAATTTTGTCGGCACTTTTTAAAAGAGTAAATCCACCATAAGGTGTAGTTATATTTTCAACCTCTCGATTTTTATTAAAATCCATAATTGCACTTTTACTTATAGATTTTTTAAATTTAATCAAAAACTCTGCACCATAAATAGTTGTAGAAAAACAGAAGATAAAAATTAATAGGCACTTCATGATATAGACTCCAATTGTTTAGTAATAAATCCTACTACTCTTGAAAAGACCCAGTCAAAAAAAAGTATCTGAAGAACTCTTGTAATATCAGGTAGTTGTAGAGTGAACCTTTTTATAATGCATACCGTCTAATTTAGTAACAATCAAATCATTCAAAGGAGGATGAAATGAAGCTAGCACTATTAATCACAACACTACTAATATCTACAACTATTTTTGCACAACAAGGTCAAGGAAAAGGACAGGGACAAGGCAGACAGTGCCGAATGGAAGTTGATCAGTTTTGTGCTGAAAACAGAGGAAATCCTGAGGCAATGCAAATATGTATTGCTGAGAATATGGAAAGTTTTTCAGCTGAATGCCAAGAGAGAGTTGGTCAAGGTAAGAGTCAAGAACAACAACAGTAACACTTTTAGCCAAGCATCTTGTATAGATGCTTGGTACTATTACTAGCTATCTTTTTTACGTTCACCATTTTTACTTTTTTGCCCATTACGGTTAAAATTGCGATTAGAGTTCTTGTTAAAACTACGTTTACCATTTCTATTCGCTGGAGCACTTTTTGATATATGTGGTGCTACGCCGTGAAAAGCATGTGTCTTATCGACAGGAACTTGAAAACGAATAAATTTCTCAATATCCTTTAATAACTTCACCTCTGTCTGATCACAAAAAGATATAGCAACTCCATCACGGCCAGCTCGCGCGGTACGTCCAATACGATGTACATAACTTTTTGGGTCATTAGGAAGATCATAATTGATTACGTGAGTAATATCAGATACGTCAATTCCCCTCGCCGCAATATCCGTTGCCACTAACACACGAACTTTACCTGTTCTAAAACCACCTAGTGCCCTCTCACGCGCACCTTGTGATTTATTACCATGAATAGCGGCAGAATCAATAGAGGCTCTAGTCAAGTGTTTTACGACTCTATCAGCTCCATACTTAGTACGTGTAAAAACTAAAACACTTTTCAATGCTTGATCTTCTAAAATATTTTTAAGCAGTAGTGGCTTATTAGATCGATCAACCATATTTATTTTTTGATCAATTTTCTCCACTGTCTTTTCCTCTGGTGTCACCTCAACACGTATAGAGTCTTTAAGTAGCGAGGTCGCAAGCCTAGCAATATCATCTGGCATTGTTGCTGAAAATAGAAGGGTTTGACGCTTTTTAGGAAGTTTAGCAATAATTTTTTTCACATCTCGTAAAAATCCCATATCTAACATACGGTCTGCCTCATCAAGTACAAATACTTCTAGTTGCTCAAATAAAACGTGTCCATCCCCCATTAGATCCAGCAGGCGTCCAGGTGTTGCAACTAAAATATCAACTCCTCTAGACATGGCCATAATTTGTGGTCTTGGCCCGACACCGCCAAATATAACAGTACTAAACAGGTTTAACCCTTTACCATAGGTTTTAATATTCGCATCAATTTGCGAAGCCAACTCACGAGTTGGTGTTAAGATCAAAGATCGAACCCTAGCAGGTTTAGTTTTAATTTTATTTTTTGCCAAACGATTTAAAATTGGCAGAGCGAATGCAGCCGTCTTTCCAGTACCAGTCTGCGCAATACCTAAAAGATCTCTTCCGTTTAGAAGGTGCGGAATACACTGTCCCTGAATTGGAGTTGGAGTTGTATAACCCTGCTTAGTAACAGCGGCTAAAATTGAAGGTAATAAATTAAGTGATGCAAAATCTGACATGCGATATCCTTTTATAAATTACTGCCACGCCCAAACACTGGCAGCAATAGTTAAAAAGATGTGTTCAGACTAGGACCTTATCTACTATTGTGTTAGAGAAGTCAACAAGGCTGAAAAGATTCCCTGGCTAAACGCATGTAAATTATCCAACAACAATAGAATTAACCAAACAGGGGAATATTATGAAAAAACTATCATTACTGCTCTAGCTCTCTTGGTTTCATTGTCATCATGTACTAGTGGAGAAGAAATTAAAAGTATGTCTACTGAAGCTAGGTCTCAAGTTCTTCATGAGAAAGGTATTATAATTACAATAACAGGAGAAGTGCAAAGCATATGTATCTTATAGAATTAGATTTAAATGGTGTACATGATACATACAATAGTGATTCAGATTCATATAATACGACATCTTTAAGTATGGTAATTTCAGATGTGATCAGAATTCTTATGATTTTATTTTATTTCTTTTATTCCTGGAGAGACAATTGAGTATGAGTGTACAATTGGTATTGTAAAAAATGAAATTTAAATAGTTGATTACTATCTTAATCCTGAAAATTAATTTTAAAATATATGGCCATCTCCTTGATGGCTTTTTTTAATGCTTGTGCTGCCAAAAGCTTCTGAGACGCTGAACGAGTTATCGATAAGACTTTCTTTTCAGTGGCAAAATAAAATGTGCATCGAAGTCTTCCCATTGTGTTTTGAAGTAATCATTTTTATTAATCTGAAATTTATTTATAGAATTACTTGTTGAAAAAAACCAAAACTTCCCTTTGGAACAATATGTTGGTAGGCACAAGTTCCATAATCAAGTGCCGATTCATTGTGATATGAATCATTCTGACTTAGATAAGTTGATTTATTATGTAAGCCGAAGTTTTGCATAATACTGATTATTTAAACTATTTATCGGAATTGTATGGAATATTTATTCTGCGTTTCACTAATATTTGTATCCTCTGTTATTTAACTCTGTTGAAATTATAATATCGAGCACGATCGGGCAAATAACCATAAAAAAAGCTGCCCGATCTTGCCCAATCTCGCCTGATATGAGATAATACATAAATGTTGTCATTTCAGATAGATAGCCAGATTACCAAACAACTTATAGCTCTAAACGAGCTTATTACGGAGAAATATGCTTTTTTAAAAACTCTTCCTGAAGACGAAAAAGAACATATTCATCGCTATGCTTGGATCAGCATGGTTGGAGCCTCCACTCGAATTGAAAATGCCATTCTAACAGATAGTGAAGTTGACTGGTTAGACTCAGTGCTTGGTAAGGATGGTAAACAAACCGCCCTTGATGCTCATAGGATACAAATTGAAAATAAACTTTCAAAAGATAAAGAAAGAAGTATCGAAGAGGTTGCGGGGTGTCGGACTGTTCTTCTTCTCATCTACGAGCAAGCTAAAGACTACCTTCCACTAACGGAACATACTCTACGCTCACTTCACCATGAACTATTACGCCATTATTCTAAGGTCGGTATTATAAAGGGTGCCTATAAAGATCACTCAAACTCGGTAATTGAAGAGAACCATCAAACGGGAGAAAAAAAGAGTATCTTTAAAACAGCCTCCCCCGGTATTGAGACAGAGATGGCAATGAGAGACCTTATTGAGTGGTACAACAAGGCCATGCAAGAGGAACCATGGCAAATTGCAGTTGCTGCTGAATTCGTCTATCGCTTTTTAGCAATACATCCATTTCAAGATGGTAATGGTCGATTAGGACGTGCCCTTATGCTCATGTCACTGCTTCATTGCCCTAGTCAAAGCATTGCAGAAGTTATTTACTATTTGGCAATAGATCGCCATATTGAAAAGCATAAAGAAGAGTACTACATCGTTCTAAACCAGTGCTCACAGGGTAATTTTAGATCTGATCCTAGTGACTACAACATAGAGTTCTTTTTAAAATATATGATTAAAGTACTTCAAGGAGCTATGGGTGACATAGACTTTTACGCAACAAGAGCAAAAGATTTTAAAAAACTCCCAGAAAAAGCTGTAAAACTACTCGAATGCTTCAAAGAACAAGCAGAGATAAAAGTTAAAACTAGAGACATAATAGAAGTAACAGGATTTCCAAAAAGAACGGTTACAACAAACTTAAAACTACTTACTAGTAAAAACTTTATAGCTCGCTATGGCCAAGGAGCTGCTACCTACTATCAGCTCATTTTCTAGATAATAGTATCAATTTTTCTCTAATAACATCCCACACTCCCTAGCAATTGTAACAGTTGTATATTTAGTCTATTTTACTTAAAAGTGGTGTCTGAGTTAGTTACGCACAATACTTGTGAAGAGCTCTTAAATAAAATCGTTGACTTAGAGGGGCTGGGAATCACTGACAAAGCTGAAATTAATTCACACATATTGACGACTCACATGCTACTCGGTATTTCTAGCATACGGAGATCAAACGATGAAAAATGCGTTAATATGCTTACTTGCGATTTTGTTTTTAGGCTGTCAAGAGACCTTAATTCAAGGTTTTTTACCAGCTCAAGGAAACTTAGCTTCTATTGAGCAAGCTAAGCTAGAACAACTCCATCTAAATTACGAGTTAAGCACCTACAATACCTTAAACCATGTAAGGCCACAGTATAAAACAATCACTCTCGACAACACTAAAAACTATCAAATTACTATTGATTACCAATTCAGAGTATCCGAGCAATCACAAATATTTCAACTACTAGAAATAAACCACTGTGCTTTTTCTATGCCTAAGTTTTCAATTATTAAGAAAAAAAGTAAAAAGGTAATTTTTGATAATGTTGATTTGAAAAAGTCTTACGCCCTTCCCCCTGTCGGAACCTACCTTTTACGCGCAACAATTTATACAGCAAAAGCAGAAAAGTATGAACTAAGTATTGTCAGTTGGTTAGGAACAAAACAAGAGAAACCAGCAATTGCCTCAATTTGTGACTCTAGCATTAGTGATTCCTTGATCATTTTTAACCATGACAAAATACAAACAGTGCACTTAAAAGATGGATCACTTTTTTTAGATTCTAAAAATCAACTACTCTGTGGAAGACAAGTTACTACTGAAGAATTTGATTACAATTGTCGACACTGGCGCTCGATGTCTGCTCCAACCTCAAGGTGTAACTATACTACGTCTGAACAAAATAGTGACCACTATACCGTGCTTATACAATATATTACACGTGATTCAGTTGAAGGCAGTATTATCTGCAAGCATAATAATGCAATATATGAAGAGGTTAATCTCTACAACTGCCACGAGGCTGTTTTAAATCAAGCCAAATATATCCCCAGTGCCAAGTAAGCCTCCCACAATTATTTTAGCTCCTATTCGCGGCGTTACTAACTCAATTTATAGAAATGCAATTGCTAAGACTTTTGGAGGAATAGACAGTGCAGTAGCTCCGTATATTACAACTAATTCGCAAGGAACCTTAAACATTAGACAACTTGCAGATGTCCATCCTGATGCCAATTTATTACCTACTACTGGTCAGGTACTAACAAAAAATGCACAAGAGTTTCTCCACGTTGCTCAAATTTATTGCGAACAAGGCATGCAAGAGGTTAATTTAAACATGGGATGTCCGTACCCAATGGTGGCTAATCGGGGAAAAGGATCTGGGTTATTAACTAGTCCTAAAGAGACTAAAGCACTACTGACCGATATCACCAAGAAATCACCGCTCCCCGTATCAATAAAGCTACGTCTAGGACGTCATAGCAGTAGTGAATTAGAGCTTCTAATTCCTATTATCAATAATTTAAATCTTCACAGTATTACTATTCATCCACGAATTGGTGACCAACTATACAAAGGTAGTGTTGACCTTAAAAATTTCAACTACTACCTACCTTTATTTGAGAAGGTCCCTTATTATAATGGAGATATCTTTACGGTAAATGACTTTCAGAAAATGACCAAATTATATCCCACAATCATACAGTGGATGCTAGGCAGAGGAGTACTATGTAATCCGGCACTACCTTCACAGATCAAAGGTAAAATATATAGCGTACAAGAGTATAAAACTCATCTGCAACAAATGCACAGTCAAATTAGAGATGGATTTTTAAATCTAGAAAATGGTAAATCAGATTTTCTAAATAAGATGCGAGAGCAATGGAGTTATCTATCATATTGCTTTGAAAGTCAGCATAAGATATTTAAAAAGATAAAAAAGGCTCGCTCAATTGACCATTATAACGATGCCGTTCAGTGGATTTTTGAGCAAGAGATTGCCCAAAAATCACTGAATGGGTAATTTAAATTTTCTTTACTTTAAAGTTGCAATAAACTCAGCAACTTCTTTCGCCTGTTCATCAGTAATCGTATCTTTTACAGGAACTGGAAAAGGCATTTTTCTGGTCTTCGCTTTGAACTTAACGAGTTCTGCAGTAATAAACTTTGCATCCTTACCCGCCAGCTTAGGAAACATTCCCTGGCCTTGTGCTGTAGCACCATGACAACTTGCACAGTTTGTCGCAAAGTACTCTTTTCCACCTGCATAAGTAGAAATGCTAACCATTAGTAGTGCCATTATCATAATCATTTTTTTCATAAAACCTCCAAATTTTAAATCGTTATCTCTTATCGACCTAAAGTCGTTAATTATTAAGTTTTTTTATTCCAATCGCCGAGATAATTACCCAAACAGATGTTCGCACACACATCGCCCATACTGTTCTCATCTCATATTGCGTACCATTTATAATATATAATCCTAAAATAGCAAATACAATTATGGTCATAATTGCAATGACTACAGCTAAATGGGATGCCCACATCTTATTGAAGATTAAGCCGGCACCAGCTAGGACGTAAAAAAAACCTGCAATGAAATTAAACCACAGTACAATTGGAATATAGTTGCGAGCAAATACTTTACCCTCTTCTCCTCCAAACAGAGCGAAGCCACCAGATTTTATAGTTAGGATTCCAAAGCTAATCGCAATCAGGCTGATAATCCAAATAAGCAAAGATTTGTTAATTTTCATAGTATTATCCTTGTGCGAATTTTTTATTAAAGAGTGCAATAATAGCAGGAATGATTAGCAGAGTAGTCACTCCAGATACCAGCATAATTATCAAAAAGAAACTACCAACAGTGACGTATGGAATCAAATTAGCAAATAGTAGAGGAATAAATCCTATAGCAATCACCAAAACATTTCTCCAAATAGCTTGTGCCGTACCGTCAAAGACCTTATCCAAAGTCTGGAACACTGAATTACCCGGTTTATGAAAATAGCGAAAATGCTCAATAAAATGGATGGCAAAGTCAATCGATAGTCCCAAAGATAGTGATGACAATACTGCAATTGGCAGGTTGTAAAATATCCCCAAGTGTCCGATCATCCCATATAAAAATGAGATCGTTACAGACAGCGGTAACATAGAAACAGTACCCCATAAAAAACTTCTAAAAAGAAAAGACATCATAAAAAAGACAATCACGAACGATCCAGCAAGAGAGTACATCATCCCTTCTACCATAGTCTCTTGCCAAACATTATTAACTTTTAGCAGCCCTGACCACTCTACCTTTAGTGGAAAGCCCTCTCCTTTTTCATTTGTAAATTGTGGAGGTGGATTGGACTTCAAGAATTTATCCAACATACCCATAACAGTAGTCATCTGTTGATTATCTCCCGTTTTAAAATGAACTCTTATCTGGGTAAATTTTGAATTTGGATCTGGATCTATTAATTTCCACAAATCATGACCACGCTTAAGATCACCATTTTCAAATAAAAAGATATATTGAGAGGCTTGCTCTCGAGTGGTCGGTAGCAGATCTGTTTGGTTAATAGTATTATCAATCTTTTTTAATACATCAATGACGGATGTTGTTCCGCCTACATACAGCTCCCCTGCAGGGTCTTTCATCCCTTCTAAAAAGCGTTGTACCTTATCAATGTATCTTATAACTTTAATATCTCTAACGGATGCAACATTTTTTTCAACAGATTCAAAATCATCAAACTCATCGTCACTACTCTCTTTAGCCTGTGTTTCAATGACTTCGTTAGGCACAGTAAAAACAAGATTCGCCAGATAAGCACCCGCTAAATATTTATTAAATACCACATCAGCATTACGAATAAAGTGTCCTTCACGAAACCAACGAACCGAATTATCATTTACAATAATACGTGGAATACCAATTGCCGCAGTTATAATGACCACTAAAGTTAGTAGAAGTACGAGCTTAGGTTTGGCAGTTCCAAAAGATTTAAAGACTTGAACCATCTCAACAATAAAGTTTCTTTTTTGTCCTGCAACTGAGAACTTTTTAAGTGTCTCATCACTTAAGAGCATTGTGTATGCAGGAATAATCAGCAAGCTTAAAAACCAAGCAACTATGACACCAAAAGCGATGGCAATTCCAAAAACACCTACTGGTGGAATACCTGTTGTTGCCAAAGAAGCGAAACCAACACACGTTGTTAATGAAGTAAAAAGCATAGGAGCAAAAAGCTCACTCACAACACTATTGATTGCTTCTTGCTTTGTTTCATAAAGATGAAGACGATCACTCAGTTTGGATAAAATATGAATAGAGTTTAAAACACCGATGGGAAGTAGAAAAATGGGTATCATTGAACTAATAATATGCACCACATTACCAGTATAAATCAGAGCTCCCATGGAAATCAGAACAGTCATTACTCCAATCATCAGTGGAGCGATGACAATTTTAACACTGCGAAAAAACATTAGTAGTAGTAAGAAGATAACCACTCCGGCCATAGGAGCAAACAGCCCCATCTGCTTAAACATCTGACCAGCAAAGGTAGCCTGTGCGATAGGGAATCCAGCATAATAAAAAGTTTCATTAGGTCCAAGGTGTTTTTTTAATATCTCTTTAATACGCTCGCCAAGAAAAAAGGCTCGAGTTTTTTTAGCATCTTTAATAGGAATAAAAATCCCAACAAATTCACCTTTTTTTGAACACAGCTTACCTTCAATCACTCTGTTACTATTTATAAGATTTAAAACTTCCTTTGCTTGAGTGTCTGATGTCGGAGGCTGCCCCAGCAGCGGAGAGACTAACAACTCCCCATTACTGTTTAATACAATATCATTACTAGTTGATATAGATACGACATCACCTTTTTCAAAAAGTTTTGAAGAGAAATTTGTATTAGGATCATCTAGAAGGCCAAGTTTAACGTATAGTTTTTTAACTGGATTTAGCAAGATTGGAACATCTTCAATTTGTAAAATTTCTTGAGTAATATTATAAATCTTAGTTAAACCGTCTTTAGTAAAAAGTGAGTTACCATTGATATCTTCAATCCCAATACCGATAATATCTGAAGAGTTAAAATCCTTTTTTACTTTTTCATACATAACAATGACAGGATTATCCTGCTTTAACATATTAATAGGATCAGTATCTCTTTGAATCATCGGCAGTGAAACTAAAAAAAGAAAAGTGATAAAGAGACTTAAAAAAATTGTTAATTTGGGATTTTTTATAGAAAACTGGATAATTTTATGCATACATACCTTTGTGTTTAAAAATAGAACGAAGTTAACATAGTACCTAGTTGTTTATAATTACACAACTGTATAAGATCCATCTGAAGATTTTAATATAGCCTAAATAAGCTAAAAATAAAAAAACTTTCCTGCAAAGAAACTCATACTAAAAGCAGTAAGAAGTAGATAAAAATTACGCATCTAATGCCTATGTATAACATTTGAAGTAAAGTTACTTTTTAAACAACTAAACATCTGGAATCACATGAAAACGTCAATTTCAATTCTACTTCTGATGTCCTCAATTACCATATTTGCTCAAGATCGTGTAGGAGAATATCCACCATCCAGACGATATGCCCCTTTCATAAAAGAGGTCACTAAGCAGAAGTTTGACCAAGCTATAATTGAGCTTAAAAATATATATATCGATAATGATGGATTATCAAAGATAGTATTTGATCCTAGATGGGAAAATTCCTTCACAGTCGCTTACGCGGCTCACCGTCAAGGAAAATGGATTATTTATGTTAACGGTGGAATGGCACGTGCAATCCATATGACTATGGACTCTTTTAAAATGCTACTATGCCATGAAGTAGGACACCTAGTTGGTGGTGCCCCATTTGCCACTGGTAACCGCTGGGCAGCAGCCGAAGGGCAGGCTGATTATTTTGCAGCATCAAAATGCATGAAGCGAGTATTAAAAGATAAAGATAACCACGAATTTTTAAAAGATAAAAATATTCCAACACATGTTATTGCCGCCTGCCAAGATGCTTATAGTGATATTAATTCACAAAATATATGTCAGAGAACTGCACTAGCGGGAATTAACCTTACATCTGCTTTTTCTTATATGTTAAATGAAGCTCCTCCTTCTGTGGATACAGTGGACAATTCAACCGTTTCACAAACAATCTTCGATGATTATCCCTCAATTCAATGTCGCTTAGATACAATTATTAATGGTGCATTATGTGATATTGATCCGATTGGAGTAAATAGTTCAAATTCTGCACATGCCAATGGATGTACCGCTAGTAATGGAAATCCTATGGGGCTACGTCCTGCCTGCTGGTTTAATGAAAGTGAATTTTACTAGTTTACTTAGTGACAATTAAGCAGTGAGGAAGCTGGATCAATCCAAAATCCATATGCTAAATAGATTGTAACTGCCCCATAAACAACTACCGACACTCCTGCTAACTTGTAGAGCTGATTACGCCAAGAAGTTTTAAAACTCTGAAGTCCTGTGACAAATAATCCTAAAATAAGTAGAGATGGAATAGTGGCTAATCCAAATGTGGCCATTACAATTGCTCCCCACAGAGGACTTGCAGTGCTTGCCGCCTTTATAGCAAAGAAATATACAAAGCCGCATGGAATTAAGCCATTTAGCATGCCTAAAGCGTAAAAGCTGGCCCAATGCTTTGAACGCAACAAGGTACGGAAAAGTCCTTGATAGGTGGAGTTACCAGAGATATCAACTTCTAAAAATTTTGGTAATTTAAAATATCCCAGCAGGTTTAGACCGGCTAAAACCATGAAGATACCACCAAGAAAGTATAAAAATGCATTCGCCTTAGGACTAAGTGAAACCACAGAACCAAATGCCCCAAATGCCACTCCAAAAAGTATATAGGTGGTTGTTCGTCCTAAATTGTAAATAAGGTGAAGAAAAAACTTACGCCATTTTGATGAGCTACCACCAAATTTTGCAGTTGAATAAGCAATAACAATTCCCCCACACATACCGACACAGTGAGAAAAGCTGCCAAGTAGTGCAATCGAGATAATGCTAAATAGGTCTACAATTTCCATATTATTTTCCTAACAACTGTTTTTTTACAAAAGGATTCAATAGGTTCTCACCCCGTAACATTTTTAACCGCATTTCATTATACGAGATAAAGCCAGCTTGCTTTTTTTCATATGCGGCAAAACCGTACAGCATCGGAGTCTCATCGCGAAGAGAGAACCATGCGCGGTATCCATCAATCCACTTTCTACTATCCTTGGAGTGCATCCACACTTTTGCACTATTTTTAAAAGATCGTTTCTCAAGCCACAATGGCACTCCACCTTGATCATGAAAAAACCACGTTCGTCCATCAGGTAAAATAACCTGTGCAGCAAAGTTAGTATCGATAAGAATCATTCCACAGTGAGCGTCTTGATAGGTGTTAGGTAATATTTCAAGTGGACGTAATGTTTTATTGTTAGGAACTACTACAATGGTAGTTGAAAAATCCATAACAAAATAAAAGAGGCTTCCTAGTACTAAAATGATAAGTACCTTAAAAAAAATAAATTTAAATACTTTTTGCATAATTAACCTACTTAAGAGGAAACAGTAGCACTCCACTATTCCAAAAGTAAAATAGTGGATAGGAGTTAAGCAGCACTAAAAGTAATATTTTTAAAATGACAGAACGCCTAACCCATCTAAAAAATGTTACTCCCAAAAAGACTCTACCAATAGCTCCCACGAGGGGGAAAAAGACACTTAAAAAAAGTAATCCAAATAGAGGGTAACCAATATAAAAGTATGGTGCCTGCAGTAGGCAGTAAGGACAGTGATGTGCTGGTAATTGGTAGATATAGGGACTATAGAAATGGACAATCGCCAAAAATGAAATGAACAAAAATAGTATATTGCTAATAATAGTTAAATAATCTCTTTTAAATATATCCACCACAACCGTTACAGCAAATACAAGCCCTAGGTATAAAGGATATTCAAAAGGATATAACTTAATTGGTCCTTGCTGTACTTCCCCACCAATACCATAAATAATACTACAACACTGCACAACCATATTTAGATCTATCTGGTAAAAAAAGAGGATGGTGCTTAAAAGCTCAAAGATTATGAATATAAAAAATATAATAAATAGCTGTTGTTTTTTTAAGGTCAAATCATAACATTTACTGCGTAGATCATAGCGATCCATATAGATCCAGAGACCTCCCGTAAATAAAGTTAAAATCTGAAAGAAAATTGTAACTGCTCCGAAGATATTTGCATTAACCACTCCTGCAGCACACATTGCTCCCGGCAGATGGTCAGAGAGCATTTGCAAAATATAAAAAAAATAAAAAAAAAGAAAAAGCTTAATATAAAAAGAAGACTTTACTGCTAATGATATAAAAAAGTTACTTTTTTCCAAGCGGTACTGTGCTTCAGTAGAACTAGAAAAATCCCATCGTCGTAAAATATTATAAGCAGAGACTGCAGCAATTATTAGTAAGCAAAAGATAATTACGGAAATAGTCAACGATCCTAAAACTTCAGAAAAAAGCAGGGCATACCCCATTGACGACCTCTCATTAAATGCATAAATTATCTTTATAATACTACAACATGAGAAATCAATTTGAATACAAAAAACCAGCTATTAAGTTGCGAACATTGTGGATTAGAATGTCTTGCCCCAGTCTATGAAGATGATCATGTCTTTTGCTGTATAGGTTGCCGCGGGGTTTACCGGTTACTAAATGATCAAGGTTTGAGTAAATATTATGAACTCAAGCAAGAGAGCGTACCTATTCGAGATGCATCACCTGTTGAAGTGCTCGATACTCAGTTTTCCTATCTTGATACTATAGAGTTCTTACAAGAATATACTATTACCAACTCGTTTGGACAGCCCACTATGGAGTTTTATCTTGAAGGTGTACACTGCGTTGCATGTCTGTGGTTAATTGAAAAGCTTCCTCAATACATTTCAGGTGTCCAAAGTGCCACTCTAAATTTAGGACGCTCAATTGCTACGATTACACTTAAAGATGGTGGAAGTTTTTCTGCTGTTGCCTCAACACTTAATCAGATTGGCTACCGCCCTCACCCTCTACAAAATGAGAGTGATGCAGACAAGATGGAAAAAAAAGAAAATCGCTCCATGCTCATAAAAATTGGGATTTCGGGAGCATGTGCCGGAAACATTATGTTACTGGCCGTTAGCCTCTATTCAGGAGTTGAAGGAGAGCTGGCCAAATACTTTCAATGGCTAACCTTTGCGATTTCTCTGCCAGCAATTTTGTATAGTGCCACCCCATTTTATAAGAGTGCTTGGGGAGCACTCAAAGCAAAGGTTATCTCTATTGATCTACCTATCGTAATTGCCATTGTAATTGGATCCCTTAGTGGTTTGTATAATTTGAGCATTGGTAAAGATGATATATACTTCGACTCTCTAACCATCCTTATATTTTTACTTCTTGCGGCTCGCTACTTATTGAAAGTTGCTCAGCAAAAAGGTTTACGCGCTTCAGAAGCAAGTCACTTTTTTACCTCTGGCGCAACCTTAAAATATAATGAAGAGTCTAAAGAGTTTGAGCCTATTCATGCCAAATATCTTGATATTGGCGATATTATTAAAGTCATGCCATCGGAAGTCTTACCGGTTGATGGATTAATTACTGCAGGCGAGAGCACTATTAATAACTCTCTACTCACTGGTGAATCAGATCCAGTAAAAGTAACTAAACACTCAAATGTCTATTCAGGAACGGTGAATTTAAACTCTCCCATAGAAATAGAGGTCACTAATATTGGTGCTACCACTAGACTAGGTAAAATATTAAAGTCTGTAGAAAATAGCTTTATGGGGAAGGCTCCTATTGCAACACTAACGGATAAAATTTCAGAATATTTTGTACTTACCGTTTTGGCTATTGCTGTACTAACTTTCATCTACTTTTTAGTAACTCAAGATTTTGCAGTAGCATTTAACCGTGCACTAACACTCGTTATCATCACTTGTCCATGTGCCCTAGGTCTTGCCACACCTTTGGCCCTAGCAGCAGCTACCAGTAAGTTAAATCGAAAAGGAACGATTATTAAAGGTGACGATGTCATTGAAAAACTTTCTAAAGCAGAAAATATATTTTTAGATAAAACTGGCACCATCACCTATGGCACATTTCAAGTAAGTGAATGGGAAGATATCACTTCAGTTGACCATCTCAAGCCACTAATAAATAGCCTTGAAAAAAGATCACGCCATCCAGTAGCTAAGGCCCTAGTTCAATATATTGAGGAAAACTTTTACAGTGAGCTAAAAATATTTAGTGAAAAAAAAATAGAGATAGAAAATTTTTCTGAGACTCTCGGTTCAGGTGTATCTGCTACTATTAACCAGCAATATATTGAAGTTGTTGCACTAAAACATTGCGATCGTACTGCCCAACAGGCAATACAGAAAAAACTTAACCAGATTGGAATTTACATCAATC
>DAOWEO010000090.1 GCA_030638415.1 Bdellovibrionales bacterium | reverse complement strand
AGTAAAACCTAAGACAATTAAAGCTGGACGCTATAAAGATATTGGAAGCCCGTCACGTGATATGACGGAAGAAGAAGATGCAATAATGCAAAAGACAATGAATGTTGTGCATTTACAGTTTATCAAGGATATCTCTAGTCGGCGTGGTAAAAGGATTAAAGGTAATCTAAGCGAGTTGGCACAAGGGCAAATCTTTTCTGGAGAAGAGGCGAAAAAAAGTGGTCTAATTGATGAGATCGGCAGCCTCTGGACGTTAGGGCGCTTTATTCATAAAGATTTAAAACTAGAAGGTGATTTTAAGCTTAACTATATTGAGCTTAAGAAAAAATCTAGTTTTTCTAGTATTTTAAAAAGTTTAGATAGTATAGCTACTCCACTAAAGCAAAGTGTAATGGGCATAACTCCGATGTTTTTGTTAAAGTAAAATAAGGATCCGAATGGAACTATATTTTCATTGGTTACAAAATAACTTACTGACAGTAGCATCTGTTGTAATCACGCTCGTGCTAATCTACCACTATCTTATTGAAAGAGAAGCAGGGGTTAAGCTATCAAAGCGTTATCGCAATTCAATCTATGAGGCACAGTCAAAGATTTTTTTAAATGCTACGCAGTACCTAATCTCTGGAGAGAAAGATTTAGCTATTCGAGAATTTTTAAATGCGGTAGATATTAATCGAGAGACGTTAGATACCTATTTCGCATTAGGAAATCTTTTTCGTAGTAATGGTGAATATGAAAAAGCAATCAGTATTCATCGCTCTTTAATAGCACGTGAAAGTATTAGTGAGATGGCGCGTCTACAGGCATTGAAAGAGTTGGCGATTGATTTTGATAAAGGTGGCTTTATTGATAAGGCGATTGAGACTTACCGTGAAGTATTAAAAATTAATCGTGATCAGGTTGAAGTTGTTTTGGCACTATGTCGAATTTACGAGGATATTGAAGATTGGGATCAGGCATTTAAGTACCGCTTGATGCTATCAAAAATTGGACACGATGATCAAAGTGAAACTATTTCACATATTTTAGTACAAAAAGGAAAGGGGTATTTTGCTGAAGGAAACTTTGCTATGTGTGATGAGGAGCTGGATAATGCTTTAAAGTATGCTCCGTCTGTATCTGCAAGTATCTTAAATCTTCGTATGCAGCTTATTAAAGGTAATTTAGATAGTGCAAAAAGTTTATTAGTTGATCTACTTAAAGAGTATCCATTTTATGCAACTTTTATTCATCACTCCTTGAATGAAAATTTTAAGGCAGAGGAGAAAGAGAAGTATGCGTATTACAGTAGACTTACGATGCTACGAAATTACTTTCTTGGCATGGATGATAAGGAGATGGATAGCTCACCAGCTGTAATTTTATCTAAAATTAAACTATTTAAAGATGATAATAAAATTCAGGAAGCTTATAATCTTTTAACTTCTTGGATGGAAACGAATAAAGGTTCAACGGAAGTTTTGAAAATTGAGTATATAAAGTTATTAATTGAACTGGGAAAATCAGAAGAAGCATTGAAGCATACTGGGGAGCTATTAGAAAATATTAACCAATCGCTTGCTAGATTTTATTGTCATCAATGTGGATATAACTCGGATCAGATTTTTTGGCGCTGTCCACAGTGTCACGAGTGGGAAACTATTCAGTTTAGATGGAAAGTATAATGAGAATACTATTAATAATGTTATTTTTAAGTGGTACTCCGCTGATACAAGCAGAGGCAAAAGTAATATCGGGAAAACTGCTTGGAGTATTTTACCTAAAGTCTCCTTTTGCCCATGTGCATTCAGAGACAAGTCGTTACTCCCAAACATTAACAACTCTGTCATGTGGACATCCAATAAAAGCTTATGAAGATAAAAATATTGATTCAGAATGGCAAAAAATAAAAGTGGCTAATTATACAGGATTTGTTCGTAGTGCTGCCATCTCTGCTGCTAAAGTTCAATGCTGGCAAGATAAACACTCACGTTTTTTTAGTGGTATGGAGCTAGAAATATCTGATATTTACTACTGGGGTAAGCTTTATGATCAATTTTTGACTGGCCGAGTGGGGATCGAATAGATGTACATGATTAAGACTTTTTTACTTATGTTACTACTTACTGCTTCCATAGGGCAGACAGAAGAAAAACTTACTAATAAAACTCAATTAGAAAAAGAGGTTGAATTTGTTAATTTTAACTCTATTAAAGATGTTTTAAAAGATGATCATTTAGATAAAAATGCAGTAGAAAAAGTATTAGCTGTAAAAAAGATTCGTCAAAAAAGACTACGTAAAACTATTTCAAAATACAACGTTCCTACTGCAGTAGATTTTTGGATGGTGGCAAGTGAATACTGGTTGGTCAAAAATGTAAGTGTCTTAAAATGGAACTTTAAAAAACCTGATTACGAAATAGAACAACAAGTTATAGATCTGTTTAAGCAGCTTGGAATAATTAATATAAAATTTAAAATACTACTTTTAAATACTTCTGCTTTAACTCATCTGTATCTTCCATATAAAGATAATGAGTTCCTTGTGTTACTATCGGTGCCCTTTATACGCTCTCTAAATTTAAGCCAGGTGGAAATTTCACTTCTAATTTTAGAGGAGTATATTAGATCTAAAAATAAGCTTTTAGAAAAACGACTTATGAGTAAAGAAATTAGTAAGTATATTGGAAAAAATTTCTATACTAATAAAAAGATTAGCTTTACACCTTTTAAAAAATTAATCAAAAAATATGATGAGCTTGCTTTTGTTAAGGGATACTCATTTCAACAGCAATTTGAGGTAACAAAAAGCTTAAAACGCCTATTGACAGGTGAAAGTAAGTTAAGAAAAGCATACTTGAGCTTACTGAAAAAGATTGATCAATTAGTAACGAATGATCCTGACTACAAGGATTACATTCGTTTCTATCCTTCTCCTAAGGTGCAGATTAATTGGTTTACAGGAAGACAACAGTGATGTTAACAGATTCACTTTCTAAAACAACTACTGGTGTAAAACTGATTCCTTATGCGTACTATCTACTCTTTTTAGTACTGTTTTGGGTCATCCACCTTGTGTGTATTTCAGCAGTCTCCTCCATCCATTTTTCATTAGGGCATGATCTACAGATTACTGAAGATTGGATTTACAATAAAGCTTGGGTAATTATCTCCATTGCAAATATCGCTGCCTTTCTAATTGTTTGTAAAATTATTGCACTAGAGCACTTTATTGAACCCATACAAGATCTCTTTCAGCGTAAAGAGTGGGGACATTATAAAAAACGCTCAATTGTATATGTTCTATATTGTTACTTTGCAATTCTCTTTTTAGGTGGAGCAATAGGCTTTAACTCTAACTCATTTCAGCTGTTACCTTTTTTAATTAACTTTGTTGGCATGACAATTTTAATAACATTAAATTATTTTTTATTATTTTTTATAGTACGAGAGTTTTTTAAGGGACTATTAATACAAAGAATTACTTTTCTTGTGTTATCTCTAATTTTTTATATTATATTTTTTGAGTCAACAGCACTTTATAAAATATATCAAATTAATATTTATTATCTATTTATGCTTCCACTACTTGGTCTGCTAATCGGAGAAAGATATCAATGGAATATCGGGGTATATCTTATTGTCCTCTTTGTTCTACCTATTACAACCTTAATGGGGTTCGATCCAATTTATGGTAAAGAGTTTTCACCTTTTATATTTGTTAATAATATTAATCTAATGTCCCTTGGTCTTACCTTTCTTATTGGAACTAGTTATCTTTATGGTGATAGGTTTAAAAGAAAATAGTTAAATGGAGTTTTTATGGAAATGGCGTCGCAGCAACTAGATATTTTTAAAATAATTTTACAATCGGGGTTTATAGTTAAAGGGGTTCTTTTACTTCTGTTATTAGCATCAATTTTATCTTGGGGAGTTGTAATTTATAAATTTATTCAATTTAAAAAAATACGTGAAGAAAATGGGTGGTTTATGGAAAAATATCAAAGTGGTGCCAGTCTCAAAGACATTGCTAATTTCTCTCAAGAGGAGTCTGATTCTATCTTAGCCAACCTATATATTGAAGGATACTCCAGTATCGCAAAACTTAAGGGAAAGTTGAGTGACTTTAATAATCCATCAAAGGTTTTAAGTGAACACTTGCAGTCTTACGGGCTTGCTTCTGTCGAGCGTGGTATAAAAAAAGGGATGAGTGAAGTTAGCTTAGAGCTTGAAACATTTTTATCTTTTCTTGCTAGTATTGGTTCTGTCTCTCCATTTATCGGTTTATTTGGAACAGTCTGGGGAATTATCCACTCTTTCACAGGTCTCTCATCTGGAGCTGCAACTTTAGCAGCAGTGGCTCCAGGCATTGCCGAAGCTCTTGTGGCAACAGCGATTGGCCTCTTTGCAGCAATCCCTGCAGTGTGGTTTTATAATAAGTTTTCAAATAATATTGAACAATTTCAATCAGAGATGGATAGCTTTAGTTATGATTTTATGAATCTGATTGAACGTAGTTTAATGGTTGAAAAGGATAGCGAAGGGTAGGCTGATATGAGTTTTCAAACATCTGGAAAGAGAAGACAAATTTCTGATATCAATGTTACCCCTATGGTAGATGTTATGTTGGTTCTCTTAATTATATTTATGGTTACAGCACCTTTGATGTTAAATGGCATTAAATTAACTCTACCTAAAACACGCGAAGTGAATAAGGTTAACCTTACTTCAAATCAAGTGATTCTTTCATATACCAAAGGAAAAAAGTTTTTTCTCGGTAATAAATTACTTCCTGAAGAAAATTTGACGGAACTAATTAAACAAAAATTTAAAAGTAGTGGTGCAAATGTTCTTTACTTACGAGCCGACTATACCTTACGTTACGGTGAAATTGCAGAGCTGATGTCGAGGTTGAAAGCTGAGGGGATTGTCAATATTGCTTTGGTTACAGAAATGAGAGGGAAAAGCAAATAGTGAGTGTTACTAAAAACCACACCCCCTTATTATATATATCGATTTCAACTGTTATCCATATCGTAGTGGTTGGATTGATGTTTTTCATTAAAGGGTTCAACTGGACAATTGATCCTCAAGCGATGAATGTTGTACAAAGCTCGGTTAGAGTCGATGTTGTAGAGATGCCTAAGTTTACGGTTGCAGAACTTAAGCGTATGCAACAGCAGGCGGGGGATTCTGAAATCAGTGAAGAACTAACAACAATCGCCCCTCCTGCCAAAACGGATATTTTAATTAAAAAAAAGAAAGTAAACTTTATGGCCTTGATGAATAATCTCAGTAAGAAAAAAGTTGAGAAGGCAAAACATCAGAAAAAAAGAAAAGCTCGAAAGCAGGGGCAGAAATTTGGAAAATTTTCTGGTGACTTAAAAAAGATAATGCTTGCTGGTAATAAGCTTAACAAGGGTAAGTCTATTGTAGGTGGTAGCGCTGGTATAAGTGATGGAGTATTTTCTAATTACATACAAAGTCTTCCAGATCAAGTGAGAATGCACTGGAAACTGCCAAGCTATCTTTTAAATAAAAAATTACGTTGTCGAATTAGAATTTTCTTAAACGAGCAGGGAGTGGTTCTGCGTAGCGATATTATTGAATCAAGCGGAGAAAAAGAGTTTGATGCAAGGGCCCAAAAGGCAATTGTACAGTCGCAGCCATTTCCTAAAATTGACCCCGAAATTTTATCACGTGTAGTTCGCGGTGATATTATATTAGGATTTCCATTATAAACAGTTAGGAGTACTAGATGTATAAAATATTGTTATTAACTGCCTTTTTTCTCTCTATCAGTGTCTTTGGTAATGATTTAACAGTCGTGGCAATTGGAGATGCTGAAAAAGAGGCTGACGAAATCATCTTTATTCATGGAAAATCACTTAATAAAGATGAAAAGTCTTTTATAAAGATTTTAGAAAATGATTTTGGCTTTTATAGAACACTTTTCAAAGTAAAGGGCTCTTCCTCTTCTCATACTTCGGGTGAACTAGCACAAGTTCGGTTTGTTACTCGGGTTGGCTTTGAGATGGAGGGCAAAAATAAAGTTGTGAATATCTCTCTAACTGACTCTTTAGATAATAATTTTTCTTATGACTTTAAAGTAGCAATTAGTAATAAGAACAAGAGATTTAATGCACACAGTGTAGCGAATAACATCTATGAAAAAATAATCGGAAAAAAATCTATTTTTCTTTCTAAAATTATATTTGTCTCCGATAAATTATCTTCTAGAAAGAATGTAATTAAAGAACTATATCAAAGTGACTTTGACGGTGGAAATGTAAAGCGACTAACCCGCCACAGAGGACTCGTTATATCACCTGCTATCTCACATGATGGCAAACGAGTGTTATATAGTCTAATTTCTTCAATTAAGCGTAGCAAAAAAAGAAATATTAATTTACGAATGTTAAATATTGCGACTAATAAAAGTTCACTCATATCGGCATGACGTGGAATTAATTCAGGTGCAGTCTTTTTAGCAGGTGATAAGAATATCTTACTAACGTTAAGTATTGTAGGGAATACCGAAATTTATAAAATGAACTTAAAAACTAAGAAGTTAATTAGAATCACTAAGAACTATGCTCAGGATGTAGACCCATCAATGAGGGCAGACGGTGAGCGTATGGCCTTTTTATCAAATCGTTCGGGACCTGCAATGATTTACACACTTGACCCAAGACATACTGAAAAAAATGTTAGAAGGATTAGCTATGTTGGAAAGTTTAATGCAACTCCTAGATTCTCTCCAGAAGGCAGTGAAATTGCTTTTTCATCGTGGGTCGATAATCGTTTTGATATCTTTAGAATCGGTGTAGACGGTACTAATCTAGTACGCCTGACCAAAGATTTTGGATCTAATGAGGACCCAACCTATTCTCCAGATGGTGAGTTTATCGCATTCAGCTCTCAACGTGTGCTAAGCAAAAAACGTGTACTACAAGATGTCTATATTATGGACAGAGAAGGTACTATTTTGGGTAATATTACGAGCCATTTTGGTAAGTGTATAACTCCTAGATGGTCTAAGTAGCTAAAAATAGAACGAAAGTGTCAAAAAAATAGATACCCGATGAAATAACTCTTGTAAAAATTTCATACAATGCTATTATAAAAAGGTAACGCATTGCATTAAAAAAGGGGAATATTATGGGTAACACGGCAAAAACTAGTCTTAACACTAATGAATTAACTTCTCGCTTACTTTCAACTCTTGATGAGGGTCTATTTTTTGTAGAGCTTTCTAAACATCTCAATAGTGAAATAAAAGCAGATGATATTTGCTCTTTTTTAATTAAAGATGAAAAAGCAATTGCGTTAAGTCATAACAATCGTCTTTTAAAAAGACGAGAAGAGTTATCTTTAGAATCTGGTGTGTTGGCCCAAGTTTGTCGTTCGAATCGTCCATATTATTCTAATAATACAAAGTCTGATCCACTTTTTGTCGATGGTGATAATAGAAAAGCAATTATGATTATTCCTATTAGTGTGGAAGGAGTTGTTGTCGGCCTTATTCAATTTTCTGCAATAAAATCAGATAAAGAATTTTCTCGTGAAGATATCAATTTTGCAATACGTAGTATTTCAGAGTTAGAAAATCCTATCCGTAATTTAAAGTTATACCTGTCTGCTAAGTTTTTAAACGAAGCGTTGACGGAGCAGTTAAACTCACAAAATACTGTAGTGCCAACTAATCTTGTAAAAGTTGAAAATCAATTTTTAATTTCTGCTCCAAGTATTATTGCTAAATCTGAAGTTATGTCAGAGCTTATGGATCTAGCTGATAAAGTTGCAAAATCAGATGTTTCAATTTTGCTTGAAGGTGCTAATGGTACTGGTAAAGACCGTTTAGCTAGATATATTCATGCAAGCAGTGAAAGGACTAAGCAAGGATTTTTTAGTATTAATTGTGCGAGTATGGCACCGAGAGATTTAGAAATAGAACTATTTGGAATGGAAGAAGGTAACGTAGTAACGAATGGTATTATTGAAAAGCTTTCTGCCGGCACTGTTGTCTTGCGGAATATTCATGCTCTTTCAATTGAGCTACAAGCAAGATTCTTAAATTTAATTAAAGATAGAAACGCCTTTAGAGTTAATGGTACTACCTCTTTTTCGAGTGAAGTTCGAGTCATTTCTACTACAAATCAAAAACTATCGGAGCTTGTGGAGCAAGGACTGTTTAGACAAGATCTGTATTACTGTCTAAATATGATGACTATTGTTGTCCCGGCGTTAAGTGAAAGAGTTAATGATATTGATAATTTAGTTGATGAAATTTTAAATAGTGAACGACGTAGTGATGAGCACAAGTCGTTGACACCTGGAGCATTGAAGCTCTTAAAAGAGTATCAATGGAAGGGAAATGTAAGTGAGCTTAAAACCGTTTTAGAGCAGGCTTATATTTTAGCTACTGGAATTATGATTGACGCTACTGATTTGTGCTTAGAAGCCCGTGAAGTGGAACAAGAAGAGGAGCAAGAACAAGATCTATTTGAATTTGAAGAAGATATGACTTTAGATGAATTGGAGCGACGTTTTATCTGTATAACTCTAGAGAGATTAAAGGGTAATAAGACAAAAACAGCAAAAGCACTTGGAATTACAGTTAAAACGCTATATAACAAGTTACATAGCTACGATATGATTACAAAAGAAGCTTAATATTAAAATATTTTTACATATAAGGGGAATATCATGGCAAAAGAAAAAATAAATAAGAAAGAAGATAAAACCATTAAGGGTGGTCGTAATTTTAGAAAATCAGAAGAGATCGAGGCTTACTACCGCTTTGTTTTTGATAAGGATCTAAGGCGTGAGGCAAAAATGATCTTGGAGCGCGTTACAACTCTAAGTAAAAAAGTATTTGTTCGTAAAATTCAGTAATATTATCATTCATTTTTAAATATTAAAGCACGTATCATACGTGCTTTTTTTTATTCACTTTAGCTAATTGCCAGTATACCGTATCTGCTTAAAAGACTTGAAGGAGATGTGGATGGAAGATAAATTTTTATGGCTAGAAGAAGTTGAAGGCCTTGATTCTCTGAGCTGGGTAGAGCAGCAAAATAAGATTAGCCTGGAACACTTCAAGGCATCTGATATTTTTAGTTCCGCATACGATAAGACTCTTTCTATTTTACAAAATCCTAAAAAAATAACACTACCAGTTGTTATCAATGGTGAAATTCATAATTTATGGACTGATGAACAGCACCTACGAGGTTTATGGCGTAAGTGTTCACTAGCAAGCTATCTTGCTAAAACTCCTGAGTGGCAGACGGTCTTAGATATGGATCTTCTGGCTCAAGTGGAAATTAAAAACTGGGTATTAAAATCTCTCCAGTATCACGTTGTATTATCACCTAATAAGCAGCGCATGATGGTAGCTCTCTCTGATGGCGGTAAAGATGCTACCGTTTGGCGAGAATTTTGCTTAGAGACAAACTCTTTTTTAACAGATGGATTTAGCAGCTGGGAGGCTAAGTCATATGTTGAATGGTTGGATGATGACACTCTGCTAATATCAACTAAGTTTGGTGAAGATAGTGTTACTGCATCTGGTTATGCCAGAACTGTACGAACTTGGAAACGTGGTGACAAACTAGAGCAAGCAGAGACGGTTTTCACTATTGATAAGTCTCATATGCACGCTGATGCACATGACATTGGTCGCGGGAAGGATCGAGCGATCTTATTTGTGGATACAAAAGATTTTTTTAACAGTAAGCACTCTCTCTATATTGATGGAGTATTATATTCCATCGACTTACCGGATGGTACATTTTGCAAAGGTAAAACTGGTGATCAAATTACATTTTATACAGCTAAAGATATTGAAGTTTCAGGTCACCAAATAAAATCAGGTTCACTTTTTTCAATCTCATTCTCAGAAGTCATTCAAGGAAAAATTGTAAATATACATCCGATGTTTACTCCAAGTTCTGTAGAGTTTATTGATCAACATGGTCAACATGCCATCGATAATGGATTTATTGTCTCTGGTATGAACAATATTGCGGGTATTGCCTATAGGTATGAATGGAATAAAGAGTCATGGATACAGAGTGCTATTGAACTTCCTGCGACTGGAAGTGTAAATATTTTAACTGCAGATGGTAAAGATATTTTTATAAACTATGAAGATTTTCTTACTCCTCAATCATTGTATTACTATAATAGTGAGAGTTCCAAACTTGGTATTATTGATACCCTTTCTCCATATTTTGATAGTGAAAAATATAAAGTTAAGCAGTGTCATGCTACAAGTAGTGATGGGATGCGTATTCCTTACTTTCTTATTAGTGGAAAAAATATAAAATATGATGGAATGAATCCAACTATTGTAAATGGCTACGGAGGTTTTAATATCTCTAAAGTACCTGCTTACTTACGAACAATGGGTCCACTCTGGCTAGACCAAGGTGGAGTATACGTAGTTGCAAATATTAGAGGTGGGGGGGAGTTTGGTCCTGCTTGGCATCAAGCTGCTTTAAAAGAGAATCGGCAGTTAGCCTTCGATGATTTCATTGCAGTAAATGAGGATCTGATTAGCTCTGCTGTAACTTCACCTGACCATCTAGGGATTATAGGGGGAAGTAACGGAGGCCTTTTAACCAGTGCTGTACTGACGCAACGTCCAGAACTATTCAATGCTGTATGTATTGCGGTACCTCTGATTGATATGTTGCGCTTTCATAAGCTATTGGCTGGTCACTCATGGATTGCTGAATATGGTAATCCTGATATTGCAGAGGAGAGGGAGTATATTGCAAAATACTCACCTTATCAAAATGTTGGCAAGGATAAAAAATACCCCAAAGTTTTTTTGATGACTTCCACTAAAGATGATCGTGTCCACCCAGGACATGCTAGAAAGATGGCCGCAAAAATGTTGGATATGGGCCACGAACTCTACTACTACGAAAATATCGAGGGAGGCCACGGAGGTAGTGCTAACTCCCTGCAGCGAGCCCAGTGGGTAGCACTGGAGATGAGTTATTTTCGTGAGAGGTTATTTAAAATTAGCTAGTTATAATAGTTTTTTATTTACACTATGGCTGACTAAATTTAGTCATTTGCTATTGACTAAATTTAGTCAACTGTTATAATAAGCAATGAATGAATACTTTAAAGTCCATAATTGCCACATTGAAGGTATGGAAAGCTACCTATTAGTTGATCCTCAGCTCAAAAAATTAGCAAACCTTCCTTTTGTTTGGACACCACCACTTGTTGAGCAATTCTGTGAACTTCCTTTTGGGATATATACCCTGAGTGGAGGGCGCCAGATTGGAAAGAGTACTCTTTTAAAGCAGTGGGTTTTACGACTTATAAAGCGAGGAGTTGCACCTGAAAATATTATCTATTTTACAGGTGAGCTAATTGATGGGCACCACAAGTTAATTCAGCACGTAAAGGAATTTGTAGATAAGTTCTCAGCAAGTGAGCAGTTATATATAATTTGTGATGAGATTACCTATATCTCAAACTGGGATCAGGGTATAAAATTTTTAGCAGATGCTGCAATTCTTGATAATGTCGTTATGATGCTTTCGGGATCTGACTCATCTATTATTAAAGAGTCTCGAAATAGATTTCCTGGCAGGCGTGGTAGAGCTGGCAAGACAGACTTTACTTTTTCACCGTTAAGCTTTTCTGAGGTTGTCGCACTATATAGTGGGAAAGAGAGTAGTCTTGATATTTTTAAAAAATATCTTTTACATGGGGGGTTTCTAAGTGCCATCAATGATTTAGCAATAAATGGGGAAATCTCTGACAGTACTTACAATACATATTCCCAGTGGATTATAGGAGACATGCAAAAAAAAGGTAAGCAAGAGAGTTATGTTTTAGAAATCATTACAGCAATTATAAAGCAATATGGCTCACAGATTTCTTGGAACTCTTTGGCAAAAGAACTGTCAATAGATCATCATAAAACAGTTTCAGACTACATTGCTCTTTTGAGTGATTTTGATGTTGTCTTTATTCAGCATGCACTTTTAGAGAGCAAGCTTACTGCATCACCAAAAAAAGCAAAGAAACTATTTTTTAAAGACCCATTTATATACCACACCCTAAATTTTATTATTTCAAACCAGAAAATATCAGGTTTCTCTCTATCGCAGAAGTTTCTTAGTGATAGTCAATGTGAGGGGCAACTTGTCGAACAGGTTTGTGTCTGTCATGTTGAGCGAAAATTTCATAATGCGACATACTATATTAAAGCTGAAGGAGAAGTAGATATTGCCTATGTTGATGGGAAGAGATTCTACCCAATTGAGATAAAGTGGACAAAGCAGATTCGTTCAAAAGATTTAAAACAGATTAGAAAATATTCTAATGCTGAAATTTGGGGAAGATTTGAAAGCCATGAATCAGTGCCAGTTGTGTATTCTCTAATCGATAAATTAATGAAAACAAGTGATTTTTGTAACAAGGTGTAATTTGTGTAAAACGTAATTATGTTTAAATAATTTTTACAACTGCCCTTCCAGTATTTGGAATGGATTATGCCATTTTTGGTGGGTAATCACTATATAAGTAACTACATAGAGACAATTTATCTGAATATACAGCGCAAGGCTGATACATACTTAGATAGTTACTAAATAAATCCTATAAAAAGACGAAGAGTACCTGTGAGAAGTTCAAGTAAAACTTATATAGGTACAGTTAAGGTGCTACTGGTTATTTCAGTAGCGGCTTATATTAATGTGGCGCTAGGTGCAGTAAATAATGATCTAGAATCATATTCTGATTTAGTTTCAAGAGTTGAACCCAAATATTGTCAATCTGACTTTAATAAACAGCTAACGGATCAAGACTGCCAGGATATTATCTATTTTTTAAAAGGTAAAAATATTGAAGACCTTGATATGGTTAAAGATTATGTATCAAAAGATCTCTTTCTCAAAGAATTAAGACGAACAGGTTTACAGAAATTGGACTTGCAAAGAAGTCAGATTAACAAATTGTTTCCACAACTTCTTCTGGTAAACAAAAGAAAAGGCCACAAGGGAAAAATTCTTCCCGAAAATATAAAAAGACGAAAAAAACATATTCAGCAATGTTTAAAAGAGGATAAATCTCTGACTCCTCTTCCTGATACATCGAGGATCTCTCCTCCTAAAGATATAGACCCTGCCTTAGAAAGTAGTTTTTTAGCTAAACAGTTATTGTCACAACTCAAAGTTGAAAGCATATGGAAGAAAAAGAAAAGTATAGATGCAAGACTAAAAAAAAGTTTGAACGATGTTAAAACTGAACAAGCTAAATTAAGCGAAATGCATAAAAGATTTGGAAACAATAGAGGCTTCACAGTTCAACCGATACAAGATCGATTGATAAGTGCTAAGGACTCTGTTGTGAAGTTAAAAGTTCAAAAAGTGCACTATGATGAAATCGCATTTTCAAATCCACTACTGATTGAATATAGTGATTTTTTCTCAAAATCAGAAGTAAGAAAATCTCCATTCTTTGATCGTGGATTAAAACTATTTTCACAGTTAAACCTTGGAAAAAGAACAAACGGATCAAAGCAAGTATCTGGTAAAGAGGTAATAGCAAGAATATTAGAAGACCTATCAAAAAAGAGTGATAATGATTCACTTCGTGATTTTGAAATAACTTCAAAGTTAGGAGTTCTTTTAGATAAAAATATTAAATTTAAACAAGCATATTCACGTTTGGCACAAACACAGTTAAAGAAGCAGTATCATGATATCGAAAACACAATGGATGAGCTATGTAACTCAAGTGAAACTGAGCTGCACCACTTTCAACCACTCGTTGAAGAAACTCTCTTGCGCAGACTTGTTGCAGGTTATAAAAATAAGCAAAATTTAAATAAAATTAAAGATGAGTTTTTATCTCAACATTGCACAATGCTTAAGTCTCAACCTTTTGAAGAGAACAATACTATTGCCTATGGAGCAGTTGGAGCAACAATGCTAGCGGCAGGTCTTTTTACTCCTGTAGGATGGGGAGTTGCGTTGGTGGCAGGAGGAGTGGCAGCCTCGGGAATAGGTGCAGTGGAAACAGTTGATGCCTACGAGCGCTTGAAAATTGCCAAAGGGTTGGGCCAAGTAGGTCTAGCCGATTTTAATCAGGCAAAATCATCTTATGATAACTATATTCTATTAAGAGGCATGACTGTTGCTGATCTATTTTTTGTGCCGATTGATGTTGCACAAATAGGTGCCAAAATAGGTACTAAAACGCTTAAGGGAGTTGCTAAAGCAAGCTCGAGAAGGATGATTTCCAGGAATCATGTGAAAACAGTTATTGAGTATCCTCAAGAGATATTGCATTTTAAATTAGCTCAAGACCAAGAGGTCGCAGGAAAAATTTTTAAATTGTTGGAAAAAAAATATCCTCTAAGTACTAGAGCACAAATAAGAAAGCAATTTAAGGATGCAACAAGGAAATGTATAAAGTAAGAATGACTTTTCAAATTATTTTATTACTCTCGCTACTGCTTAGTCACTCAAGTTTTGTTAGTGCTTCTACGACCACTTGTCTTACTAATAGCTTACGTGCGCTAAAGGTCCTTCCAGACCGAACAAAAGGTGTATCAAAATTTGGGTATGGTGAAATGGTCACTTTGAGTAATCCTGCCGGAGTTAAAAGTATTACAAAAAAAGGTGATAAGATAAGGATTGTTGAATATAACATGCTCAATTTAGAGGCTTCTGTTGGTAAACATGTCAGAGATTTAAAGAGCGATAAGCTAAAAAAAGTTTCATCAGTTGTTTTAAAAGATCCTAAGAAAAGGGTGCATCAAGCAAATATTATAAAAAAACTTAATCCAGACATTGCAATTTTAACTGAGGTTGAAGGAGTTGCACCTCTCTATCGTTTTGCTGAAGGTGAAAAGTACTTAAACAATGGTTACTACCCTCTTGTTGTTCGGGGTAACGACACTCGTGGGATCGATATTGCATTTCTTATAAAAAAGGATCTGAAAATTAGAGTAGATCTTCATAGCTTTAAAAATTTTAAAAAAGGCAGTACTAATAAGAATGTTTTTTCAAGAGACTTTCCTGTATTAGAGATTAGAGAGGTAGGTGCTGATAAATCTTCTCCCCCCTTACTTGTAGTAGCGGGCACACATTTAAAATCAAGAAGAAGTAGAAAAAATGACCCTTTCTCTAATAATTTAAGAGAGCTCCAGGTGGAGGCCAGTATAAAAATTCAAAAGCTACTTGATGCACATTATAAAAGTAAAATACCCATGGTCATTGGAGGCGATTTTAATACCAATGCAGATGCACTTAATTATGCAAAGGAGCTGATCCCTTATAAAAAAGTTGGATATAAAGACGCATTCGAGTTAACTAAAAACCATGATGTGGGCAAAGCTGGTGTGAGAGCAACTCATACTTATCATCCTAAAGAGGGACCCACACAAGCTAACCAAATTGACTCTTTTCATCTGAATTCGTCGTTACAGGAAAAGGTAACAGTGAACCAAGCAGGAATATACCGTTATAAAGATGCATCTGGTAACGAGATTCCACTACCAAAAACCTATGATGAAAGAAGCCTAAACCCTTCAGATCACTTTCCCATATGGGTTGATCTTACCATTGAGTAATATTAAAACTGCATGATTCTCACACCAAATTACTCTTTTTGCTTATTATTTTCCTCACTAAGTCGATAAGTTAGTAATGAGAAGAGTATACAAGCACCTATTTTTAGTTCTGTTTTTAAATTGCCTTGCAGTAACTTATGCATACGGGCAGGGTCGTTGTTTACAGCTTATTTTGCATGAAATGAAAAATGAGCATCACTTAGTAGAGTCGCAAAAGCAAGTGGAGCTTCTTGTCAAAAAGCATGCTAGGTTTATTCCGCAAAAAGATATTGATCGCATAATTGCTGGTACCCCTGAGTATCAGATTGCAAACATAGACAATGACAAAAATATTATTGCTCTGGTTAAGAAATCACTAGGCCTATCTTCTGATTCCCATATTACAGTTAAGGCTCCTGATGTGCTGCCTAAGTCTGGTGCAAATGTCATTCAGGTTTTAGAAGATGGTGAAACAATTAGTTATTTAAAAATTTTTGAAAAAGGTATGGAAGATAGTGCCTTACATGAGATAGTAGGTCAGAAGTTACTGCAAGGGATGCACTATCACACAACAGAGACTCAAGCTCTCATTAGAGTTAAAGATGCTACAAGTAGTAGGGTTGCACTTTTTTTATCACCTGCTGAAGGAAAGTCAGTTCACAGTATGCTTAAAAATGAAGCGATTCGATTTGATGGTACTACTATTGGAACTTCACTAAAAGAGTTAAGTCTCAAAAATCGTATGAAGCTAAACAGTATGGATAGCGTTAGTCTTAAAAAAGTAAAAGATATTCGAGCGTTTGAATCGACCAGAGTTGGTGATGTTGAAAATGGTATTAATCAATTAGTTAAAGATGGCTCCATTGATAAGAGCTACGCTAATAAATTGTTAGAAAAAATTAGAGATGTTCAAGGAAAATACCATGACTCTATACCTCTCGAAGCTGCGGCCATCCACTATGACCTGCACCCTGGTAATATGCTTATAAAAGGTGAAAAAGTAACAATTATAGATATGGACGCTGCTACTTGGTCTATGGCCGCAAATAATGTTCCGGTGGCTGATCCCTTATATGATTTTTCTAAAATGTACTATGGACTAAGGTATTCATGTCCTAAGCATAATCAGGCTAATTGCCTAGAGGCAGCTAAGGATCTGCGTAAAACCTATTTTACAGGTAAAAATAGGGCACTAGAGAAAGAGTTTGAAAAGCATCAAGAGTTTTATGAGCTAAGAACCTCGACCATGATGATTAAGCATACTCCTGATTGTGAGACAATAAAGGGTGCTCTTTTGGTTTTTGAAAAGTTCTCCACTGATTTAGAAGTAAATAAATATATTCACTGTAACTAGATCTAATACGATACTAAAAGTAACCATTTAGTACCGTTATCACATCGTATAACTACATAATATTTGTAAAAAATTCAGACTAATATTATTTAGTTGTTCCGTATTGCACTGCGATGTATGGTGCTATTTAAATACGTTAACAACTGAATTTTTAGTACAAAATACTTAAAATTTACAAAATTGTGAGTCCTAATTATGAATAAAATTCTGTTTATTTTGTCACTGAGTTTTACTACAAATCTTTTTTCAGCGGATATGGTTGGCAGTGATTTGATTAGTTATTTTTCTTCTACATGTAAAACCCAAGGAGAGTATACTAGGCAAGCAGTAAGTGATGCACAATCTTTGATCACCATTTTAGAAAATGTTAAAAATGATGCAGATTGCTCGACCATTTCTGGAGGCATTAGCCAGCTTTCAAATTTAGAATTACAGCTTTCACAGCTGGAATCACAAAAATCGTTAAATGTTGAAATAGAAAAATTAACAGCTCAAGAGAATGAGCTGATGATTCAACTGTCTCAAACTACAGATGCATCAGTACAGTACAATATTAATTCAACAATTCGACAAATTCAAATTAACAAAGCTTCGTATGTTTCCGAGCTATCTGCAAGAAATGAATACCAGGGTTATGATGTAAAAGATGTTTACTCTCGGATTGTGAATAGCACAAATAGCGTATTTAACTCAATTGCATCAAACCATCGCTGTTTAAATAAAAATCCAAATATTTTACCTGCAATAACTTCCTTAGCTGGGGCAATCGGTAGTGCCGCCATTGAAGTTAATCCTGCGCTAGGCTTAGGTATTGCAGCTGCTACGGACTTTATTGGCCATACTGTTGAGTCACTACGCAAAGGAAAATATAATAGCATGATCAGAAAAATTTCTGATAGTGGTATTGCTCTAGAAGGATATAAATGCGTTTTAGAGTCTCTCTCTAGCAGATGGTGTTCACTTGAAGATGCACAAAATTTCTTGGACTTGAAGTCCTCTATAAGAAGACAAAATAATGAGCAAAGTGGATTAAAATCTGCAATTCGTCTACATGATAGAGATATACCAGTTTTATTAGATTGGTTAAGTAAAGTAAGAACAGGCGTACCTGCAACAACTACTGCTGACGCAGAGAGGCAGGCTGAAGTATTTAACAGAGAAGCAATCGTAAGGTCTGCTAAAGCGTTAGGAAATGGTATTATTTCTCAAAATAGACCCTTATATGATTCACGCATTAATGCTAACTCTAAGTATAATGTCGTTAAATCTGTGGTTGCCTCGTTGACTGGAACTAATTGCTCTGGAAGTGGAATGATGTATGAATCCTCAACCTCGACTTCAAATCCTTTGAGTGATATTTATGGAATAACACTTGCTCCTTACTACCTATTGGGACTCTCTGATATTCCTACAAATAATGGATATCCGATCCTTTTTTGTAATTTTAATCCATTTTCACAATGGCCAGGTGGAACTTACACTCCCGATCTAAACCAAGTACAGCTTAGATATAATCAGTGGATTGAAGATGCAAGAGAGCTCGTTAATGAGGAGCTTACGTTAGTGTTACAGCCAGATGCACTACAAGTTCTTACTACTGCTTATGAACAAACAGGTAATCAGTGGAAGTTCTCAACCATAAAGGCAATAGATAACTTAAAAGACTTTATTGAAAAATTTAAGCCAAAAGAATTTCAAAGTTCATCATTTCGAAAAATATATGAAAGTACTGCCAAACAACTGGTTGATCTTAAAGTAGTTATAGAGGGAGCAGTACATGGCGATAAATATATAGCCCCGAAGGTGGCACTTGAAGATATCTTTAGAATTGCTCAACTGCAATATGGTGTCATCGTATTTAAATCACGATTAGAGATGATAGTACGAGTCTCCATTAAAGAGTACTTGGACTCACTTAATAATAGCTACAGCAACAGTGCCGCTCAATTACTTGCAGCAGAATCATTCCTCGACGTTTTATCGAAAGTAAGTGGAACAGACAATCTTGCTCTAATCTCGGCAGATATTAAAAGAGCAAAGCCGATTGCCATTGGTAACATGACTTCATTTGTAGATGTATTTGGAAAAAATATTAATAGAATACTTAAAAATAATTATAAAAATATTCAAAGATCTGACGATCCGACACTGAATGAAGTATATACCAGAAATGCTGCTGAAATATGTCTTCTACTATCTTCAATGCCTACTTGGCCTAAAAAAGTTAATAAGAAGTATTGTTTAAATAGTAAGTTGGATGAAGTTATTAGTGGAGGGCCGAGCTCTAGCCCACTGACTAAAGCCTATTTAAAGCAACATTTTAATAAAAGAAATTGTGGATACCGTAACTATATTAGAAAATCTAAAATTTATCAGGAGTGGGGACTAAAGCTTTAGTAATAAGTATTGGTAACTATTAGAGCGTAACCCCTATATTTTTTTCACATTGTCTTACATCCTTTACTTTTTTTAACTATTTAGGCTAAAATAGAGAAAGAAGGTAACTCTTCTTACAAATCAGGATGGTTTGTTAGACTAAAGGAATGGTCGTGTTAGAAAACTCTCAAAATTTAAAGTCTCCTCAGGCTAAAATGAACTCCAATCATTTTTCTCAACTTTTTTATTTGGAAAATATTTCAGTTGTCTATCGCAATGGTTTTAAGGCGCTGAACTCTCTTTGCTTCACTATGAGGCAAGATGAAATTGTATTTGTTACGGGTGCCTCAGGTGCAGGAAAGACATCATTATTAAAAGTACTTGCAGGAGAGCTGACGCCGACCTCTGGACATTTTGACTTTAAGCCTCCACGAAATGACTACTTTACGGTTCAAGTTACTCAGCAAGTTGAACTGGTTAAACGTAAAAAGTGTATCGATCATCTCTACCAATCATATGATAAGAGTATTTATAAGACGGAGAAGGCCTTCGAACAAGAGATGAATGATCTGATTCGTTTTTTTGGCATTGATAATAGATTGCAGCTTAAAGTTAGTGAGGCTAATGGTGGTTTGAAGCAAAAAGTGGCTATTATTAGAGCACTACTATCGCGACCTGATCTATTTATTGCTGATGAGCCAACTAGTTCTTTAGATACAACTAATGCACAGAAATTATTTGAAGTTTTAGAGTTATATAATAGAAAAAGAGGAATGGGTGTTATCTGGGCATCACATAATAGAGAACTTGTGAGGCAATTTTCAGGACGAATTGTTCATCTTGATAAGGGTTGTTTGGTTCATTCGGGGCATGCATGTTTTATTTAAAAGCATATTTTAGTTTTTTAAAAAATTATCCACTGAAAAATTTAATATTTTTTAGTTTAACATCTCTACTTCTGTTTTTTCCATTTGTGGAGAATAGCTCTGTAAATTATATGCAAAGACTATTACCTACTTCTGCGGAAGGTAATTCATTTCATGCGCTCATAACCTCTGATGTAAATGTTGCAAGAGTTAGTAGAAAACTCCGCACCTTACCAGGTGTCTTTCAAGTGATCTCTCTCTCGGAACGAGAGATTGATAGTAAAGTTAAAAGCCTTCTTGGTACTTTAGATATAGGCAGTGACCTTTTAGAAGAAACTATGGGTGTAAATTCAAATGGCTTAAAAATTATTTTCAAAAAAGAGATTGGTGTTCGCGTCCAAACTTTAGTCCGTGACTATTTAAAAAAGTTAGTAGGAATTGAAAATGTTATGATTGGAACAACTGTTAAGCGTGCAATGTCACTTCCATGGATAGATAAAATTGAGAAACTGCTAAAAAACTGGGGTAGTATTTCACTCTTTATAGGCCTTTTTGGTATGTGGTT
>DAOWEO010000033.1 GCA_030638415.1 Bdellovibrionales bacterium | reverse complement strand
TGTAATTTCAACACTACGATACCTACGACAAAATAATGGTATTAAAGAGATAATGATTATATCTAATGACTATCATATAATGCGCATCAAAAGTATTTTTAACAAACTACAAACGTCATCTGATAAATATAATATTTATTACTTTGGAATTAAAACAAACTATTTTGGGTGGAGAAATATTAGAATTTTATCTAAAGAGGTATATAAATTAATTAGAACTTACTTCTTTTTACTACTATTTAATAGTCAAGATCAACTGTCTCCGACTATACCCGTACTACCGAAATAACATCCTCAACACTCTCAATCGTATTAATAATTTTTAGAAGCTCGCTATAATCTCTTACTTCAACTTCAAACACAAAACTGCCTTTAGAATCAGGCAGAGATTTAGCCATTGCACTTTTAATATTAATATTCATACCGTTTATTATTTTTGAAATTTGACTTAGTACTCCTGGACGGTCATTAGTAATTGCACGAACACTTACTGGATGTTTAAATGCAAATTCAGCATTCCACTCAACAGGTACACTGCGGACCATATCTTCAGGACTAACTCTAGAGCAAGAAGTAGTATGTACTGATATTCCACGACCTCTGGTAATATAACCAACAATAGAATCGCCAGGAATAGCATTACAACAACGTGCAATCCGTACCATTACATCATTCATCCCATCTACAATAACGGCATTGTCTTTACTTGTCTTTTTTCTAACCGTTGTCGCAAGTTTTTTGGAATATGAGTCAATCTCACTAAGTTTCTCTTCAACTTTCTCAATTTCAATTGAGGGAGCTGCTTCAACAATCATTTTAGGAGTTATTTTTCCAACTCCAACTCCAACCAGAAGATCATCCTCAAGTTTACATCTTAAACTTTTCAAAATGGCAGGAATATCTCCACTCTTTTGTATTTTCTTTAATGAAGTGTCAAAGACCTTTAATGACTTTTCTAAAACTTCACGTCCAATAATAATATTTCGCTCACGCTCCTGCTTTAAAAGCCACTGCTTAATCTTAGATTTTGCTCTACTAGTTTTAACAATATTTAGCCAATCTTTAGAGGGACTCTGTGTTTTACTCGTTAGAATTTCTACGGTATCTCCTGATTTGAGACGATGTCTTAATGGCACCATCTTACTATTGACCTTAGCACCCACACACCTAAAACCAACCTCAGTATGAACAGCAAAGGCAAAATCAAGAGGAGTTGATTCATACATCAATTCTTGAACATCACCACTTGGAGTAAAAATAAATATACCACCAGTATCAAAATCATTTTTAACAGCATCCAGTAAATCACTGTTATCGTAAACTTCTTTATTAAACTGCAATAGTTCTTGTACCCAATCAAGCTTAGTATTTTTACTAACCATGCCCTCTTTATATTTCCAGTGAGCAGCCACACCAGTTTCTGCGACGCTATCCATCTCTTCTGTACGAATCTGTATTTCAATTCGCTCAGTTTTAGGGCCCACAACAGTAGTATGTAAGCTCTGATAATTATTTAACTTAGGAATCGCAATGTAATCTTTAAAGCGGCCAGGAATAGGAGTAAATGACGAATGAATAATTCCAAGTGCCTTATAACACTCTGTAATATTATCAACAATAACTCTAAAAGCTAAGATGTCTTGAATCTGATCGAAATCAACACCTCTGGCCCTCATTTTCTTATAAATAGAATAGAAGTGTTTAGAGCGACCTTTTACATCAGCATCCAATGAATACTCAGAAAGTTTCTCTTCAACTGTCGAAACGGTCTCTCGAATATATGAATCACGTTCAGACTTTTTCATCGCCACTTTTTCAGCAAGGCGATAATAAATTTCAGGTTTCATATACCGTAAGCAGAGGTCTTCCAGCTCAGCCTTAAGTGAGTTGATACCAAGTCGATTAGCCAAAGGAACATAAATATCCAAAGTCTCTTGAGCTTTTTTCATCTGCTTTTCAACAGACATATATTGTAGCGTTCTCATATTATGCATTCGATCAGCAAGTTTAATAATAATAACTCTAATATCTTTTGCCATCGACACAACAAGCTTGCGAAAATTTTCAGCCTGTGACTCTTCTTTTGTTCTAAATTTTATCTGTGAAATTTTTGTTAGACCAACAACTATCTCTGCGACTTCAGGATTGAACTCTCGTCTAATATCTTCTTCTGTAACATCACAATCTTCAATCGTATCATGCAGTAATCCACTTACGATGGTAAAAATATCCATTCGCATACTAGTCAATATATTTGCCACATTTAAGGGATGAGTAATATAAAGTTCTCCAGAACTTCTTTTTTGTCCTTCATGTGCTTTCTCTGCAAAATCATATGCTTTTTGAATAAATTCAACATCGGCATCAGGGTAATATCCTTGAATTCTCCGCAGTAGAGTTTCAATATCTAACTCACGCTCATGGCTAAAGCTAATCATTAGAGAGCACCTCTGAAATAATGTTTTGTAAATTCTGCTGAGCATCCTCTAACTGATCGTTCATGACACAGTAGTCGTAATCATTTTTACGTAATAACTCTTGCTCTGCATTTTTAATTCTCTCATTAATAACATCACTACTATCTGTCGCGCGTTTTAGTAGCCGCTCTCGCAAGATATCTACCGACGGAGGCTCAATAAAAATAACATTCGCTTTTTTATCAAAATATTTTTTGAAAGAATCAGCTCCCTGCACATCAATATCAAAGATAAGATCATGCCCTTGAGAGATCTCCCCTTCTACAAATTGCTTTGAAGTACCATAAAAATTGGAGTGAACCTCTGCCCATTCTAAAAAATCATCTGCTTCAATTTGCTTTTTAAAAATATCAACACTCTCAAAAAAGTAATGTGTCCCATGCTTTTCTCCATCACGAGGAGAACGTGTTGTCGTTGAAATAGACTCTTTTAAAGATGGGAACTTCTTATGAATAAAAGACATTAAAGTTGATTTACCTGTTCCTGAAGGTGCAACAATAACAATAATTTTTCCTTCTCTCATATTGGTCCCTTAGACTATACTAAATTAAGTGCTTGCTCGCGCATTTTTTCCAGCTGAACCTTCATCTGAACTACTGCATTTGAAATAGAAGTATCCCCTGATTTAGATCCAATGGTATTAGTTTCACGGTTAAACTCCTGCAAAATAAATTCAAACTGGCGGCCTACTTCACCACCTTCTGCAAAAATTTTATCAAACTTATCAAGGTGTGCTTGGATACGATTAAGTTCTTCATCCACATCAAGCTTTTCAAGGTAATAGACGACCTCTTGCAAAAACCGTGAATCATCAATTTTATTTTTTAGCTCTGACTCTTCAAAACTCTTTTTCAATTTAGCCTCAACACCCGCTCTGTATAAATGTGCCTTTTCACCAATGGTTGCATATATTTCACTATAAATTTCTTTATGCCCTAACATAATAGATTTAAGCTTTTGGCCCTCTTCATTTCGACAGACTTCTAGATCCTCAAGACATTTATCAAATGCCTCGTGAACCAATCCCCCAAGCTCATCATACATGGAGTCATCATGTTCCACTGCAAAGTCAGAGCGCAAAAAATCAGCAGGATTGATTGCCATAGTCATCCCATGTCCATCTACTATTTTTTTGCTCATCTCTAGAAAAGCATTTACCTTCTGCTCATCAACTTTAAACTCTACGGCACTATTGGGTGCTTTTTTATAATTAATATAAATCTCAAAACTACCACGCTTAAAACGCTGCTCAATTTTTTTTCTTAACGGTAGCTCGATCTGATTTAGACGTGCTGACATCTTAAAACGGATATCACGAAAACGATGGTTAACTGTTTTTATTTCAACAGTCACTTCAAAAGATTTACTCTCAGTGACACCTTTACCAAACCCGGTCATTGACTGAAATCCACTCATTTTAGACCTTCTAGTGTTCCATTACCTTGATTACGAAAGCGTTCAAAACGATTTTGCAATAACTTGTCCTTAGGAATTTTACTCAGCTTATCTAACTCCCTGACTAATAATTCTTCAACGGCCAAAAAGGTCTTTTCATAGTTACGATGTGCTCCCCCAGCAGGCTCTTCAATAATTCCATCAATCACTTCGAGCTCTAAAGCCTTAGCAGGAACTAGTTGTAGAGCATTCGCAGCAATTTCAGCCTTTTTAGGATCTGCCCATAAAATTGAGGCACAAGACTCTGGTGAAATAACAGAGTAAATAGAATACTCCATCATAAAAACCTTATCATTTACAGCAATACCCAGAGCTCCACCTGAACCACCTTCACCAATAACAACTCCCACCATTGGTACTTTGATATCAAACATCTCTGCTAAATTTTCAGCTATTGCTTGCGCCTGACCGCGCTCTTCAGCTCCAATGCCAGGGTATGCACCAGGAGTATCAATAAAAGATACAATAGGAATATTGAACTGAGCTGCAAGCTTCATAATTCGTAAGGCCTTACGGTAACCTTCAGGTTGTGGCATACCAAAATTATGGATCACCTTCTCTTTTGTCTTACGACCTTTCTCTATTGCAATTACTGCAACTTTTCGACCTTGCAAATATCCAAAACCAGTAATCATAGCTGCATCATCTGCAAAATATCTATCACCATGAACTTCATGAAAATCTTTAATTAAATAAGAGATAAAATCTTTTGAGTGGGGTCTCATTGGATGACGTGAGAGCTGTACTCTTTCCCAGGGGGTCAACTTTTCATAAATATCACTAATAAGGATATCTACTTTTTCTTCTAGGGCCTTGATTTCGACTGAAATATCAATATCAGATTTTTTATCAACTTCTTTTAACTCTTTAATCTGACTTTCTAAAACTTTAACTGGCTTCTCAAACTCGAGGGAAAAGTCATCAAACATGCTGCTCACAGGCACCTCTCAATAAAATTTATTATACATATTATTTATTGAGCAGTTTTAACATAATTTTATGGTAATTCCCAGCCTTGAACGACTCCTCGCTCAAAATAAATACTGCTAGCCTTACCTTCATTTACATAACTCCATCTCTCGTTTTGAAACTCAACATTTCCAGCAATCGCTACATTTAGTGGCTTTCCCCACTTTCGCACAACATCCCGTTTACTCATCCCTACATTTAAAATATGAGACGATACTCCGCCTGCAGGTGATCTACCTAGCTCACCAGTTCCAGAATCTTTCGCTAATCCTTGCTTATCTAAAGAGTACAGAAAATTTCTTTTTTCTACTGGATTTAGAGATAAATAGTATAACTTCTGAGAATCACTAGAAAAATTAGACTCATAAGAGGTGTATACTTTATATCCTTCCTGCGAACTCTCTCGTAGCTCTCTCTCTTTTACTGCTAATTCCATTTTTAACGAACCCAACTGCAATTTCTTCTTTTTTTGCTCTATCGACGCAGGTGTTCTCTTAGCAATCTCTTCTTTTGAACGATATGCACTACCTTGATCTCCAGGAATAATAGGAAAATCTTCATCTGCCACAAAAAATCCATCTGACTCCCTATCCATCTCATCCACAAAACTTCTGTGCTGAGTAAGCATAGAGCAACTAGAAAATAGTAAAATAAACAATAGTGGCCATAACTTATGCATAAATCCCCCTACATAGCATCACTAGCTTCTCGGTCTTTTTAAGCAACATTATGATGCAAGCAACTTCCAGGGCAAATTTTTCTCTAAACTTTATGGCTAACATACCGAAAATATATATGAGGAGTAAAATCAGAAATGAATAAAATTACAGAATTGCTACAATTGATCCTAGATAAGATAAATACCACCTTGATGGCATTAGGTAGTCTTGTTTTCAACTTACTGAAAAAGGCTATTCCCTCTAAAGATAAAAAAATAAAAGATAATCAAAAAACAGTTAATAATGAGCCACAAGAGCCAATTTTTAAAAGAATATTAAATCACATAATTCAAAACCTACCTCACTATAAAGATAATTTACTTAAATTTATAACAGCACTTAACGCAAAGATTAAAAAGCTAGAGCCAAAATCAGCTATAAAAAATATTATTCCTAAGGCTAAAGAGCTAATTATACCGGTGATGAATAAATTGAGAAAAAAGTATGAGAGCCTCTCTCCAAAAACCATCATCATCAGCTTAACAATTATGAGTTTTATTTTACTCGCATCTCTAAATTTTTACATGGCAACAAAAAAAATTATTGATGAAACTTCTGAGGAAGAAATAGTACAAGTGGTCGAAGTCAAACCACGCCCAAAATACTATAAGACAAGTCAAAAGCAGATTAGAATAGACGATATCAAGATGCCAATTTACGTAAAGTCAGCTAAAGATATTAAGTCACTCGTTTTAGATTTTACGATTCAAGCATCAAACCGTTACATAAAAAAATTCTTTGAGAAAAATCCACACTATTTACAAGACCGCCTCAACTCCTCAATAGAACCAATTGTTCCCTCCTTTCCATTACAGGAAGAAGGGAAAATTATCATCAAAGATAAATTAATCGATGAGAGTAACTATCTTATCAAAAACTTTAATATCAAAGGGCGTATCGAAAAAGTCTACTTTCATAATATAACTGCCAGCTAGGCAGCTTGAAATGTAGAAGACGTTACATCTGAAATAGTACTCCGCACAGTGGCCAAAGAAATTTTAAGCTGAGTTGCAGTTAGCTTGCAGCTACCTCCATTTCGATAAAATATTTTTTTTATATAATCTTTTTTTAGATCTGCAAGTGGAAATGATCCATCACTCTCGTTATAAAAATTATCAACTTTGGTACAATACAAAGAGTTATCAAAAGAGTTGAAAACAATCTTCTTTCCTCCTGCAAGAATTCTCTTTTTATCTAAGTGTCCCTTGAGCTGTCTGTAATTTCCTGGCCAATCAACTGTTTTGTAAAAAGTAATAAGTTCATAGGAGATTGAGACCTGAAACTGCTGCATATAATCCATACAGAATTGCTCAATCAACTCACTCACCTCATTAAGCCGTGGTAACCTGACAGAGTAAGCACTATTTAAACGATAGTAGAAATCTTTACGTAGTTTTTTTTGCTCTACTAATTTTTCAATAGGAGTTCCTGTGGCAAAAATTAGTCTCACATCACTTTTTATCCACCTATCAGCACCAACAGGCTTTATTTCAAAAGAGTCTAAAAATAGTAAAAGTTTTATCTGAGTATCAAATGGTAGAGAATCTATCTCATCTAAAAACAGAGTTCCCCCTTTAGCACTTAATATCGCCCCCTTCTTATCACCAATAGCTCCTGTAAATGCACCTTTAATATGACCAAATAGCTCTGACTCTAATAGTGATGGAGAGAGTGCTGATATATTTAGTGATATAAAGCTTCGGTGAGCACGGAGACTATTTTCATGAATCATTTTAGCCATACGACTTTTACCGGTACCAGTCTCCCCCTCTAGAAAAATTGGTAGCTCAGAAGTTAATACTTCTGGAGGCAAAGGCAACTCATCACTGCGCTTGATAATAGAACTTGAAAGAATCGATAAATGGTTACCACCAATAAATATACGATCTGCACTATCAATAAAAGCATCAAAACACTTATTACCATTAAGTGAAAAAGTATTTCCACTTTTTACAGTTAATCTCAATTTGTCCTCTATTCGTAGCAGTTGATAAGTACCCTCATCTCCTTTGAGCATTGGAAGATAGATTGTATTTCCCTCTCGCTGCACACTCTTAGAAAAAGAGCCAATCAAAGTATAAACTGTTCGATCTAACTCATAATTTCTCCGTTTTCCTACAAGCGGCACTATATCCAAATTGCCCCACCCCTTTTTTTGATCTTTTTGTTGCAAATAGAGAACTGTCATGTTTTAACCCCCTTAACTATAGTTCTGTACTACAAAGACAGTGCCAACTTATATTTCGATAATTCAATATGTTAGCAGTAAAAGTAGAGTGAAAAATAGATGAGGAGTACAGAAAATGACCATTCAAATTGACCGAGGTACAACAACATTTCGTTATGGATTTACCTCTCTTGAACAAGTTGAGTTATGGCTCAATGCAAAAAAAGATATTCGTGCTGTGGCATTTATTGGCCGATCAAACGTTGGAAAATCAAGTCTCATCAATGCACTATTTGGGAATAAAATTGCCCGTATCTCTAAAACTCCCGGTAGAACTAGAGAGATAAACGTATTTACCTTTCGCCTACAAGAAAAAGATAATCCTGCGATGGGAGAGCAAGAGTACTATCTTTTTGATCTTCCAGGTTATGGACACGCTGATGTATCAAAGGCCATGTCACTACACTGGACTAAGCTCATGAACCTCTTCTTTTCTCATGTTTCGAAAAAAACAATTATGGTGACCATTCAAGATGCTAGACATCCAATGCAAAAAGCAGATCTTAAATTTCTTGACTACCTAGTCACATTTCCTTTTAGCCGTATATTTGTTTTAAATAAATTTGATAAACTAAAAAAGCAAAAAGATCGCTCAAAATTAGAAAAAGAGATCAAAACGATGCTCAAAGAGCACGACTTCATTAAGAAATTTTTAAAGGTTTCCGCTGAAACAAAGCTTGGAACTGATATTATCGAAACAAAAGTTATAAACTTTTTAACTAAAACTTAAAGTAACTATTTTTTAGATGAAAAGCGGATATCATTAACCTCTTCTTCAATAGTAGAAAGATTACTTTCACAATCCTTGATTTGATTTAACAGATCAGCGGCTCTAGGATGTTCAAAATCAAGACGGTCTGCCTTCATCTCTTTAGCCACGATTTTACCCAGCTCCTCATATGCCTCTTTTAAACAACTGTTAGTCTTGGAAGCACTAAACATACGTACACCAATATCTGTTGTTTTTTTTAGTTCACCTTGAACATTATTTAAAGCACTTTGAACTTTCTCTTTCCATTGATTAGTTTTATCAACCATTCATCCCCCTAAGAATTCTGCCTACTTGTAGTAGTGGAGCGAAGCTTATATTATCATAAATAGGTAAAAGAGAGAAATGAAAACAAAAAAAATTGATTTAGATCTTATTTTCGAAGAGTTAGAGAAGCGTTATCCACGTGGAAGAGACCCGTGGGGCCTTAATCTAAAAGAAGCACGCAAAATACTAACTCGTATTCTACCTTTTTATAGTAACTATTTTTCTACTCGTGTCTTTGGAATGGAAAAAGTACAAGATGGACCATACATGGTTATCTCTAACCATTCTGGCCAAATTGCTATTGATGGACTTTTAATTAGTACCGCCTTCCTACTTGAAACTCAAAATCCGATATTACTAAGACCAATGATAGAACGTTTTATGATGACTCTACCATTTTTTGGTAAATGGGCACTTGAAAGTGGTGCAGTATTAGGTGATAGGCAAAACTGTCTGAATCTTTTAAAAGCTAAAGAATCTGTTTTAGTTTTTCCTGAAGGAGTAAGTGGTGTTTCTAAAAGTACACATCAATTTTACCACCTACAGCGATTTACCAGAGGATTTTTACGTTTGGCACTAGCAACCAAGACCCCAATTATTCCTATTTCAGTAGTAGGAGCCGAGGAGTTTTACCCTTTCGTATATCAGGCTAGAAGCTTAGCTAAACTATTAAAACTACCAGCACTACCCATAAGTCCATTTTTTCCGTTTCTTGGACCACTTGGCGCAATTCCCTTTCCTTCTCCAGTAGATATTTATATTCACGATCCATACCATCTGCCAGAAGGTGTTTCAGCAGAGTCACAAGATAAAGTGCTAGATGAACATATTTTTAAAATTCAGCGAATTATTCAAGAAGGAATTAATAAAGGGCTAGAAAATAGGCGTAGCTACATGGATAATAGCAAACGTCTCGCTCTGGAGTTCAAAGAGGGGATAGTATCGAAGCTACAAAAATAAAATCTATTCTTATTATTGGTATGGCCGGTGGCTTAGCCCGCCTAACCACCAAACAACTATTAAAAGACTACCCTGATTGCCAAATTTATGGAGTCGACTCTCGCTATATTCCTCCTGAAAATATTTATGATGAACGTGTGCAGACAAGACGTATACGTTATACACGAGGGCATTTCGAAGCACTCTTTCGTGATCATGATTTTGATACAGTATTACACCTTGGACGTATGTCACATAATCGCATGAATCCACGTGCTAGCCTTGAACAACGTCTCGATTACAATGTTATGGGTACTAAAATTATTATGGACCTCGTAATAAAGTTTTCAATTAAAAATTTTATTATACTAAGTACCTACCATGTATATGGTGCATTTCCAGATACCCCCGTATTTTTAGATGAAGAGTCATCACTACGTGCTAGCCTAAAATACCCTGAGCTACGTGATGTTGTAGAGATGGATCAACAGGCATCTAACTGGCTATGGAAAAATCAACAAAATGTAAAAGGTATTATCTTTAGACCATGCAATATTATCGGTCCAAATATCAGTAACGTCATGGTTGAATATCTACGTTCCAAGATCGCACCTCTTCCTTTAGACTTTGACCCTGTATTCCAGTTTATAAACGAGAATGACATGGCCAGACTCATTAGCTATGCAGTAACGAATATCCCCACAGGTATTTTTAATGTTGCCAATGGAAATGATGTCATGACACTACATGATGCTAAAAAACGTGTAGAAAAACGCCATATTCCAATTGCACTTTCCATTATTGCACCACTTTTTCGCCTGATAAACTACTCTCCATGGAGTGTTCCAGATTATCTCATTGAATACCTAAAGTATTCATGTGTGATCAGTGCAGAAAATCTCAATAAACATCTACCTGAAGATTTCTTCAAGTTTGATACAGAAAAGTCGCTAAAAGCATTGAAAAATTGACGTTCAAAATAATATTACTTATTATACTTTCCAGTGGCCCGGTGGTGGAATGGTAGACACGGTAGATTCAAAATCTGCTATCTTCGGGTGTGCGAGTTCAAGTCTCGCCCGGGCCACCAAATTTCCAAATATTTGCTATTAATAAATTGGCACCTAGGTTACCTGAGCTCTTTCAAAATTTTAATATTAGTAATCCGTGTAACCTCTTCGCCATTACATGTAGTAAATTTACATTTTACAGGACGATCACAACCAGCACCTTCATCG
>DAOWEO010000120.1 GCA_030638415.1 Bdellovibrionales bacterium | reverse complement strand
TGGACACAGTATACTTGATGATGATGCCAGCATTGCACAAGTTATGACTTCTAACAGTGCAAAACTTCCACCACTGACAGGTTTATCGCAGGCAGAAGCGATGAAGGTATGTGGAGGTCACTTTGTGGCAGTCGGTTATAAATCAGATTTTGGAGCATTCGTTACCTCTGAAGAAGTACATAATAAAAGACTACTTAGAAAAAAAGAGTTTATAGCAGCAGCAGCTTGGAATGAGAATTTTGATTCTGATCGTACTGCTGCACAGGCACAACTTGATCTGCCAGAAACCGTTACGCGTAATTCAGAAGCGAATATTACGGACCTTGAATCTGGTGCCTATACAAAAACTATAAATGGAACCAGTACTAGAGTTGGAGCACATAATGGAACTACGGATAGTCAGATTAATGGATATCCTTTAGAACTAGGAGCTTCTGCCGCTGATAATACTTATCTGAGTAGTACATATATTAAATCAGGCTCTACTGTTCATATTGCAGGAGGTTCTAGTTACTTTGACTCTTTCTCTTTTTTAAGAGGTACAGAGGGAAATCCGTTGTTGAGGGTAAGTCCTAAAACGACCGAGAGAAATGTGAGTCGCTATGGCATTCAGGATATGATAGGAAATGTTGCTGAATTTAGTTCAGAGCGTATATTTACTAATACTGATGGATTTAAAACTTTTATTAACATTGCACAAGATACAGCATTTGAAATAGCAAGTATTAGTACTTTTTATAGTACGACTGCCTTTCCATACGGTATGACTATTTCCGCCCCTGAAGAAGGTGGGGAGGCATCTCCCATAACAGAAGGGGTTCTTGATCCACTTGCTGATAACTACGTATCTCCACTTGATGGAACAACGATCTTGCCGTCAATTTTGTCTGACGGTAGTTTAAATGCATTCTTTTCGCTTGATCTAACAGATATCATAGATCCAGGTGGCTTGGATTATCTTAGAAATGGCGATGGGGCATTTTTAAATTTTGGTAATGACCAGCTTTTACCATCACTAAAATATAATGATGTTATGTCCTTGCAAAATCCTATTGCTGACGGAACAGTTGGATCACGTATTGTAAATTATCAAGGAACGGATCCTCGTTCATACTCTTACTTTTCTCCAGTTATGGGGCTACCTCTTAATTGTGGAACGGGGTCTTGTGATAGTACTCAAGACAACTTTAGGGCTAAGTTATATAACTATGGTATGAGCGGAGCAGCAGCCGGTGACGCTATTATAGAAGGGTATAAAGATATCCCTATTAATCGTTCACAAATTTATAATGATGGCCTAGGTGAGCAGTTGAAATACTACTCATATGATGTTTCTAGCTCTGCTGAAAACTTAATGCCACATACTATTCCTGCAATTTTAAATGATAATATGATTGATGATCCCGTAGCAGTAAATCAAAAAACAGGAGTAGGGGTTGGTGTACTTGTTCCTATGCCTAGTCTTACCTCTGATGGAATTGCTGATCCCGATGACGGGAATGGGTTTCATACTGGTATGACTGACTTTGCTTTTACCGTTGTTAATAATCAATGGTATGTTCATCGTGGGAGCCCTATGTATTTTGTTAATGGTGGTAGTAAATTAAGGGGATTTTCCGGACGCTATTCCACTCGATTTACCAATAGATATTACAATGCGGACGGCGTTAGGTGTGCAACTTTAATTAATAAAGAATAACAAAGGATAAAATGGTGGTACGTTTTGTTGTTTTCTTATTGTCACTTATCTTACTTAGCTCATGTATGCCAAGTAAGGAAGACGACTTTAAAATTATCACTTCTGGTATAGATAATATACCAGAGTTTTCTATTGATAAGGGTAATGACCTCGGTTATATCAAATTGGGTAGTGACCCAGTTGTTATCACGATAACTCTTTATAATAATAGTGAGTTTGTTTATAAAGGTATGGATGTTTTGCTTGATCCAGTAGAATCTGCAGGAATGACTTTTGTTGAAGATCCAGATGAGAATACTAAATTTTACCCTGGTTATGGTGGTACTTGTGAGACTGAGCTTGCTTCTCATAGTCAATGTACGGTTGTGATTGAATACAAGCCAAATCTTGAGGGAACTTTTAGTCAAAAAATTACATGGAATTATATTAACCTCTTGGTTCCTGCCCAGATGGTTCAATACATTGATCTCATTACAGCGATACCTGCTTCACTTACTTTCACTGCGGATGAATCATTCTATGACTTTGGAGTTATAGAGCGAACTGATATTACAACGGAGAGAGTTCAGGTGATTGAAGTTAAAAATGCAGGTGGCCTTCCTGCGGCGGCAATCAATATCTCTTTGTTAAATACCTCTACTGATTTAAGTAGTTTATCTTATGAAATCATAGACAATAATTGTCCTGAAATTTTATTCAGGGATGAGACGTGTGCAGTAACCATTAAGTATGTACCACAAAACTATCAAGGTATCGACTATGCAACTGCTCCAGATGGTGACTCTAGATTACTTAATTATACCAGTAATTTAACCTTTGATTATGAGACAGATTTAGAGCATACGGATGCGAGCCTTAATGCTAACTTTGTATTTTTATCTACAGGGATTGAGGGATATATTGAGTTTGTTGGCTTGCCTCTAATTTCTTTTACTGATCAGGTGGTTGGAAATGAGGAGACGTTAACAGTATCTCTTTCCAATACAGGATATAAAGATTCTATTGTTCATAAAATTCACATTAGTCATGGAGATCCACGCCTACATTTTGCAGAATGTATCTACCGAGAATCTAACGATTATGGAAAAAGATATCTAACCTGTCTAGATGCTGGAACACAGGCAGTACTAAGTTTGGATGAATTTCCTTTTTTAATTAAAGATAACCAGAACTGCTTTACTGAAGAACAAAAATTAAACTATACCAGAAATGAAGATACTAGTTTAAGTGATTTAACCTTACGCTTAATTCCTGGAAAAAATATTTCTGATCCACTTAGCTTGGGTGAGACTTGTACTTTTGATATAACTTTTCACCCTAGTGTGAAGTATATTAATGGCTTTCCAGAAAATAAAGGTAAGACATTTTGGAACTCTCTAGGCCTCTCATTAGAATATGATTCAACGTGGAAAAATAAAATTGCGATGTACAACCAAGTTGGTAGTATTGATACTATGTTTGAAATTGAACAGGCAGAGTACAAGTATGCAGCACTATTACATTCTGATGGTAGGGTGAAGCTAAATAATAACTCAATTTCAGATATATTTCCAGCAGGTCTTTCAACTGCTTTTTATCAAGAAGAGTTTCTACTATCGACTATGCCTTCCCCTCTTGATCCAATGAGCCACGTGCGCTTTATGTTTGCTGATCTGGGTGAGGTACCGCTTATTAGCTCTGTCTTAACTACTGCAGAAAAGCTTCAGTACAAGCAACGTATTGCTTGGAAATTAATTAATAAAGGCGAGAGTACTGCGGAAGCTATATATTTTCAAACCTTTGCTGATAGTAGTGCGGTGACTCCAATTACTCTAGTTGATGGTACTTTTATTAATGATAATTTTGCAGTTGCCAGCAACGGTTGTAGCGACCTTCCGTTTGGTGGAGGATGTGGTATCGATTTTGATTTTTTACCACAGAGTGGACTAGCGAAAGAGAAAATATTTGATCATATTGAAGACTATTCTTCTACTGGAAACCCATATGGCTATCGACGAGTTGCAGCATACTATACTGATGGTGCTACCTTTGAAGATGAGAGAGATGTTGATGGTAATTTTTTACCTCGAGAGTTACAAGTATTTGAGCTACGTATGATTGGTGAGCTAGTTAGTAAAGGACTTCTTACTTTTTATGATTCTAGTGATGCAGGTGATTGGGAGTTGGATGAGACTAAAACATTATCTTCTGGCAATTGGACTTACCATGATATTCGTCTGCGAAATATCGGAACCGGGGGAATTGTTGATCTAGTAGTAATTCCAAATATCAGTGATGCTGAGGATATAACCTCAATAGGACCAGCCTCAAGGCCCTATACTTTTATTCCCTATACTGATGATCCATCTAAAGACTGCCTAAGTGTTATTGATGGGGTTAGCACATTACTGCCTGGAGCACCTGTATTTGGCAATAACAGCAGTGTCTCAATCCCGGCTGATGGAGTTATGTGTTATTTACGAATAAAAGTTGAGCTTCCTCGTGTTAGTGACCTACTATATATAGAGAGCTCGTATGACAATCTGTATACTGAATATGGTAGAACTAATTTACGAGAAAAAAGTAGCTCAGAGAGATTAGACTGGATGGGATTTCCAAATGGAGTTCAGGCAGGTGGTCAAAACTTAGGTTTTTTGTATAAGTCAGCACCAACGGATTTATCTTTTAGAAAAATATTAAGTAGTAATCGTCAAGGAACTTATAAAATTTCATCACTTTTTACTCAAAACCCACGCTTGATGGTAACTACACCGTACCCTTCTTTAACAGCGCTGGTGTACAAGCCTCCATTTATTGTTGATGAAACAGACGGTGGTGGGGCAGTGTATACTACAAAGAGTGCTCTTTGGTTTACTGGGGGTTCAGCGTTTCCTCCAGTTCAACCTAACCCTGCATTTATAACAAGGCCTGTGTTACCAGTTGCCCAGCGATTTACTCACTTTAACCATATGATTACAAGTGGAGGTAGTACTGAGCTTAATACTTTTGCTGGTTCTCCCACTACCATTTTAGACTCCACAAATTATGAATATTTAGTATATGGGGGGGTCTTTGTGACTGGAGATACTAACCGCATTTCTTTCTCTCTTTATACTCAAACTGCTGTACAGATAGAACCAATAGATATTCAATTTGATTCAACTCGAGATAGTTCTAGGTTTATAGAAGTTGCAGGAGGTAATATTAGTGATACTCCTCCAGTTGAAGGCTACTTTGTTGGAGCCTTGCTTCAAATGGGAATTGATTTTACTAGTGCGGCGGCTGGAATATTCTACCAAGATATAAATATTATATATACTGATGGACAATTTGTTGACGGGTATTCGGGAGCCTTAAAAGAGCACAATATGACAATTAGAGTGGTTGCTGAGGCGATAGATGCTATTGACACAACTCCAGTTGAAATTCTTATTGCTAATGTCCCTGTAGAGCCAGGTGATAATGGAAACCCTGGAATTGCTGATACCTCTGCTTTGGTTTATGAGTCATATGACTGGATAAATATGCCAAATATTATTTTTGAAGATGTTAAAGGTGGAGAAGAGCTCTTTGTCCAAAAAAGTGTACGTGTCAAAAACCCTGATGCTGCGGTCTTACACGTAGAAGATATGGCCTTTGTATTTGCTAAAGGGACTGGGCAGTACACGCTTAGTGGTTTTTCAGTTAGTGATGCGGTCTGTACTGGTACATCTACACCGAGTGAAATTTTACCAGGAGAGCTTTGCGACTATACAGTTAAATATGTTGCTCCACTTGGTGTTAGTGTAAATAGTGTGGATTATAATCTGACCATTACCACGTTATTGACACCTAAGGGTATTAATAATGAAAAAGTATACAAAGCGTACCAGATACCATTATATATGCGTTCTTTAGACCCTGCTGTGCTAGTCATATCGGGAGCTTCGTTACGAGATATGGGTTCTGATATTGATGTGAATATGCTTGATTTAGGATCTTTTAGTACATCTCATATTATATTAGATAATGCTGACGGGACGACTAAAACTGTTGTAAGGTCGATTGACAATGGTGGGTCTAGTAAAGCTTCAATGCTTAGGCAGTATATAGCTTACCGTGAAGCATTAGGAGAGTTTGCTCCCCATGCCCTACCGTCCACAATCTCTACTCTGATTTATGATAAAATTGATGGTGATGATGTATTTGACCAAGATGTATCTATATATGCTAACAAGCCATGTTTCTATGGTAGTTACGATGAGACTAGTACTGTTGATACCCATGGATTTGATCCTACTACTGCTATCTGTCAATTAACTTTTGAGTTTCATGCCTTACCGGAGAAATATTTGGGACAAGATAGTATTGATATTGATCGTATTTCACATCTGATTAAGTTGCGATATTACAACTATACAACTATTAGTGAAGCCTTTTTAAAGCTCTCTTTTGAGGGAGTGGTTGAGCCTCCACGTAGTCAGTCGATGGCCATTTATACCAATGTGAAAGCAGTTCACGATGGGGCTATAACTGGTACAGTTGAATTTACTGTAGAAAATGATGCTATGATTACCGCCAGTACTATTGGCTTAGGGGCAATTGTTGGATACCGAGTTGTTATAACGGGAGTTAAAAATAATTTATATGATATTTACTCACAAGACTTGGCTGAATTTGTTCCCGGATCATTCTCTCCATCTCTAACTTACTTTAAGGATTACACTGATTTGAATAATGTTGTCTTTACTGGTTTACCAGAGAATACATTTTATTATATTAAAATTTTACCAAAACGATTTTTTAATAAAAATGGAGTAAATTATTTTTACTTTTCACATAACGTGTCACAATTATCCCCCAATCTTTTGACTATTGTCGTTCCTGGAGAAGGTGCTAGTTATAGCTATGAATATAATGTAATTGTCGATACGGAGTTAGGTTCGGAAGATGTGTGTTTTAAAGATGAATGTAAAACTATCTGTGCACAGCAAAATGTACTCTATTATAAAGATGGAGGAGCATTACCTTTAGTTAAGCAATTGATAACCCGAGAGATTATGGATAACTATATTCGTAGTGATATTTTTTACGCTGACTACAACCAGTCTATTATTACTACATACGAGCAGGAACGCTATGTACACTGGTTAGCTGATAATCCGATTGATATATCTGGAGAAGGTTTTTCTAGTCTTGCAGAAGATAGTGATGTTGATGATGAGTTAGATCCAACGAAGCTCTACATAAAATGTATTCCAAACCCTGATAACGGTGTCACATGTGAAGCACCATTTCCGAATTTATCTGCAATGTTTGGTTATAGTCAGGATTTAAAGATGCCACCAAATACTTACTTTTTTCTTGATAAAAGTATCTATCCAGCGTATTCACGGTGTTTTATTGAGCTATAAAGCATAGAGCAGGCTGAGTGTTATCTTTTTAAACTGGTTCACAGTATTTCCTAGGCTAGTTTCAATATTAAATGTATGGAAACTAGTCCTGATTCCCCAGTGGTTGTAAATATTTATATCTGCAGAGAGGTCAATCTTTGTACCTTTTACTGGAGCGGTGATACCTTTGTAGTTAACATTGCCCATAAATGCAGTATTGTAGCTGGCAGAAATTTTTACTTTAGTATCGAGGCTTAGTATTAAGCCTGTCCATACTGCAGTTAATGGAAGTACGTTTATACCTTTTCCAAAATAAATGAGATTTGCAAAAAAACCTTTAGAATATGTTAGTGTTGGAGTTATGAAAAATAGCTCGTTCCATAGTCGGTAGTGATATTGGTATGATAGGTCATAGAGCATTGGAACTTCATACATTAATTTGTACATAGATTTTTCAGCATTTATTAAAAAAGAGGAGTTATTGTAGCCATCGTAAGTTTTTCTGTTATATGCGAATGATATGATAAAGGATCGTAGAGTTAATTCTGTTTGTAATATTGCTGTTTTAGATTCAATCAAAAATTGAGAATAACCAACTGCATAATTAAATTTTGATCCCCATAGTCTTGGGATCATGGAAGGTGGATCTATCTGTTTTTTCTGAGTGATATTAGGAGCGGAATAGTTCTTATTTATGTCATCTGTATTTTTTTTCTTTTTTCTTTTATTGTTTTTTTTCTTCTGCGCTAGTGCTGCTCTTTTTTTTTTATTTTGCTCGTCGAGGTTGTCATCTGCTACTTCTTCACTGTTTTTAAGCTCTTTTCTTTCTACTGGAGGTTTTCCTTTATCTCCTTTACTCGCCTTACTTTGTGGTTTCTTTAATGGAATTACTTTTGGGCTTGGATCTGATTCATTATAAAATTCACCATATAGTAGTTGATAAGCAGATCTACGAAGTCCTAATAGCATTTTATTTGAAGGAACATCTTTTTTTATAACTTCATTGATAACAGTTCCGATTGGCATACTTTTTAGGATAAAGTGAATTGTTACCTCATCTTTTCGACTACCTGGCATGAGGAGTGCCTCAATAGTAAAAAAAGTATCCCCCTTTTTGTTCTTTGGGATAATCTGTTTTCCAATCATAATGTCAAAACGGTTTGTTGATAAAACAGCTTCATAGGAAAATTTTCTTACTTCTTTTAAAAACCGAGAGTTATTTAGTTTTGATTGAGTTTGCAAAAGTATATTATATCGTTGCTCTTTTTCATCACTATATAACGAAAAAGAGAATAACAGAGTACTGAATAGTAACAAATTGATAATTTTTGTCATTAATTTACAATCCTGCCTTGTAAAGACTCGATATTATGTTGAATCTTCTTTACCTCAGTATACAAAAAATAATGATGGTCAGCATTATAGGCAAAAAGTACTCATATTCGGTTTGAAATACAGATATGTTAAAATTAAGTGAGGGATTGGCCTGTCTAGATGGAGTAAATATGTCTTTTTATGAAGAAGTTATATATATGAAACGATCAATTTATCGTGATTATCATGAGCTCGTTTTATCTTTAGTCAATGAGTATGAAGCGAAGTTAACAGCTTATTTTAATCGATCTGGAGTTATTAAAAAACATTGTGAAATTGACTTTAATTTTGATCTATCGTGGAAACCTATAACTTTTTTTGATGATGATTTTAGGTGGATTGAAGCTCTGGCAACTACTTTAGAAAAAGAGCAGCAAGATTATCGCATTGATTATACAAAACGTATAAAGATTAAATTATATTTTGCGAGTACTAACTCTGTGGAAGTTAGAATTCCATTTTTAGATGAGCTGCAGCTAGATGATCGTGATCAAATAATGGCTCCAATATGGAAAGATCTATTTACAGTAGATCCACTTATAGAAGTTATTAAATATAAAAATAGTGAAATACGTTTTGAAGTGGTTAAAGGTAAGTTTGATCTAATAAACAGGGAACTAGTATCTTCAAGAGATACCAAAATGGCAAAAATAGTAACACCTAATAGGGAACATCGATATGAACTATAAATTAGCATCAATGGTAAAAAGTTTATTAATTTTAGTCGCTCTAGGCTCCTGCTTACAGACGTTTGCACTAGATAGAGGTCAAGATCAGATAAAGCTTGATGCTATTACAAAAATTATCAACATGGAGTATCGATTACTGGCGGCCGTAGGATATCGGCAACGTCACTCTTTTAGAACTTTATTAAATTCTAAAAAACTTGATCTTGGTACGTTTATTAAGCAGGCAAATGAAAGATTTATGTCCGTACTAAATAATCCTAGAATATCTAAGGCCATTCGAAAAAGAACTATTGAGAATTATGCTCTTTTTAGTCAAGTAACTAAGATGTCCTCAGTAGGGCTTAGCAGTTTGAATCCAGGAAAAGTAGTAAAGGTTACAGTACAAGAAACTCCTAAGCAAAGCTTAACATCCCTTTATAGTATTGCTATTTACTCACTCATTGGAGGCTTGGCTATGATTGGATTTTTTCTCGCCATTCGTTTGAAGTTAAAAAATAGATCAATTGAGCAGTCATCTGATGAGTTGAAGCTGACTATTACAGATCTACGCAAGAAGATAAAGCTGAAAAAAAATAGAAACATTCGTTATATTCCTGCTGTTGGAGAAGTTTCTACCTACGCAATAGCTTATCTGGGAACTGATGGTGAGTTAATTTCAAAAAATAAAATTTTTGCAGGATATTTTGGAAAAAATATTTTAGTCGGTGACAATTGGGATGACTTTTTTGCTAAAAACTTTACTAAAAGTGTTACTAAATTAAAAAACAAGATGGTTATTTACCGATATATTCATGATTCCAAACAGGTCTATGCTGTATCATCTAAATTAATTAAAAGTGATAAAAGTGAATTTAGAATTTGTGAGATAATTCCTTTCGATACTAAAGATTTAAATAATATTTCAGAGCACTACGGAAAAGGGTTAAGTGACAATTTTGTTGACCTTGGTGATGTTTTTGAACAGGCTTTTTCTGGAACGGGACAGTTGCAGATGGGCCAGTCACTTAATTTTCCAATTTTTCATGATAGTAGTGAACGATTTTTACATATCGGTTACGATAAGTCTTATCGTCTTGCTCGTTACATAGGGCGCTTATCACATGCTATTTCACTGCTTATGTCAAAGAGTGGTAGCACCCCACTCAAGGGGGATTTGGGTATATCTTTTAATAGAGCTGAAAATTGTCTTTTTGATCTGAGCTTTCTAAATATTAATTTAAAGCAAGAGATGAATACTTATTTTAATATGTTTGGCAAAAAGCAGACTTTGACTTCTATTCTTGAAGAGCTTGATATCGTATTAAATGAAATAGGATTTGAAGTATCTGTTGTCGTTAAAGAACAAGAAGGGCAGATGCTTTCGGTAATCCATCTGGAAGTTGTTGATATTTTCACTTATCAGATAAAGCAGAGCTCATTTAACTCTACTTCATCAACGATAATGTAAGGAGACCGGTTATTACGAGTAAAAAAATACTATTTATTTTAATTAGTTATTTTCCACTACTGGCTTTTGGTGCAAGTGGAGGATACGTTAGTGAGATCACTTTTGCAGTAGGGATGGTTAATAATTCTGTCATTGAAAATGAGAGTGGAATTTCTATGACTGATAGCTCAATTGTAGATCCTAATATTGCAGGGTCTGCAGCACTAGCCGTTTCAAATATATCACTTTCAATGAACTGGTCATTTCTACTTGAGAAAAAAAGTTCTTTAGGACTATTTATAGTCGCTCCAGTAATCGTTGCAACAGCAACAAGTTTTTTTATGTCAGGTTTACGCTATCGTAGATTTTTATACTCAATGTCATCTGGCTTTAACTACAGTCAAGGTGGGATTATATTTAATATACAGCCTCGCATGCGTTACTTTGTTGGTGGAAGTCTTAGTTCAGGTCTACTTATTTATAATACTGATTCAAGTAAAAAAACTGACCTCTCTTTTAATCTAGGACTTGAAAGTGGGATGATGTATCAATGGAATAAGAAATATTCGATTGAAGCAAGCTTAGCTATGGTGAAACGCACTGGTGTTATAACTTCGGGAATGGGTATGAACATATTTTTAGGAATGGGTATCGCAATATGAAAATTGCATTTATATTAATGCTTCTTACTTCATTTGTTCAAGCAGCAGAACTGTATGTAAATAGTACACCGGAAGGTGGTCATGTCTATCTTATTAAAAGCACTGGACAGAGAAAACTGCTAGGTAAGACACCTTACAAAGGTAACCTTGATTTACTATTTAGTCAGGATGGCAAAAAAGGCTTTACCGTTGAGCTATCAAAACCTGGATTTGAAAAATATAGTGTATTTATTTTTCCTGTCGAAAGTGCTGATATCAAAATAGATGCTGTTATGGAGATTGAGCTTAGTATGCGCCTCACTCAAGATATTGACTTTATGTTTGGTGATTTATTGGATGTTGTTAGACTTATTCGTATTAAAGATTATAAAAATGCAAAAGGAAAGCTGGTTAAACTAGAACAGAAATTTCCATATTTTTCTGTGATTTATGAACTATTGGGATCCATTAGTTATTTGCAAAAAAACTTCAAAGAGTCTTTAGGGTTTTATCGTAAAGCTTATGGAATTAATGCAAAAAATAGAACTGTTTACAAAATGAAAAGTTATTTAGAAAAGAAATTTAACCTTAAAAAAAGGTAGAGGATCTTACGATGAAGTTGTTACTCGCAATATGTTTTTTTAGTTTTGTCTCATTTGGCCAGTTGAATGCTAATGAAAGTATTGGCGCAGGTGAAATTACTAGTATTGGCATGCAGCGCTTAAACTTAGAAAAATCAATTCGTTATAAAATTTCTTCTGTCCTTGACTCAATTATTACTAAGGATGCTTATACTATTGATATCCTAATGGAAATTGCTGCTCCTGAGAGACCTTCCTGGTATACACGTGATGGTTCAGCAGGAAAAGCTGCTAAGGCTAAAAAAGCGAAAGTAAAAGCAGCCGCTGCAGCAGCTGCAGAAGCGGCAGCAAAAAAAATCGAACAAAAAGATGAAAATAAACAAGATGAAAATCAAGGTAAAATACGTTTTGTAGAGGATACTCTTCCTGTTGACGAAGGGAATGTCATTGTGTTTGATAAGCTTGGAATTGAAGCACCGCTTATAGACGATTTTAATGACTTTCAACCTGATGGAAAAATTATATTCACCATGGGGACGAACCAATCTTCAAAACAAAAGAAGGACGAACAAGAAAAACAAGATGCAAAAGCGGCAGCAAAAGTAGCAGCAGCAAAAGTAGCAGCAGATACTGCTGCAGCAGCATCTGCTGCCAAGGAACCCAAGGTTGCTTTTTTAGATCAGATGTGGAAATTTCAAAAAGCAGTAGATATTTTCAATAATTTGCAAAGAGTTGAACTTGTCGTGGCACTGTCTTCATCATTAACACCAGAGGTTAGAAGTAAGATTGAAGGATATATTAAAAAAATTAATTTCAATCTTGGTGGAGTCAAACCTAAAGTTCAGTTTAATTATATCTTATTAGGTAAAGATTTGAAAAAAGCTGATTGGGGTAGCAAACTTTGGAAAATATTTGAACTACTTAGTAAATATGCAACCTTTTTAGGACTTGTTTTAAGTATGCTTATTTTTGCTTTTATTGGTAATAAATTAATTGAAAAATACTTCTCAATGGTTAGTGATGAGTCATCGTCAGATACCATGAACATTGAGATGACAGCTCCAGAAAAAGAAGAAGATGAAAACTCTATGCCGGAAGGAGCTGGTGCTGGAGGAGGAGGAGAGGCGACGGGGGCTGGAATTGTTGGCTTCGACGGTCTAAGGCGCTTTCGTGAATATAGTGAAATATCTAGTGCTGAAGCAATTATTTTAATTAAGAGGTGGATTGCTGAATTTACTGATGCGGGTCAAAAATCATTAAAAGCATTAGTTCAGAGAATGGAAGTACAAGAGTTAGAGAAAATATTTACTGAACTTGCTACTAGTGAGAAAAAAAGGTGGCAAGCTCTAATGAATGAGCCTTTGAGTGCGCAAGATTTAGCGATGGCTAATGATTATATTTCAAACCAAATTGTACAAAATATTATCTTGCCATCTTTTATGGATGATAAAGAAGTATTTGCCATGATCTATCAATTGACTCCGGAGCAGGTAGTTAAGTTGATTGCTAAAAATAAAAAGGCTGGAGCTGCTTTGATAAATGTTTTAAATACAACTTTTGTAATGGATGTATTCAAAAAGTGTCCTTCCGATATGAAAATTGGCCTAGTTAATCAGGCGATGAGGCTAAAGCCTGAGGATATTAAAGCGAGCCAAGACGACTTGAAATTTGAGTTAACTAAATTTATTAATAAGCAAGCAGAGGTTCCATTTTTTGATAAAATTGCCCTGCTTATTCCTACATCTGTAGAAATAGGGTTTGAAAAACATCTCTACGAACTACTCGCAAAAGAGAAGGCTTATGGTATAGCGAAAGAGCTATCAGCAAAATATTTTCCTGCTAGTTTAATTCCAAGTATGCCGGAGGTAATGGTAAAAGAGTTACTGCAAAACTATCCACTGCAGGATAAAGTAAATCTCTTTTTAACATTAGAAGATGATCTGCGGGATGAGTTGATGGCAATCTTTGCACCTGCAGGTACAAAAGCACATGATATGCTGCATATGGAATTTGAAAATATAAAAGCTGATGAAACAGAGTATGAACGAGTTAAATCTTCTAAAGATGAGTACTGGAGAGACTTTGTGGCTTATGTACGAACTAAGGTTAAAGGGAATAAGCTTTATGCCAATCAGACACAAAGTATTGTGAATGAGTGGATTGAGGGAATCTTTAATTCGGGTTCTAGAGCAAATTTGAAAGCAGCGTAACTGTCGCTTAACGACAATTTTCCACACTGAGAGCAATTCCTTGTCCAACTCCAATACACATGGTGGCTAACCCTTTTTTTAATGTAGCATCACTTTGCATTAGATGCGTCAGAGTGGTTAGTATCCTTGCACCAGAGCATCCTAACGGGTGTCCTAGAGCAATGGCTCCACCATTTAAATTTACTCTGCTTGGATCAAGGTCTAACTCTTTAATACATCCCAAAGATTGTGCTGCAAATGCTTCATTTAGCTCTACAATATCAAAATCTGTTACTTGATGATTATATTGTTTACATAAAGCTTTAGTTGCTTCTACTGGTCCTAAACCCATAACATTTGGATGTACACCACGCACACCTCCTCCTGTAATACGTACTAAAGGTGTTAGATTGTGTTGCTTTAGAAACTCTTCACTTACCACTAAGACAAGAGCAGCACCATCATTTAAAGATGATGAGTTACCAGCAGTAACAGATCCACCTTCACGGAAAGCAGGTTTTAAAGTAGACAATTTTTCTAATGTTGTCTCTGCTCGTGGCCCTTCATCGGTAGAGAAAATTGTCTCACTTGCTCGTCTAGATTTTGCTGGAATGGTGATAGGTAAAATTTCATTTGTAAATGCATCTGTCTTTTGGGCTTGCACTGCTTTTTGGTGTGAATTAAAAGCAAAGAGGTCCTGATCTTCTCTTGAGATATTATGCAGATCAACAATATTTTCCGCAGTCTCTCCCATTGAAGTGAGAGGAAAGATTTTGGCCATTTTTTTATTTGGAAATCTCCATCCTAAGGCCGTATCAAACAACTGTTGTCTAGTGTCAAATCCACCTTCTGCTTTAGAGAGAACGTATGGAGCACGGCTCATGCCTTCAGCTCCTCCCACCATAAAGCATTCTCCCATTCCTGCTTGAATCCGGGCAAATGCAGAAATTGTTGCGTCTAAGCTAGATCCACAAAGTCTGTTAATGGTTGTGGCAGGAACGGCATGAGGAAAATCTGCTAGTAGCATAGACATGCGAGCCAGGTTTCTATTGTCTTCGCCTGCTTGGTTTGCACAGCCAACAATTACATCACTAATGAGGGCAGGGTCGAAATTAATTTCTGACTTAAGATCACTCATTAGTATCGCTAAGAGATCATCAACACGCATAGAAGAGAGTGCCCCTTTAAATTTTCCAATAGGTGATCTTTTTGCATACGTGATGTAGACATTTTTCATAATTGCCCCTTGTTTATGATGTAGTGAACTATACTCTGCTAAATTAAAGATGTCGATTTTGTCCTTAACAATCTTCAAACCGACTTAGTATAGTGGTGGAAAATACTCCCAGATAAAATAGCAATAGACATGGTCTGTTTTTATACTGGGCAGCCTGATTATAAGACCAGTTTCATGTCAATCTGTTCTAAAGATAATTAGTTAGCTCTGTTTTATTTGGCATATCGTTTGCTGTATCATCAGCATGAAACCGTCTTGTCCAAATTTATCTTGCTCTTCTGTTAGTGAAAATATCCATACTAGAAAAGATGGTTTCTACTCAAGAGAAGATGATAGTAGAACAATCCAGCGAT
>DAOWEO010000081.1 GCA_030638415.1 Bdellovibrionales bacterium | reverse complement strand
GATTGGAACCATTACCAATTGCTACCACAACTATATCCACATCAATGATAAATTCAGAGTCAGGAATTGGAACAGGTGATCTTCTGCCCGAGTCATCAGGTTCACCAAGCTCCATTTGTAGACATTTTATTTTATTAACTCTACCATTATCATCTGCAAGATAACAAAGAGGGTTGGTTAGAGTTTTAAAAATGATTCCTTCTTCTTTAGCGTGATGAATCTCCTCTAGTCTAGCAGGAAGTTGCTCTTCAGCTCGACGATAAATAATATAAGATTTTTCGGCACCGAGGCGCTTTGCCACACGACATGCATCCATCGCAGTATTTCCACCACCAATGACGGCAACAGATTTACCTTTGCAATCTAATACGGGGGAGTCATATTGAGGATATTTATATGCTTTCATCAGATTTACTCGGGTGAGATATTCATTGGCAGAATATACTCCTGCAAACTCTTCACCTGGAATATTCATAAATTTAGGAAGGCCGGCTCCCATCGCCAGAAAGATAGAACTAAAACCTTGCTCTTTCATTAGTTCATCCATGCTTACTGTTTTACCTACCACAGCGTTGAGTTCAAATTTTACACCAAGATCTTTTAGTGAATCAATTTCTGCTTTTACAATTGATTTTGGTAGACGAAATTCTGGAATACCATAAACTAAAACTCCTCCGAGTTCATGTAGTGCCTCAAAAACTGTTACGTCCATTCCAGCATTTATAAGGTCTGCTGCACAGGCCAGACTTGCGGGACCAGAACCAACAAGTGCAACTTTTTTTCCAGTCTTTTTAATCGTAGATGGAGCTGCTGCTTTAGGATTTGCGAGGGCCCAATCAGCTACAAAGCGCTCGAGGTTACCAATGGCAACGGACTCTTTTCTTTTAGTTAAAACACATGTGGCTTCACACTGTTTTTCCTGTGGACATACACGACCACATACTGCTGGAAGAAAATTGTCTTCTTTAATTTTATCGATGGCCCCTTGAAAATCTTCTTCAACAATTTTCGTAATAAACTCATCAATTTTAATATCGACAGGGCAACCATCAATGCAAGTAGGTATTTTACATTGTAAGCAGCGTTGTGCCTCAGCAATGGCCATCTTTTCATCGTAGCCATTACAAACTTCTTGGAAATTTGTAGCACGCTCAAGTCCATCTTGAGCGGGCATTGGAATTCGCATTAATTGTAGTCTTTCTTTTTTTGAGGGAAATTCTGCCACGATTACTCCTAGTTTTACTAACGGTCTTTTGGACAAGAGGTTTTTCTAATCGCTTCTTGCTCTAGGTTAGTATAAGTTCTGTTTCGATTAATTAAATTGGTAAAATCAACTAGATGTCCATCAAACTCTGGTCCATCAACACAGCCAAATTTAGATTTGCCATCTACAATAACTCGACAGCCTCCACACATTCCCGTTCCATCAATCATGATAGGATTGAGACTCACGTAAGTGTTAACTTCATAAGGACGGCTCATTTCAGATACTGCTCGCATCATTGGTATCGGCCCAATAGCTAAAATAAAGTCAACTTTTTGAGCAGGATCTTCTTGTCCCTTAATCAGGAGCTCTTTTAGAATGTCGGTAACAAAGCCATGGTGTCCATGTGAACCATCATCTGTAGCAACTAGAGCCTGGTCACTGATGAGTTTCATCTCTTCTTCTAAGATGATTAGACCTTTATTTCTCGCACCATTTATAGTGATAACTTCATTTCCTGCTTCTTTCATTGCTTTCGCTGTAGGGTATGCAATTGCTGATCCTACGCCGCCACCAATAACTATGACACGTCCAAATTTTTCAATATGAGATGCTTTTCCTAGAGGACCTACAACATCTAAAATTGTATCTCCTGCTTCGAGAGTATTGAGTTCTTGGGTTGTTTTTCCAATTCCTTGAACAATAATTGTGATGGTTTCATCGTCTGCATCAGCGATAGTCAGAGGAATTCTCTCTCCCTCTTCATGCAGGCGTAAAATTATGAACTGTCCCGCTCTTTTTTTCTTAGCGATAGATGGCGCATGAATTTTAAACATTTTAACGTCTGGTGATAAAAATTTTGCTATTTCAATTTTAAACATATCAATACCCTTTAGTTGATGAACTTTGTAGAATATACGTATTTCTAGCATGTTCGTCCATGATAAAAAGAAGGATTTTTACCTGATTAGGATAAGTTTTTGAAGTGTCTTAGCACAGTGATACTTGCGATGCGTTAATTAATGTGGGCTCTATTACAGTTGTTTCGGACAGCTTTGTCCTTGAGTTATACAGGAGTTAGGCAATGTTAGTTACCAAGTAGAATCGCTTTAGATATTTTATTTCAAACTTAATCGGAGTCCCTAATGAAATACATTCTGCTTACCTTACTAGTACTTTCAATTAACGCCAATGGTCAAAATAAGGTCATCTATGGAAATGATGATAGGTTAGATTTATATCAGGTTAAGGATGCGAAAGTGGTTGATCTTGCAAGATCAACGGCAGCAATGATTAAAAACTATCTGCTCGAAAAAAGTGATGGAGAGAACATTGTATTGGTAGAGAGAACCTTAAGTACGATAGGTATTTGTCAATCAGAGAGGTTTGCTAACCAAATGACAGCTGCTCGTTGTTCTGGATTTCTTGTTGGTGATGACCTACTAATGACAGCAGGCCACTGCATGCAAAACATTGGGGATTGCCGGGATAACAAATGGGTTTTTGATTATGCAATTACTAGCAAGGTTAAAGCTGCAGATACTGTTGCAATGGAGATTCCACTTAGCAACATGTATGGCTGTAAAGAAATTGTCTCACAAGTTTTGAATGAGAGAACAGGGAATGATTATGCGTTGGTTCGTTTAGACCGTAAAGTGGTGGGCCGTACACCATTAAAAGTACGCAGTAGTGGGAAGCTGCGAAAACGTACTCCACTTTTTGTGATTGGGCATCCATCGGGACTACCTACTAAGGTGGCGGCAGGAGCTAAAGTTCGCAGATTAAAAAGTAGCTACTTTACTACTAACCTTGATACTTTTGGTGGCAATTCTGGATCAGCCGTTTTTAATGCAAAAACTTATGAAGTGGAAGGTATTTTAGTACGTGGAGATACCGATTATGTTGATCACAGAACTGAAAACTGTCGTGTGGTTAATAAGTGTACTGATCGTGGATGTCGTGGTGAAGATGTGACACGTATTACAAATATAACAATTCCATTAAATTAAATTCTAAATTTTCGACTTATTGCATGTCCAATCAGGTGCATAATAAAAATTACTATCCAAAGTGCCACAAGGGTATAGCTGCCAAATATTTGATAAAAAGTAGGGGTGCTCTTTATTATAGGCAGGTTAATGTCTAGCACATCTTGTTGATACGGTAAGAGTCTTCTACTTTCACTACCATCTGGATATGTAATTGAAGTGATACCTGTATTAGTCATGCGTACAAGTGGCAGTTGAAATTCTAATGCTCTCCACTTAGCAAGAAATAGATGCTGATATGGTTCACTGGTATCTCCATACCAAGAGTCATTAGTAAGATTTAAGATAAAATTTGGCATGACTTTTAAAGTATTTAGATAGTCACTAATAAATGATGAAAAAAGAATTTCATAGCAGATAGGTGTAATAAAGTGGATGTCATTTTTAAGCTTAAAATTTGTAAATTTTGTACCAGCAGAAAAGTATGAGATGTTGGTAATGACCTTTTTTAATATGTGGTTAAGTGGGCCAAAAGGTAGTCCTTCTCCAAAAGGAATTAATTTTCGTTTGTGATAGAGCTGCTGTAAGACTCCTGTCTGGTTAAATAAAAAGGCAGTATTAAACTCACCGTCACTCTGCTGTCCTCTCGTAACCGTTAGGTCATAGCCTCCAGTTAGAATAGGTGTGTTATTTATTTGAATGATTTTTTTTATTAATGGAGGTGTTAATTTCTGTTTGTGAATTAAATTTGAATATAGAGTTTCTGGATATGCTGTTTCTGGCCAAATAATAAGATCAATTTTATTTTTAGATGGTCTGAGTGATAATTTTTCATAGCGATCATATACAGTTTGAAAAGAGCTGACAGCGCCTCTCTCTGCTCCTACCTTCATCAAACTACCGATATTGGCTTGTACCATGCGAAGGTTGATACTGGTGCCTTGGTGATTTTTAAAATTATTTTGCAGAGGAATAAGAAAACTTAGGCTTGTAAAAACTACTCCTATTAGTATTGGTAGTAATGGCATATATTGCTGCCGTACTGCTGACACCAGCGATAGTATTAACCAGTAGCTTATGAATGAATAGCCAATTTCACCAACAATTGGAGACCAGAATAAATATGGAGAGAGGTGTAGCCATATATGTCCTAGGTGAGTAGGGAACTGCTGTGGAGTAATGAGTTCACTGATTGTTAGTAAAATTGCAAACAATAGAGTTATGTACTGGCTTTTTTTAAAGTTAACTGATGATATCAGATAGTGCTTTATAATAAAAAAAGCGGCTAGGGCAACAGGCCATTGCAGTAGTGAGATCAAGGTGAACAGTAGACCGATTACAATACTTGCGGACATTGGAAGGCTGCCGAAAATTTGGATTGTTTGTGGAATCCAGTAATAACCAAGCAGGGTAAAACCCAAGGAGAAAGTACTGATTTTAAATAGAGTATTTTTAAATGTTGTAAGTGGAGACTCTAGATGCATTGAATAGACTAATATAATTATACCAATGATCCCACTTGCAAAGTATGAGGGGACTAATTTGGAAGGGAAAGAAGACGCAAATAGAGCACCTCCTATAAGTGGAAGTATGACTGAGGTGATAATAGAGTTTTGTCCTTTTTTAAACATAGGGTATCTTCGCAAATATGAGTTTAATTGCCAATGTTAGTTTTCTTCCGTTAGAATATTATTATGAATGATGTGCAGAGTGAAATATTAGAGAAAAATTGCCAAGTAATCTTTGAAAAGACGGCAGTTGCTCCCCCTAAAAAATGCTCAAACTGTGGATCTGTCTTTATTACAGATGTTGCTTGTGATTCTTGTGGATATCAATTTCGTTTTGACTGGGTAGGACACCCGTTAGGGGCTAATAGTCTGTACTCCTTACAAGAGCAATACGTAGAAAACTTCACTAAGTGGCAAAAAAAGTTTTCTTTTTTAGTTAGTGAGAACTCAAATCTTACTCAGGCGTATAAAAGAAAATTATTAAAACGCTTTGAGAGTCTACTGCTTTATCTGAGTAAAAAAAGTAGTGAAAGTGATGATGAAAATAGAGTAAACCTATTTTTAATGGAAGTGAAGGACTTGGCGGCTGAGATGATTAATCTTGGTATTGCATATGAAAATATTGTTAAGATTCTTAAAACGATTGATGATGAGCTACTAGTTAAATCTGTATATCACTGGCTACATACTATTGATCATCAGCGCCATAAGTTTTCATTACTAGATTTTATATTTTACTATCGAATTTTGGGTAGTGTGCGAATTAGCTTTCTAGTCCTATTTTTGGGAGGAGTCATCCTGACCTCCTCATTAGCCTTAGCTCTTTATTAGTGTGATAGCCTGTAAAAAATTCGGGCTTTTTTCTTTTTAGCTGCATTCGCAATATTTCTTTTAGCAGGCTTATATTTTAGTGCCATTGCTAAAGCTTTTGCTGCGTTTAACCTGCCATTTGAAGAACACTTACCCATGAGTTTCAGCTCTTTTTGTGCTGATCTCTTAATGATCTTTTTTATCTCCATAATCGATAGAGCAGGGTTTTGTGATTTAATAAGTGCAGCGACACCTGAAACAAATGCTGTTGCTTGGCTTGTTCCTGTTAGGTAACCAGCTCGGTTAAAAGGGAGAGCCGATTTAATTCGGTCTCCAGGAGCTGCAATATCAACACTTCTCTTACCATAGTTTGATGACGGTAGAATATTCATATTTTGATCGTGTGCAGTAACTGTAATAATATTTCCTAGGTCGTAACTTGCTGGGTAATAAGCATTTTTTCTCTTATCAATATTAGACTCTTCATTACCAGCTGCTGCAATAACTAGGATACCTTTACGCTTAGCCTCTTTTAAAATAGTTCTCTCTTCTTCTGCAGGCTCTGGTCCACCACCTGAGTAGTTAATAATATCAACATTCATTTTTACAGCGTAACGAAGTGCTGCAATTGTTGATTTTAGATTGTCTTGTCCAGATGCTTGTGGATTATAGTATTTAAGAATCATAAGCTTTACTTCAGGAAAGATACTTTTAATAATTCCTGCAATATGAGTTCCGTGTCCATGCTGATCAATTGGAGCAAAGTTTGACTTTCGCCCTTTGGAGAAGTCATGACCATAATGTAATTTATCTGTTTTATGATTTTTTACAAAAAGATTATCTTTAATAAAAGGGTGCTGTGGATCTATGCCTGTATCTATAACAGCAACGACAACGTCTTTTTTC
>DAOWEO010000040.1 GCA_030638415.1 Bdellovibrionales bacterium | reverse complement strand
AGCGCATGTTCTGCATCTATAAAAGCAACTGTTCCACCTTTTTTCTGGCATTCTGCTGCAATATGAAGAGTCATGGTTGTTTTTCCTGAAGACTCAGGACCATAGATTTCCATGATTCTTCCCTCAGGAATACCACCAATTCCAAGAGCGATATCTAGTCCAACTGACCCAGTAGGAATTGCAGGGAGCTTTACAGCTTGTTGCTCACCCATTTTCATAATGGAACCTTTACCGAATTGTTTTTCGATAGCGTTTAGTGCCATGTCAAGTGCTTTGATTTTGTTGCTGTTAGAAGCAACAGTCTTTGATACTGCCATTTGTCTCTCCTTAGAATTTTGTGTTCAATTGTGTGTGTTGTCATTAATAATGAACGAAAAATATTATGATGGCAAACCCACATTTCATTATGATTATTAGCAAGATATGTGACAGATTTGTTTTTCGTAAATGGCTAAAATGACATGACTTTTTGGAGAGGTAGAAAAAAAACTATTGGGCGAGCGCGTTATAAAGATATAATATTACCCTTAGGGCAATACCTGCATAAATACCACTTATAACGTCATCTAAAATTGTTCCTGCACCGTGGGTCATTTTTTTATCAAAATAGGTGGCAGGCCAAATCTTATAAATATCAAATAACCTAAAGAGGATAAATATCAAAACGAGGTGTGGAAGGTAAGCTGTTGGCAAAAAAAGCCAAGTGATAAACACTCCAATAACTTCATCAATAACAATCCAACCTGGATCGTGGGTACCTAGGTCTCGCTGTACAGAGTCTGCGATAAAGCATGATCCGACAGTTAAAATAATTATAAATGGTAGAAAAAGAAAAAATGGTGAGTTCGTTAAACCTAGTGCATAGAGAAATGGCATCGTAAAAAGAGTACCCCAAGTACCTGGTGCTTTAGGTAGAAATCCACTCCATCCAAAGGATAGAAAGAAGATGTCAGCTCTTTTTTTATTAAAATTTGTTGTATCATTCATATTATATGCTATTTTGAGTTGGCTCAGTGTAACACCTTTTAGGTAAATAGAATAGGAGATTCATGGGACAATCTAATTTAGATAGACCAGCTTATATTGATAATCTGATCTTTGATTGGGAACTATTTGACGTTGTCTTAGGTGGAGTATCTGCAATGGACTCTGACTTTTTTATTAATACAGGCCTTGCGTCAGACACAACAGACCGTTTTTTACAGGGTTATGGGCTTACCATCAAAAATCCGGTTGCAATGGCAGAACTTTTTGGCTCATATCAGGAGTCTTTACAATTCATTAAACGATATTTTTTGAAAGAAGGAAATCCAATGGGACTAGACCTCAAGGTTCCTGTGGAGTTATATTCGATAACTGACTTATCTGACATTTTTCTTATGGCAACTAGAAGTGGTGGAGATACTAGTGAAGAAGTCAGACTTTGGGCAGAAGCTGTGCTGAAGGTTATGCACGTAGTTGTTCATATTGATAAAGATTTGCGATCTAATTATTTCTCAATTATTCAAACTCAAATTCTAGATAAGATGTACAAAAATATCTATAGAAACGAACACGATAAGCTCTACCTAGGTACTGCTGACAATAAATTTCAAATTAAACTGGTAGATTTTTCAACAAAATCTACCAAGTCGCGCGATAGTATGATTATTAAACTATTACATAAATCGGGCAATGTTTCTGAAGAGATTTTTGATCGTGTGGGCGTTAGATTTGTCACAGAAAGTAAATTTGATACGTTAAAAGTAATCAAATTCTTACTCGATCATTATATTGTTATACCTCATAACGTTATTTCACCAAGATCATTAAATACGCTCGTTAATATTCCGCAATTTAAAAAAGAGTATAAAGATCTTATTCGTCAGGCATATCGTAAAGGTTGGAGTGAAGAGGAGTTTGCTAAAGAGGCTGCTAAGCTTACAGATGCATGTGATGATCTGGATGTTCTGGAATGGGAGCAGCATAATAACCACTCATCAACGGCTTATCGTTCGATGCAATTTACGGCAAGACAGTTAATTAATTACCATAATCCATTTATTCATGAATTTCAAAAAGTGCGAACATTAGCAAAAGCAGAGTCAAGTGATGGGCGTGAAGATAAGCTTAGTGAGGCTATCCTAAAGCTTGATCTTTCAACACTTAATAGAGACGTACATTTTTTCTACCCATATGAAGTGCAAATTGTAGATGCTGATAGTCACCATACAAACTCTGAAGGTCAGGCATCACATAAGCTATACAAGTTGGCGCAAAAACAATCAGCGATGGCCAGAGTATTTGGAAAGCTTATGGAGTATAAAGGATTGTCTCTTGATTCATTAAATGAATTTAATCTTCCGACTGACGAATAAAAAAATCGATTCTCTCATTTAGCATTTCAGGAAAATCACTCTGTGGTACATGACTACCGTCTTTAATGATGTAGAGTTCAGATGATGGTAGTTTTTGGTGTAAAACATATTGGAGATGTAGTGGAATCACTTTGTCTTGCTCACCACCAATTACCAATACTTTTGTTGTTATCCTGCTTAGATCATTAAAGATTTGATGATCTTGCATCTCTTTCATTAGTTGTAAAAAAAGTTTATGCGGAAGTTCACTGATTTTTTTTGCATAGAATTTAACAAAATCTAGGGAAACTTTTTTAGTATTAAATCCTCCCTGATATAATATTTGATGGTTGATTGGATTAAGAAAACTATTTTTCCATACATTTTCTACAAGGTCCGGATAACTTGTTGAGAGACTTTCTACCAGTGGTGTAACAATATCCATTATTCCACTATTAAACATTACCTCTTGAGGTGGTAATATAGTCCCCGAAATTAGTATCATTCCTTTGAGTTGCTCAGTATCGTATAACTTCGAAAATTCTAAGCATAAGTTCACCCCCATACTATGACCGATGCAGTAGTAATTTTTTAAATTTAAATCTATTAATAGTTCGTTTAGGTCATTTGCCATATTTAAAAAAGTACAGCTTTCAATACTTTCATTACCTGAAGAGTTAAAATGTCCACGGTAGTTATAAACTAACATTTGATATCCCATCTGCTCAAAGAATGGATATTGCTCTTTAAAATGGTTAGGGTTACAGACTAAACCGTAGTTGAATATAAGCAGAGGTATATTTGGATCATATTGATCTTGTGCAAAGTTAGTATCATAAAAAATTCGAACCTGATCTGAGGTCATAAAATACTGTGGGTGGTGCTTAGTAAAAATTGTCATAGTCTTTATTTTATATGGATTTTAGTCCGTTCAGTTGTTGATAGATTTGCAATCTCTCTTTCTAGTACTTCAAGTAAAATTCCTGTCTCAGGGTATTTATTAATTGTTTTTTTATAGTAATCTTTAAAATCTCCAGGAGATGATGCAGGATCAAAAAGTATTTTTTTTATGATAATTTTAGTGTCACCAATAGTTAAGTGTTCATCGCACTTAATTTTTTTTTCACCTGCAAATTTTTTTCCATTCAGTAAAAAAGATGATGACCCTGGAACTGTCCTTATATATAGATGGGTTGGTAATAGACGAATTAGTGCATGAATCTCGTCTAGCTTGCTATCATCAATAGGCAGATCTGCACTAGTCGATCTACCTATTATAAGGTCATTTCTATATGTAATATAATCACCTAGTATTTCTCTGTCTGGTGATTCTATTATTTCTAGTTGAATCATAAGTACCTATTGTTAAATAGTCTTTATTATATGTTCATCTTGCAGTAATTGTGAAATTTTTTGTAGTAATTGTGGATTCTTTTGTTCGAGTAGTGATACCAAGTCTTGTTTGGCCTGTTCTAGCAAATGTGAATGTGAGATAATATTGCCTAGTCTATGTGTATGTTCTCCAGATTGGTCGGTCCCAAACAGATTTCCTTCACCTCTTAATTCGAGATCTTTTTCTGAAATTTCAAATCCATCGGTGCTATTTTCAATTATTTGAAGTCGCTGCATTGACTCCTTAGCAAGAGGTTTTTCAGTAACTAAAAAACAAAAAGCAGCTTTAGCTCCTCGTCCAACACGTCCTCGTAATTGATGGAGTGAGCTGAGTCCAAAACGCTCAGGAGATAAAATTGCCATAATTGTTGCATTGGGAACGTCAATGCCTACCTCAATAACACTTGTGGCCAGTAATATATCACTTTGATGGTTAGCGAAAAGTTGAAGGACCTCAGATTTTTCTTCAGTTTTCATATGTCCATGCATGGTGGAAATTTTATATTCAGGAAAGAATTTTACAAATTTTTCATTAGCTTTTTCTAAGGTAATAAAAGATTGCTCTTCTTGTTCAAAAATAGCAGGAACAACTATGAAAGCTTGCTCATTAAGAGAAAGTCGTGTCTTTAAAAAGCTTAAAAATTTTTCAAAAGTGGCAGGTGTTACTATTCTGGTCTGAATACCTTTTCTGCCATGTGGCATAGTCTTAATAACACTAATATCTAAATCACCATATTGGGTTAGGCTTAACGAACGTGGAATAGGAGTGGCAGTCATTATTATGGTGTGGACAGCATCTCCTTTTTTACTAAGCTGAATACGTTGATTTACTCCAAATTTATGTTGCTCATCAATGATTGCGAGACCTAGATTCTTAAAGGAAACTGATTGTTGAATTAATGAGTGTGTACCAATAATAAAATCAGTCAAACCCTGTTCTAGTTTTAGTCTAGTATCTCTTTTATGATTTTCTTTCTGTCCACCAATTAATATATCAATACTTATCCCTGAATATTTTAGAATACTAGTAATTGTTTTATAATGTTGAAGGGCAAGAGACTCCGTTGGGCACATTAAGGCTACTTGTCCACCGTTTCTAATTACAAGCAGTGCAGCGAGAATTGCTACTGTTGTTTTTCCACTACCGACATCTCCTTGAATCAGTTTCATCATGGGATATCCTCTGGATAGTTCATAAATGATATCATTGAGACAGCTCTTTTGATCTGGGGTGAGCTCATATGGAAATAATTTTTGATCAGTTTGTATTTGCTCAGAGCTAACGAGAATAGCAGGTGTCTTAACTGTTTGGAGCAATTGGCGGCGTACTAAAATTTTAATTTGCTCTTCTAGAAACTCATTATAGATAAGTCTCTCTTTAGCCTTATTAAATTCACTGATATCTTGAATAGTAATTTGTCCATGAAGGATTTTATAGCATGTCGCTAGTGAGATTAGTCCACGTGCCTGGGCAATGTCATCTTGTAAGAAAATATCTAGATCATTCCATAATTCTAATGGCAACTTAGAAAAAAAACTGCTCAGAAATGTTGGTTTAATTCCATTAATTGTTGGGTAAATAACAGATACGCTGTTCTCTTTTTGGATCGCAGTGGTGCTATTAAACTCTTTAAAGTTAGGATTTATTATTTGTAAGGCACCATTAAAGATTTGTACTCTGCCTTGAAAAATAAGTTCTTCTATGTTTTCTAATTTATTACTTATAGACGGATAACAGTTGAAAAATCGCAATTGAATAACTTGCTTTGTTGAAAAGTGATCTTCTAGATATACCGTAATGTTGTGTAATGGTATTTTTCCCTTTCCTTTTCTAAATGCATTAGGTTGTTTTTGAATATTTAAAACACGTCCAATTCCTTGGAATAATTTATCTTGTTTGGCACTTGAAAATGACTGGGGGGGGGGCAGGATATCAACCCTAAGTGGTATAATGGAAAGAATGTCTGCAAAAGATGTATAATTAACTTCTTCTAAAGATGTGATGGTCTTAGTTTTACGTTTAAAAATAGTATTAAACTTAGAGTTCCAGCTAAGAGTATTACTCATATAAAATTACTTCTACCTCATATTCAATGTTGCCTTTAGGAGCTCGTACTAAAACAGTGTCTCCTTCTTCTTTTGACAGGAGTGATTTTCCTAAAGGACTTTGGTAAGATATTTTTCCTTTTCGGCGATCTGCTTCTTCTTGTCCTACTAACTGATAGGTGACACTCTCATCAGTATCTAGGTTAAGCAGGGTAACTGTTGCACCAAAGACTATTCTATCATTTTTAATAGTGGTAGGATCAATAATCTGAGCAGATGCAACGTAGCCTTGTAACTGCATTATTCTGCCTTCAATGTGACCTTGCTTCTCTTTTGCCGCATGGTATTCAGCATTTTCTTTTAGGTCGCCAAGTGCACGAGCTTCTGCAATAGCTTTTTTTATAACCTCACGGTCATTTTTTATGAGTTCATTAAGTTCTTGTTCAATTTTTATAAAACCAAGTTTAGTTATGGGACTTTGTGACATCTTTGGATCCTTAAAATTTAAAAAGTTTACTTGCTTGTGCTAAAAATTTGTCTTTAGCATTATCAATTTTATTACTAGCACCTAGTTGAAAGTAGTCACAAAAGTTTGATTTCTCTTTTTCTACAACTCTATCAGCACTAGGTTCTCTACAATCATTGTAACTGTTTTGATCATAGAACGTACACATTTTACAGCATTTTAGTGATGCTTTGCAGTGAGAGCACTCTTCACTTTTACTAATTTTATCGTTAGAGCTTAAATTGGATATTTTAAATTGGCAGTGGTGACAGTAAATACTCATTTAAAACTCTTTAGTAAGGTTAAGCATAAATCCCGATGATCTATTACTTCTTAGTGAAGATGGACCCCTGAGGTTGTCATTGTAAGGGATATTAAAATAAATACGAGGAATATGGCGCTTGTTATACTCTTCGATAGCACGAATTAAGTTTATCTCATTATTTTTTTCTAAGGTTTTTGATATTACAAAGTTAAGTCCTACTAGGCCAGCACCAACCCCCATAAAAGTTGTTTTATTACTGCTGCCACTACTTTTAAACAATCCTGATAAAAATAGAATTGTTCCCAGACTGCCTAAAACGGTGGAATGCCATTTTATTTTAGTACCCTCTTGGTAAGTATTTAGAAATTTAGTAGCATTTTTATCTTTAGACAGAAAAAAACGTAACCCGTCACCTTTTTGTGCTGAGTTTGTATCAACTAATACTTCTTGATAGTTAATGACGGCAATTCTACTACATATTTCAGCTGCACTGCTGCTTATTGGAAGAGCGCACAGGGCATAGCTTATCAAGGCAATTAGGATGTTATATAAGTAGTTTTTTGCTATCACATAGTATTTATAGCATAAAAAAAATATTTTGCAGAGTTAGTTTTACTAATGAGATGCTTAGACAACCTTGTATATATGCTCATTAAGTTACTGTATTATTGTCGCTGGTGCCATTCTGGCATTGACTTATTTCATGGTTTCTTGTGAAGCATGAGCGATGTGCTAGGTTGGATCAAACAACTGCAACAAGGAGCACAGGATGAAAATGTTATTAATGCTATCTCTGATGATCTTAACTATACTTGCATATGCAGGGGAAGGTCCTCAGAAAACTATTTTGTTAAAAAAAGGGAGCAAGGTTGTTGATTTGGGGCTTGTTGCTACAGAATCAGGTGTTGATACTGCTTTAAACTACTCTTTTGTACTTGAAAGAAATAAAAGCTCAATCAAGAAATTTACGATTAAATATAAAATGAAGATGATTAGCCGTAAATGCATCGATTATGATGTGGAAATTGTAATGCGTCCGAGTTTCTCGCAAAAAGTATGTACTCCGATAGGAAATGGTGACTATCAATGTGACGTAAAGACTTATGATCAGCTTTATGAGGCGAAAACAGTCTGTGTCGAAAAAGGATGGGTACAGCAAGAAGTAAATAAGAAATTTAAGGTTTCTTTTAAAAAGGCTGCAGCTCTGTCTTCAGGAACAGTTGAAAAATTTGTTATTAGCTTGAAACAGAAAACATATATGTCAGATACTGTGAAAATGAGTGCAGATGTGGTCAGTTCTCCAGTTCGTTACAAAGTTAGTGGTCGAATTCTAACTGACACAATAACTTTCAAAGTCCTTCATTAAAAAAAGCCCCTAAGGGCTTTTTTATTTCTAGTATCCTCGCTATAGTATTATTATAATTTAATTTGCGAGGATATTAGTGAATCTATTAAAAGCCGGAATTGGTCTATCAAAAACTGTTAAAAATATGGGACGTTTTCGTGAAATCGTGACTGTCTTTGCTAAAAATGGTTTTACTGAATTTATGGCTAGTGGTGTTTCTAATGTTATTCCAAATTTTATTTTACCTGAATCTAGTGTGCAGCTTAAAGAAGAGTTTAAGGGCAAAGGACAACGTGATATTCAGGAAATTATTGGATCACGTTTAAGAATGTGTTTTGAGGAGTTAGGCCCTGCTTTTATAAAAATCGGTCAGCTGTTAAGCTCAAGAGAAGATATTTTTGATGCTTGCTTTATTGAGCAGATGAGAAAGTTGCAAGATCAGGTAAAGGGGATTGAGTTTAGCCAAGCCCAAGCTGTAATGGACAAGGCCTGGGGTACTCCAACCGAGGAAATTTTTAGTAGTTTTAATAAAGAGCCGATTGGGAAAGCATCGATTGGAGTCGTCTATGAAGGTGTTTTAGCCAGTGGCGAAAGTGTTGTAGTAAAAGTTCGCAGGCCTAACATTCGAAAATTAATAAAAACAGATATGGAAATTTTTCTTTTTCTGATTTTACAAATAGAAAAGGTTAGTGAGGAGTTTAAGTTTTTAGGATTATCACGAATTGTTTATGACTTTTCTAGAACGTTGGAAAATGAGCTTAACTTTTATACTGAGGCAATGAGCTGCCAAAGGCTTAAACATAATATTGCAATTCATGATAGTGAAAATATCTTTTATCTACCTAAGATTTATGACGAGTATACTTCTGAAGAAGTATTAGTTATGGAGAAAATTGAAGGCATTGCATTTAGTTCAAAAGATATTTTAGCAAAGGCTGACGAATTATGTCCCAAGCTAGAGAAAGGTATTCATCTGTTTATTAAAACTTTTTTACAAGATGGTTTTTTTCATGCAGACCTTCATGGAGGAAACTTTTTTTATATGCCAGATGGAAAGATTGCCCTTATCGATTTTGGCTTAATGGGTATTTTAAGTAAAAAGGGGAGAATTAGCTTTTTAGCCATTATCTATTCACTTCTAAATTATAATTTTGAGAGTTTAGTATACGAATTTTTAGAAGTTGCTGATTATGAAGAGGTGCCAGATACTGATGAACTTATTTCAGATGTACGAGACGCACTATCACCTTATGTTGGTTTGAGTGTACAGCAAACGAATATGTCGGTACTTTTTGGAGCAATTAGTAAAACATTGGCCCATCATAAGATATATCTACCACGAGAGTGGTTTGTGGTTTTTCGTGCACTAATAACACTAGACGGTGTGGGAAAATCTTTAAAGCTTGATATTAATTTATTTAATATTTTAGAAGAGGATATTCAACCTCTACTAAAATCAGTATTAAAAAAAGAGGATTTGATCGAAGAAGCTTCATGGTTAGGAAAGGATTATCTTTCACTAATGCGAATTTTACCAAGACAGTTTAAGTGGTTTTGGAGAGAATTTGCAAAAAATCGCTATAGTATGAAAATTAATAATTCAGGCTATGAACTACAGCTGGTAGGAATTTCAAACTCAATTACTTACTTTGCAAATATTCTACTTGTTGTAAGTCTGATTGGTTTGGGTGTAGCATTTATGTTTCTTGGAGAACAAATTAGTTTTTCAAAGTACTATCTTCCGACTTGGTTATCTTTTGGTGCAGCATTTGTTTTTTGGTTAATCAGTTATGTACGGATGAAAAAGAAGCGTTAGATACTGTCGACTCCTGGAATATATAGAGGTAGTCCTATTTCATCAAAATCATTAAGGGGGTATGGTCCCCATAGATATTGAAAGAATTCGCTATGGGTAGTTTTAAAACTCTCACCTGAAAAATTAAAAGTAATATGGTCATCGTTAATCTCTTCAATAGAGATTCGATGACTACTCCAGTCCTTGATGAAATTAGAAAAAAGATTGGTATCGGCGATACTAAGTGATGCCATATAGGTAATGGTAGGGTTTGTGAAATAAGATGATTCAAATTCAGGTAGCCATAAGTTATAAGCAGATAGTTTTTTTAAAATAGTATTTTTGTATGATGGCGTATAAGCGACTTCATGAATGATATTTTGTAGATCGAAGCCCTTGTTGACTAAAAAATATGCTTGAATGAATCCATCATTATCACGACTTACATACAGCGTCGTTGAGCTTATTTGTAAAATTCTATCCCAATCTTCTTGTGTTCTCTCAATACAAGTATAGTGAATAGATAAAGAGAGATAGAGATCTTTTATCTCTTGTATTTGACCTGTGGTTAGTTGTGAAAAATTATACTTCTCAAACTGACCAAGAAATTTTTCAGATAGTGGAGTACTTGATGTTCCCACCTGCCCAATGGCCAAGTGAAAATTAAATTTTTTATATAGTTCATTCTTATTTGACCATAAAATATAAAGTGAATAGCTTCCTTTATACGTATCCATCACGTGTTGCATTAGTTTTGCAAAGTAGCCTTGCTGGCGAAAATTATCATCAACAGCAATACCTCCCATAAGTAACACGGGATGCCCTGCTGTCATCGTCCGTGGTAGGCAGCCTAGATGAGCAATAAGTTTATTGTCCTTGATAATAATGTGGTTGTTTGCAGAGTTGGTAGGAGCAAGAAGTGGATAAAAATCAATTTCGAAATGTTGGTCAGGTGGATATTTAAATGATTTTTCAATGAGCTGAATTGTTTTAGACCTCAAGTCGGGTCTTTCTTGAAGAGTTGTAAATATAAAGGCAGGATTTTCCGCCATAAAAACCTCTATGTTTTCAAGTACTTAATATGATTTTTGTATAAAATATGGACATTGTCTATTTTTTTAACAAAAAGAATTAAGTTTTTTTTGTAGTGGACGACAAGTTACTTGTAAGGCTTGTGATCAATAATCCATCAAAGCCAGATGAGTGAGAAGGAATCTCACTTAACCATTATCAAGGAGGATACTATGGGACTTCGGATTAATACCAACATTGCATCGCTAAATGCTCAGAGAAATTTGAGTCAGACGCGAGGGGCAATGGAAAGAACTCTAGAGAAATTGTCGTCAGGTCAGAGAATCAATCGCGCAGGTGATGATGCTGCTGGTTTAGCAATTTCAGAAAACTTAAAAGCACAGATCAGGGGACTAAAGCAAGCCGGCCGAAATGCGGAAGATGGTGTTTCTTTAGTGCAGGTAGCTGAAGGTGGTTTAGGAGAAGTATCAAATATTTTGATTCGTCTTCGTGAACTTGCGGTACAAGCGGCTTCAGATACTATCGGTGGTACGGAGAGAAAATTCTTAAATGTGGAATTTGACCAACTTACTTCCGAGATTGATAGAATTGCAAACTCGACAGAGTTCAATCGTGTTCCACTATTAAATGGAACAGGCGCAATTTTTGATATTCAGATTGGAACTCGAAATGATCCTATAAATGACAGATTAACATTTGACGCTTCTAGTGCAGATGTAAATATTGCTGCTCTTGGATTAAATCTAGCAAGTGTTGCTGATAAAATTTCAGCTCAAAACTCGCTATCTTCAATTGACCAGTCAATTGTTTCAGTATCAGGAATTAGAGCAGACTTTGGTGCTCTTCAAAATAGACTACAATCAACGATTAACAACATTGGTGTAAGTATTGAAAACTTATCAGCTGCAAACTCACGAGTTCGTGATGCTGATATCGCAGCTGAAACTGCTGATCTAACTAAGAATAATATCTTAGTGTCAGCCGGTATCTCTGTACTTGCACAAGCTAACTCATCTTCGAAGAATGCTCTTCAACTTATCCAAGCAGCAGCAAATATGTAAAAAGCTGATAGCTAGGATAGTGAGTATGATGAAAAGTATAAAGAGGAGAGAGAGATGAATACAGGATAAATGATAGAACCGATGGTTGATACCTGCAAATATCAATCATTGCAAAATACCAAAAGTATTAAGACGTAATATTTTAGGAATTTGTAACGATTAAAAAATTATTAACAACTTAAGAACATGATGTTCGATATTCACAGGAGGTGACAGATGTATGATACAGGAGATTAACCATGGGTTTAAGAATAAATACAAATGTTGGGTCATTAATTGCACAACGAAATTTAAGTACAACGAATAGAAATTTAAATAGTAGTTTAAATAAATTATCGTCGGGGGAGAGAATCACCCGAGCTGCTGATGATGCAGCAGGTTTAGCAATTAGTGAGAATTTGAAAGCAGAGATAAGAGGATTAAGGCAGGCAAAAAGGAATGCCGGAGATGCCGTATCACTTATCCAAACAGCTGAGGGAGGATTGTCTGAAATTTCTAATATCGTGATCAGATTACGAGAGTTAGCAATCCAGGCAGCATCAGATACAGTAGGAGATACAGAACGTGGTTTTACAGATATTGAATTTCAACAGCTTAAAGAAGAGGTCAACAGGATCTCAAAAGGTGCTGAATTCAATGGAATTAAGCTGCTCGATGGAACCGGTGGAATGTTGGACTTCCAAATTGGAACTGGTAACAATGCAGAGCTTGATAGACTTCGTTATAATACTTCCGCAAATGATGCAACCTTGGGATCACTCGGAATATTGGCAGAAACGGTCAGTACAAAAGAGGGAGCACAAGGAACGCTCAAGAGGCTTGACGACGCTTTGGTACATATTAACGGGGTCCGCGCTGGCCTCGGAGCAACACAAAACAGACTACAGTCTGCGATCAATAATCTTGGAGTTAGTGATGAGAACTTATCAGCAGCTAACTCACGAATTAGAGATGTTGATGTTGCCGCAGAAACTGCAACGCTTACAAGGAATAATATCCTTATGCAGGCAGGGGTTAGTGTCCTGTCACAAGCGAATCAGTTTCCAAATATGGCATTGAAATTATTAGGATAAAATTTTACGTCTTATGCCCTTACTTCGAATGAAGCAAGGGCATTTTTTTGTTCGCAATTTATTGCGATGTCGTGCTACTCTTTTTACATGTCTAAAAAAACAATACTCATTTACGGAATCTCATCTTTTGTTGGATCTAACCTCGCAGAGTTTTTGAAAAAAGATTACCGAGTAATTGGAACGTACCATCGCACTAAACTTCTTATTGATGGTGTTTTAACAGTACCGTGTGACATATTGGCAAAAGAGGAAATTCAATTAACTCTGTATGCCTTTAAACCAGATATCGTTATATATGCGATTGGATTAACCTCCATTTTAGATTGTAATGAGGCAAGTGATTATGCCGATGCCTTAAATACAGTTGGTCTGTTTAACGTATCGGATAACTGTCAACGTTACAAATCATTAGTAGTATACCTTTCATCACAATATGTTTTTTCTGGTGAAAACAAAAAATATAGGGAAATGGATATTCCTGATCCCAACTCTACCTTTGGGAAAACTAAAGCAGCTGGGGAGTTTTATCTACAGAAAAACTCACTGAATTATCTTATTTTTCGCTTATCCCCTTTGTACGGTAGATCTATAAATCCGGCACAGCAGACATTTTTTGAAAAATTGGAAAGAGATCTATTTAGTGGAAAAACATTTTTAGCAGACAATAGTGTGAAGACTGGTTTTTTAGATATTTATTTTTTTGGGATGCTGCTTAAAATGTGTCTTGATAATAATGAGCAGAACCGTTTGTTTCAGGTTACTTCAACAGATAGTCTGACATATGTAGAATTTGCTAAATTATATGCAAAAAAATTCGGCTATAGTGAATCTGTGATTATTCAAACAAAATGGCCACTACCACTATTCGAATTGCCACGAGGGGTTGATCCAGGAGATGTAAAGTTAAATTATAATATGGATATTGTTAATATTGAATCTACTGTTGGCATGAAAATACCAACGGTAAAAGAGTCTCTAGATTTCACTTTTAAAAGATTACATGGACAGGTAAATAGAAAGGTTGCAAACCAGGGAAGTGGTATTAGCTTTATCTAGCCGAGCTACGAATAAATTCTGTTAAGTAGTGCCTGACGAGAGCTTTAATATCTATTTCTTCACCTACAAATTCCCAAATGATCTTGTTATAGGCACCAACTTTTGCCTTCAACTCGTGTGGTGCATCGGTCACAGCTGATTGTTCGTTTATTCTTGGTCCAAAAATTTGGCCAGTTGATGATAGAAAGCCAATGGTTATAAGATTGATATTTTTTCTTGCAAATACTAGGCGTAGTGAATTTCTAAAAAGCATAAAATCATTGATTGTATTTGAAATTTTAAAGAATTTTATTTGAGATCCCTGATTGTCTCTATAGTCATTAAACTTTGATACAAAAAAATCTACTTCTTGTTTTATATCTTCCATTAAATTTATAGAAGACTCTTCTAAAAAAAATGAAGGGTTGAGGTGATCATTAAAGTTTACTACACCAGACTCCTCCATACGGAGTTCTTCAAGGGCAAGATTTTCAATCCATTTAGTCGGTGTTGATTCGTGTGTTGTTAGCATGGCATCCTAATTGTAAAAGTGTCTCACTCTTAATGATCTAAAAGGTGAAGGAAAATGTCAACTAATCAAAAGAAATATGGTGAAAGATTGGAGATGGGCGAGGGGTTCCTTAGGTTTTCGCCACCGTCATTTGACAGGTGGGTGTGATGATAATTACTTTAGGCTTCCTAATCAAGTCAGGCTTGCTCACCATAATCAGGGACCACTCCCTAAAAAAATATTGTAGGGCGAAACTCCTTGATCCACGCCCATCTCCACATTCATTATAGCAAAATGAGAAGAAAAAGGGGAAGAAAGTGTTAAATGACTAAAATTTCCCTCTTGTTTTAGATACTTACAACGATGAAATACATTGACCGGGATAACGCTGTGTGTTAAAATTAGTAATACCCTAAAGTTTTGGTAGGTTTTGCCGAGAAGTAAAATAAGTAATCTTGGTAAGGAGTAGAGAATGAAGAAATTACTATTGGCTTTTTTAGAAGATGAGCAAGGACAAACGTCAACTGAGTATATCTTACTTGTTGCTGTGGTTGCCCTGATTGTTTTCAAGTTTAAAGATAAGGCTGTAACTCAACTAGGTACTTTGACGGATAATATCTTTACAAAGGCAAATGACATGGCAAATCAAATAGGAACTCCATAAGCCATTCCTATTTGTAAAATAAATATTTTTTAAAGAGATAAAATCCTTTTATCTCTTTTCCTATTTTCTCTTTTTAGTTATACTTTTTAGTAATGGTAATCAAATACTTAGAAAAACGTATTTTAGGGCAAGCTCTTGTTGAATATCTACTTGTAATGGTATTTATGATTCTTATTCTATTTAACTTCACTAAAGGGTTAAATTCTATTTTGGGTCAGTCAATGGGATCCTTACGAGTTATCCTTTCAGATGAATTAAGCACAGGTATTTGTCCTAACTCGCTGTGTATTCATCAAGATGAATATGGTAATTAAATGTTAGCATCAATTTTCTTTTTTATTCTTTTAGAACTATCAGTAGTATCTTATGCAGATCTTATGTATAAAAAAATTAAAAATATTTGGTCCGTACTTAATATTTTGATCTATGCTGTTTTTATTTTTTTAATTCCTGGAGCGTATTTTTTCTCTTTTGGTCACCTATTTTATCCAATTGTATTTTTATTTGTTGGTTTTTTTCTATTTGCTATTAAAATTATGGGAGGAGGAGATGCTAAGTTTTTGGCAACTCTATTTTTATTAATTCCTACCTACTTTCATGATAAATTTTTACTTCTGCTACTTTACTCTACAGTGTTTGTAGGAGTAACAATGTTTATATATAATTGCTATTCAAACTGGTCCACAATAAAGCTTGCATGGTGCCATAGGGATATTAAACTTATAAAAGGCGTATTTGGTACAAGATTTACCTATGCCCCTGTTATTTTATTAGGATGGATTTGGTTGGGATGGGAATTCTTACAAATAAGCGTAAAGCCACAGTAGTAAACTGTGAAAAGGGTCAAAGTGTGGTGGAGTACGTCATGCTGATGGCAGTTGTTGGCGTTTTTATTACAACACTGATGAGTAGTACTCTTATGACAGATCTACTGGGGCCACATAGTAGTTTTTTTGACTCAATGAAAAGATATTTTGAGTCAACTTATCAATTTGGACACTATTCAGCTAATAAAAATCATGATTACTCTGGGGGAATGCACGACACTTACAATATTAGTCCATCAGAGTCACGTTTTTGGACTTCAAAGGAAAAGGATCAGTAGTGAAAAAAGTAATTAATAATTCAGGTCAGTCTTTGATTGAATTTTTAATGACACTTACTTTTGTTATTGGGATATTTTTTATTTTTGTTAATATCGCTTTTAATGCCGTTGACGGATACCTTGTTCACTATGCTACATTTATGGCAAGTAGAACCTATATGGTTGCAGATTCAAATAGTAATGATATTGGGTCACTAGTTACAGTAGCAGAAAGCAAAGCACGGCAGACTTTCTCCTCTTTACATATTACTGCCTTTGGCTTTGATGAGTCAGCACTAACGTTTAATAGTTACAATAGTAATAATCCTATCTTATTTGTTGGATGCTACTTTGATTTCCAACAACGTTTTTCTATTTTAAAATTTATTGGTGGAGACGACCTAATGTCTATGCGTTCAGAATCTTTTTTAGGAAAAGAGCCTGGTAAACAAGAGTGTTTAACGCAGATTTGT
>DAOWEO010000119.1 GCA_030638415.1 Bdellovibrionales bacterium | reverse complement strand
TTTTTGTCTGTCAAGCTTGTCAGTGATGTTAAGACACTCACGTGCAACATCAGAAAAGTTTCCAGAGATGTTATCCATCATTGTTGTATTAGCTGCATCAGAGATAAACTCACGCTTCTCTTTACCAATCTCTGCTTGCATCTTAGCAAGACCTACAACAAATTTTTGAATGTGGTCGTGGCCAAAAAAGATCGCCTCTAAAACTTCTGCTTCAGGAACGATGTTTGCTTCACCTTCAACCATTAAAATAGCATCAGCTGAACCAGCAACGATAATTTCCATGTCAGAGTTTTCCCACTCATCAATACTTGGATTGATAACAAGCTTGCCATCAATACGTCCAACCTTACAAGTTGCGATAGGCCCAGCAAAAGGGATATCAGAAATAGTAAGTGCTGCAGAAGAACCAATTGCAGCTAGAATTTCAGGATCTCCAGCAGGGTCATAAGATAGAACAGTACAAGAAACAACTGTTTCAAACATATATCCTTGTGGGAAAAGTGGACGAAGTGGACGGTCAATAAGTCTTGCATTCAAGGTCTCTTGAACGGTTGGACGTGCCTCACGCTTAATAAATCCACCCAGAAATTTTCCTGCTGCGTAGAACTTCTCTGTATATTCAACAAGAAGTGGAAAGAAGTCTTGACCTTCTCTCATAGTATGAGCAGAACAAACGGTTACTAAAACCTGCGTTCCACCACAAGAAACAAGTACAGAACCATCTGCTTGTTTCGCTAATCTGTTTGTCTCGATAGTGATCTCTTTACCACCAAAATCGATACGGTACTCTTTTTTTTCATTTAACATAATGAATCTCCATATGTATAAACCCCTGGCCGAATGCCAAGAGTTAAAAAATTTAAGCTGAGTTGTTTTCGGATTTTTTTAAGAATATTTAATAGTAAAAACTTTATTCCTACTGTTAAATATCCTCAAAATCCTCTTAAACTTCTAAGCCATTAATAGTAGCCTATAAACAAAAAAAGAGGGAATAAAAATTCCCTCTTATTAACTTATAATTTTATTACTTTCTTAGTCCAAGCTCTTGAATTAGCTTAGAGTAGCGATCATCACCTTTCGTCTTAACATAACGAAGTAGTGAACGTCTCTGACCAATCATCTTAAGTAGTCCTCTATTTGAGTGATAGTCATGCTTGTGATCTTTAAAATGCCCCTGTAGGTCATTAATTCTTGCGGTTAAAATTGCTACTTGAACCTCTGGAGAACCTGAATCTTTTTCGTTCTTTCCAAATTTTTTAACAATTTCACCTTTCTGCTGTACTGTAATCATTTTGACTCCTTATCCACAAAACCAAGAAGTAACCTTTCGTTAAATCTGAGTTGAGGGTGTTAATAATAACTCTTTTTAACGCAGAAACTCATCCATGTAAACCTTTAATTTCTTAAGCAGACGCTCCTCTACCTGACGAATGCGCTCCCGCGAAACTCCAAACTCATCTGCAATTTGCTGCAAAGAGGGCTGAACATCTGTAAGTAGGCGTTTTTTAAAGATATACTGATCTCTTTCCTTTAATCCTGAAATAAAGCTTTCAAGGTTATTTTTTAAAATATCTACCTCTTGCTGGTGTGAAATTTCTTCCTCCATTCCACCATCAGCACTCTCATCACTTAAAACATCTCCTAGAGTTCGTCCATCTCCATCCTCAGAGGACATTGGAGCATCAAGACTCATATCACTGCGGCCTACTCCTAATCTCTGGTCCATTAAAGCTACAGCACCTTCACTAACCCCTAGGTTCTCAGCAATTACCTTATTATCTGGAACAATACCCATTGAAGTTAAACGATCCTTTTCTTTTAGAAGGTTATAAAAAAGCTTTTTTTGTTCATTAGTAGTCCCAATTTTAACCAATCTAAAATTATCTAAAATAAATTTTAAGATGTAGGAGCGGATCCACCAACTAGAGTAATATGAAAGTTTTGCACCTTTACTTGGATCATATTTAGAGACAGCTTTCATAAGACCGATATTTCCCTCTTGTATGAGGTCCATGACACTATTTTGAGCACTACGGTACTCCATAGCGATTTTCACCACAAGACGCAGGTTATGCATTACTAATTTCTTGGCAATCTCCAGATCTCCAGTCTCACTTAGGGCCTTCGTTAACTCCTGCTCCTGCTCTCTGCTTAACAACTTATAACGACTAATTTGTTTAATATATTGGATAAATGGAGATAGCTTGTCTGATTTGTCGTCATATACTATCAGATCCTTGATTGACTCAATGACCGCAGGTAGCAATTTATCTGAATGCACAGGCTCTTCTAATTGTAATATTTTTATTTTTTTATCATCCATATCAGTTAGACAAAATAAGTTTTTTTTCTTCCTTGTCAACCTTGTACTTATAATTAAGGTATTTTAACGCAAAAGGGCCAACAAAAAATGTGACGGGTACTGAGAAAGTATCTTTTTTTCTGGCATTATACGGTTTTCCCTTGTACCTCGTAAGCTGTTCAATTAACTCTTTAGCCAAAATTTTATCAATTCTGTCACTCCATAAAGGAAAGCGTAATTTACTTTGTGCCGCTTTACGATGAGATATGATCTGCTGTACTACCCTTTTTTCAATCTCACCTTCTTTATCGATATCAGTACCTTTCATCAACCGTGACTCATGCCGAACCCACTGTGCAAGTGCATGAGGAAAATGTAAATCAAAGCTCATTTTCATCTTTCCAGTTTTAGCAACAGATCTATCCCACTCACCTAAGGAGACATCAAACCAAATAGCAAAATGATCTACTTTATAATTGAAGTGTAGTTTTCTATCCATTTTTTTAACTCTTATACTATCTTCGTAATACAGGTAATCGGTCATTTTATCCAATTCTCTTTTCGCCCATTTATCAAAATGCTCATCTAAAGAGTTATCTAAATAGCTAAAAATATCTTGAAAGTGCTTTGCTCTTATTAGTAAATCAGGAATACCTGTCATCAAAGCAGTAAATTGAGCAACTAAAAATGATTCATCATATTGTGTTCGATCTTTCATCATCCTCTCTAATCTAGGATCAACCTGTGGATAGTGAGCATTTGCAGTTGAAAAATAGTTACAATATCTGTTTTGAAGATCAAATCGCAGACTATCACTACCCACTGATTTTTGTATTTTACGCCTAAACTCACCACCACTAACTGGTCGACATATAAACCCATCACACAAAACATTTTTAGGATTCTGCCTATCAACCAGTGTAATACTTTGTGACTCTGCCTTCCAATCCAACTTTTTAGAAGTCATCTCTCGAATTAGATAAGAAAAAACTAGTGGACTCTTTAACAGTGATGTCATCAAACGTAAGTCAGTAGGGTCTCCTCCCCAGGAACAGAATGATTTAAATAGTTCAACAGTGTAAAATAGTTCATGCTCAAATACACCTTCATTAGAATTCATCACATCCAATTTTTTAGGAAAGAAAGGGTTATTTTTAAGAGATGGAATTTTATACTTTTCTGCCTTACGATAAGATCCCAAAAACATTGTTCTAAGTTTCTTTATACTCATCAATGAAAAATTTGAAGAACAGTAGTTACCAATAAGGTTATCAATTAAATTTTCAACACCTACTTCTGTATAATGCAACCTTTTAACATATTCAGAAATCGCCGGGATAGTGGTCATAATCCCAATATACTGAAGAGTGGCTACAATATTTCTCGAAAAAAGTAGCTCTTCTCCATAACTAGCAAACTCCACCTTACGGGGTAAACTACAGTAATTAACTAAGCCGACAGATTCCTGATGAAAGCCGCGATATACATTTAATATTCTCCTATGCTCATGCTTATCTGCGGAAAATACACTTCGATCAAAATTAAAGATACTATCTAGAGGTGTTTGCTGTAATTTATCAATATGTGATTTTTCGGGCGATGCTATCATTTCCATGAGAGACAAATCATCAGCGATGGCCTGAGACATAAAGAATGTAAAAACTAGAGATAAGTACAGTCTCATTAGAATTTTTTTCCCCTTATAATACTTCATACTAATTCTCTTAGTTTATCGAAAAAAATACCGAAATTATTAGTGTGATCACTACAAAGAGAGTATTTTTCCTAGTTATAATAATTGCACTATGGCACAACATTGGTGTTGCCAGAATTATTGCAAATAATCAAAATGAGGTCATTCTCCATTTACAGGCACGAAGTGATCTACAAAAAATTAAATTTCTTAAAAAAATTGCCTTAGTAAAATACTACATTATCAATGGAAATCTAGACCAGGCAACTATTGATTTAAGCCATATCGACTATCAACAAGGTAATCTACGCTTTATTGCTATAAGATATAGAGCACTCATTGCTTTTTTAAAGGAGGATTTTCAAAAAAGCTTTAACCTATTAGATCAGACGTATTTTACCAAAAATATATCTGCAATGCGTGCAGTTTGCACTATGCAAAGTTACAATATGATTGCACTAAATAAACATAGTAATCTCCAACAATACTTTAGAGATTGCAAAATGGTACAAGGAAAATACCTGACAAATAATTTCGACTGGCCATCTCATATAGTACAACTCGTACTACAAAATAGTGCATTAGCCGATACTTCATTTTTAAAAATTAAATCAAATGCTTTTTATCAACTTGATTTTTTACGTGCATGGCTAAAAGAGAGTCTCTATTACAACCAAGAAAAAGAAATCCATAACTATATTAATAAAATACCCAAGGAAGCATATAAGAATAAAGAGATTAGAGAGCTTTTAGCCATGGCCTTTTATAGGATTGGAGATTATGAAACAAGCCTACATTTTCTAGAAAAGATAAATGCAGCTAATGCAGAAAATATTAGAGGAAATATTTATCTAAAAGAAAATAAATTAGAACTGGCATATGGACACTTCAAATTAGCACTAAAACATAAAAAAGATTCAAAAAATGCCATAGAGCGCTTAATACCTCTTGCCTGGCAGTTAAAGCAGTATGATGACTCATTAAAAATTTTAAATTCCTATCATGGTAGAATTATTGATCCTATTAAAAAAAATACTCTTTTTCTCGCCCAGCTGGTTAACTTAAAAAAATATTCACAAGCAAAAGTTCTTATTGATGAGCTGGATAAATCTTTTCCAGTAAATATGCCTAACGTTCTCAGCCTTTTGGGTATGTATACAGAGCTAATGCTTAAAAATAAAAATAAAATGCAAGAGTACGCTGCTGCCACCTGCAAGAATTACGATGGGCTTTCCTGTTGGCTACTTATGCAGTCACAAATCTGGTATAACATAACTGCTTTTGCTGGCGATAAAAAAAATATTGCACCTAATGCACGCTATGAACTAGAGCATCTTCAGCAACATGGAAAGATCACACCTCTAAAAGAGAATAAAACAATCAATCAAAAGGAGATTGAAGAACTCGATTACGGCTTTTACAAATTGTAAGTTTAATAAGTACTCTAGAAGATAAATGACATATTAAATTCAGCACCACCATCCTCACGTGAAATAGTAGCAGGAACAACAGCCCCCTCAACTTTACCCGTCTGATAAGAAGTCCATAAACCCAAGCGAAGCGTATAGGAGCGACCAAGCCAATAGTTAAACCCAAGCTTTAAATGTGAAAGGAATTGGGGTTTTATTTCAAAATGACCTTGTTCTTTAGATTTTGCCACACCTAGACCAATATTTACATCCATAAAAAATCTTTTAAAATGTAAAAAACGTTTTTGATAGGATGCCATAACTTTTAACAAGGCTATTTTTTCTAACTCAAGATAGTAACTCATGTCTGATGAGTCATAGTAGTATGCGACGTAATTATCCTGATCAACTGATAACTCAAATTGTAATAATGAACCAATAGACATTAAATAATTTAAAGATATACCTAAGCCATAGAGAGTTTCGCCATAATGTGAATCAGAATAGATATTATAAAACCCATCTGTATCAAATTTATATTGATCACTATTTTTAAGTGAAAATGACGTGGAAACTTGCCAATTACCATCTGTAACCTGGTGCCATTCAAACTTATGAATAACCTGCTCGTGTCCTTCCATACTTTTTGCAGCAACATCACTACTCTCAACTTTATTGAGATGCCAAACTGAATCATGAGGTCTGAATGAATAGGTTAAAGTATCTTTTTGAAATAGCTCAGGATATGTTAAAGCATGAATAGAAGGAGCGATAGGGCTCCCTTTTAAAATAACATCTGTTGCAAGAGTCTGATTTAAACTCTCTTTCATAACCAATAGATTTGCTTTATCAATTTGGCCTTCCCCAGCAAGATACTTTTTATCTAGAACGAATCCTTGTTTAGCATCTAGCTTTAATCCAACAGGAGCAATATATTTCCCAGTACTCTCCTCCACACTACCAATACTCTTTGCTTCATAAACTTGTAATTTTTTATTTAATTTACTTGTATTTTTAGGAGGAATATACAAACCGGAATTAGCATCTAAAAAGCCTCCTGCACGAGGAGCAAAATCACCTGTTTCTTTATCATTTAGACCTTCGAGGGGAGCTGCTTGGTCTGCTTGCTTAAGTAATGTTTTGACATTACCTTTTCTTACTTTTTGAAAGTCTTTATTATAATAAAGTACCGTGTATTGCTTTGGAGAAATTTTGACAGGTAGAGATGTTTTCTTAAGCCCTTCAATAACTCCTGCGTATTGACCAGGCTTTACTTCTACTGTTTCATTCGCATCTAAAATTTTATCTAAATTTTTTGCCGATATTTTGTGACTTTGCCAATCATCTTTTATTTTTTGCAGTTGTTCATCTCGTACTTGACGTTCTTCATCAGTAGCAACCTCTTGAATTTGTTTCTCAATGATCCGATCATCAACTTTGACCATCGCAACTTTACCTTCAAAAGTTAATAAAGATGTAGCATCATTTTCAGGATTGTATGTTATTTGAAAAGACGTACCACGAACACCTAGCGCTGCAGACCTTGTTTTTACAAAAAATTTATTTTTTGTTTTTCTCTGGCCACTCTTTCTCTTTTTAATTGAAGCCCGTATTTTTCCCTTTAAAAGAGAAATGACACCAACCCCTGTGTCTTTTTGCATCTCAACAAGAATTATTTTTGATTTAGGACCAAGATTTACAGTTGAGCCATCATTATAAAGTACTTTTACAAAACTTCTAGGTTTCGTTACGATCGAAGAGTCAGCAACTAATTGATCACCTCTAACTGCTTTGCGTGCATGTAGAGCACCGGGAGATAAAACTGTTACAATACCTCTCAATTTTTCAATTTTCGCAATATTAACTTTTGAAAAAGAAGCTTGTGAAAATAATAAAATCAAACAAGCAGTACTGCAATAAAGTTTTTTCATAGATAGTTCCTGATAAAAGATGATCACTCATATTGTCATCGAATATAAGTTTACAGTCAAACTTTGCAGTATTTACTTCCTTACGATTCCCTTCTATAGTTAAAGTTAATTAAACTTTAGGAAAAGTACTTGAGAAAAACAATTGATATTTTATTTTTATTATTCATTGTGGTGGCATGTGCTCCATCGAGTGAACTTCGTCTAAAAGCTGGTGACTGTGTACAAGAGACAGACAAGCAATATGCGTCCTTTGCGGCTAACGATGGGATTTTTTTTAAAGTTACAAAAATAGGCAGTGGCAAGTTGCACTTACAGCGTTGGTATAACAATGGATGGTACTACTTAAAGCAACGTCCAGCGGACTATTTCAATGAAACAAAACGATTTTCCTACCACAAAGCAACTTGTCCAGGTGTCAACGATCCCACAAAGCGTCGTGGACTGAATGAGACTTTAAAAAGTATTAAGTTTTAACAATCTGTTAAGCTTCAGTAGCAACCTTAAGTTCTTTACCATCAAAGTGATAGATAGATTTTTTTCCTTCAACAATCGTTTCAAGATTTACAGGACGCTTCCACACTAAAAAAATATTATGCATGGTTTCGGCAGCTTTTCCCATATCTAAATCAACCCCATAGTGTGTATGCTGCATAAGCATTTCACCACGATTATTATAATTAGCAGAAACAACATTTATAACAGGATTACCAAAATTAGTTAACTGGTTTAGTAGTTTATCTTTTATCTCTAAAAAGCTTCTCTCAGAAATTTCATTTCGTTGGCTCTGGGGATTAAAGTCATATGTAAAAAGTTGCTGACGCTGACAAAATTCTTGGGTAAAAAACTCATCAATAAAAGTTAGATCGTTATGAGAACGCCTAACTTCAAAAATTTTTTCTCGGCCTAGCCCTAATTTTTTATCCCAATTTTCTTTGGTGTGCAGATCATCACATTCATTATATTCTTTACCAAAGCGACCAGTATTCCAACGAAACTCAATATCACGCAACAGTTCAATACCGATTTTATATGGATTAATATTTTGTTTACTCATTGCCATCACACCGGCATGATGATCGGCAAAATCAACTATCTCACTCGCATTTAAAGCATTCTGAGTCATAATTGTCGAATGCCAATAACTTGCCCACCCCTCATTGATAATTTTTGTCATACGCTGTGGTAAAAAGTAATAGGCTTCTTCACGCAAAATACTTATAATATCAGATTGCCAATCTTCAATTGGAGCATTTTCTGCTAAAAACTTCATAATATCGGATGTAGGCAACTCTAGATTATTTATTTCGAAAACACGTACATCTTTTTTTAACTTTGTTTTCTTACCTGCCTTTTCAGTTCTCTGCTTACTACGCATAAAAGTTTTTAGAGAAGAGCTAGCGCCATCTTCGATGTCATCTTTCATACTAGTCAAATCAACTTTTGTTTTTATCGGTGACAACTGAAATAGTTGATTTACGTCTAAAAGGTTTTCAAAAGAGAGCACAACATCAATAAACTCTTCAACTTTATCTTGACCATAGCGGTCCATAAAACGTCTCACCTTTGTTCCATGATTTGCCATAACGTCAATCATATTTCTATCCGTGCCAGAAAAATACGCATTATTTTTAAAAAAATCAGCATGGCCATAAACATGTGCCATCACTGTTTTTTGATCAACTGTTTTATTAACATTTAATAAATAGGCATACACGGGATCATTATTAATAACCATTTCATAAATTCTCATCATACCAAATCTATAATTTTTAGACATCGAATCGTAATCCATACCAAAACGCCAGTGTGGATATCTTGCAGGGAATCCCCCCTGAGAAGCTAAGATATTAATTGTATCATAATCACACATCTCAAAAACAACTGGATAAAAATCCAGCCCATAATCAAGAGCATACTGCAAAACTTCATCACGAATTTTTAATAACTCACCACTGATTGGTTTTGTTCGTTGCATAAATGCATTTCCTTGTTCTTTAGTTTAATTACCTTTGCCTAAGAAATCTTTAATGGAATCCATGATGGCATCTTTATCTTTTATTTTACTTAAAATAATTTCATCAGAGGATTCACCATATTTTTCGCTAAGGTCCTTATAAAATTGTCCCGATCCATAACGACTTTCAACCTGTCCATAACAAAACATATTTGACGCAGGAAGAAGTACATTATCTAAAAGATCCAAACACATTTTTGTATCATCAGCAGACCAGTTGTCTCCATCTGAAAAATGAAAAGGGTATATATTCCACTCTTCTGGATTGTAATCTTTTTCAATAATATCCTGACATACTTTAAATGCAGATGAGATCAAGGTGCCACCACTTTCACGGGTACTAAAAAAAGTTTTTTCATCTACCTCTTTAGCTGTTGCATCATGAATAATATAGCGAACTTCAATATCTTTATACTGAGATTTTAACCATAGATTAATCCAAAAACTCTCTGTACGAACAATTTCTTTTTGCTCGTCACCCATTGATCCTGATACATCCATCATATAGATAACAACCGCAGAGTTTTCATACTCAACTTTGGAATTTGCACTACGATAACGAAAATCTCTACGTACAGGAATTATTATGGGATTTTCTGGATCGTAGGTACCAACACTAACTTGGCGTTTTAGTGCTTCACGGTAAGTACGCTTAAAATGGCGTAAAGAGTCAGGACCAGTACTACCAATGCTGGTATACCGCTCGGTTACCGACTCCATTGTTTTTTTACCTTTCGGTTCAATGTTTGGTAACTCGAGCTCTTCTCCTAAAATAGAGGCTAACTCATCTAAACTAACATCAACTTCTAAAGATTTTTTTCCTTCACCTTCACCGACTTCACCTTCTCCAGGCTCACCTTCTCCCGGTTCCCCATCGACAGGATCGCCTGGTTCTCCATCACCCTGTCCCACTCCCCCTTGCTCTTCACTACCAAAGCGAAAACGAGGAGTTTCAATTGACGGCATAGGAATTTTAAAAGTCCCATCTCCTTTCGGAATAGGCATTTCTCCCTGTGAGACAAACCGTCTTAAGTTAGCGCGAATTTTTCCTTTCACTATTTTCTTAAAACGGGCATGATCTCTTTTTATAGGATGATCCATTATAAATCCTTTATCTAACTCTTAGCCGAGTCACCCTTTGCAAAAATAGAAGCGACAAAATTTAGTGCATCAGTTGCACAAAGTTCACAATAACCAAAGTTTTTGATCAAGCGTGATTTTACAACATCAATTTTCTCTTGAGTCTCTTTGTCTACAACTTTTGAAATAATTGTTGTCAGCTTGATAGAATCTTTCTGATCTTCAAACAACTTAAGCTCTAATGCACGATGCAAGCGCTCATTCATCTTAAAATCAAACTGCTTTCCTTCTATCGCTAACGCTCCAATGTAATTCATTATTTCACGTCTAAAATCATCCTTCCGAGATTCTGGAATATCAATTTTTTCTTCAATAGAACGCATGAACCTTTCATCAGCATCTTCTAAACGATTTGAATATTTATTACGGATTTTTTCTTTTTGAGTGTAAGCTTTTACATTGTCGATATAGTTTGCACATAAAGTCTGAATGGCCGTCTCGTCGACGCTAATTGCTTTTTGCACATCATTTTTTACAATATCTTCATACTCCTGTCTGGCAATTGCCAGCATTTCCTTAAAGAGCATTGCTTGTTCTGGAGAATTAATCAGAGCATGATGCTTAAGTCCCCCCTCTAATTCATTAAATACCATAAAAGGATTTAGGCAACCAATGTGACCATGCTTAACAAGTGCATTCGAAATTTTATCTTGAATATAACGAGGAGAAATTCCTTCTAACCCTTCACGAATAGCCTCTTTACGCAGCTCCTTTACATTATCTTCGTTATATCCTGGAAGAGTTTTTCCATTATACAACTTCAATTTTTGCAATCTGGTTAAATCAGCTTTTTTTGGTTCCTCTAATCTAGTTAGAATCGACCATGTAGATGCCATCTCAATGGTATGAGGAGCAATATGAATATGAGGAATTTTCTCTGCATTAAAATCTTTTTGATATATTTTTACTTCATTATCCAACCGTGTAATGTACGGAACATCAATTTTAACAGTCCTATCACGAAGTGCTTCCATAAACTCATTACTTTGCAGTTTACGATATTCGGGCTCATTCGTATGGCCTAAAATAACTTCATCAATATCGGTTTGAGCGAATTTCTTTGGTTTAACACTCTGCTCTTGACTAGCACCTAGGAGGTCATATAAAAATGCAACATCAAGCTTTAGCATTTCTATAAATTCAACAATACCACGATTGGCAATATTAAATTCTCCATCAAAATTAAAAGCACGAGGATCAGAATCGGATCCATAAAGAGCAATTTTTCTATAGTTAATATCACCAGTTAGTTCTGTTGAGTCTTGATTTTTTTCATCTTTAGGTTGAAAAGTTCCAATACCCAGTCGATCTTTCTCTGAAAGCACAAAGCGTTTAACTCTAATGTGCTTCATGACTTGAGTCCAGTCACCTTCATATTTTTTCATATACTCATTAAAAATAAAACGATCTGCAGGACACACTTCACCTTTTATACGAACTTTAAAACTTCCTTTTTTACCCTTATTAATCGCGGCTAAAAATTCTTCGCGAACCTGTAATGGAATAAGCTTTAAGGGATCTTCATGCATAGGAGAGGCAAAAATCTTTTGTCCTCCTAAAATATCTGTCTCTTGCTCATCAAACCATTCAAAAGTATAAAGGGCTCCTTCGTCACTTTTAGAATATTGCTCTAACCCTTTTTTTAACAGTCTAGCAACTGATGATTTTGCAGATCCTACTGGACCATGTAAAAGTAGGATACGCTTTTCAGCACCATATCCAGCAGCAGCAGATTTAAAGAAATTAACTAGCTTCATTAAATGAACATCAATACCAAAAATGGCATCTTTACCATTTTCCATCGGGTCATCAAAAAATGTATAGCGGGTAATTTCTTTTTTATATTCAGTATAATTTGTCTCCCCATACGACATAATCATATCGTGCACACGTTGAAATGCATTTCTAGAGACAGCGGGATTGCCAATAACTAAATTAACATAATCTTGAAAACTCCCTTCCCAGTTCAAGTGAGAAAAGTCTTCAATTTTGTAATGATCGCGAACAAATTTATTAATATCTAAATTACTCATTCTACCTCCATGAGATGTACTAATTCCTTGTACTCTTAATAGTTTAACCCTAAATAACAGAATAACAAAATCTTATCGGTGGTGAAAAAAAAATGATAATGCTTATTATATTTATTTTTACTTGAGTAAAACACTTCAGCCCGATGCCTTATCGTTTCGCTTGACAATAATCATCCGACAAATAGATAATAATTGTATTATTAGATAATTAAGGATAATTATGCCAATTTTAAGTTCAGGAAAGACTAATATAGGATGCGTCAGAAAGACAAATCAGGACTCCATATATCTAAATCCACAAAAAAATCTTTTTATTGTGGCAGATGGCATGGGAGGCCATAACGGTGGAGATATTGCATCAGCAATGTCCGTCAAATTTACTCCAGAATTTTTACTAAGCCACTTCTCTAATGACCCTATCGAATCAACTTCTAAAGCAATTCAATATGCTAATAAAGCAATCTTAAAACGTGCTATGCAAGACGAAAGCTTAAAAGGAATGGGTACAACTGTAGTTCTCTTTTATTTTCGTGGTAACAGTCTTTATATTGGCAATGTTGGTGACTCACGAGCATACCTAATTAGTCATCACAAATTATTTCAACTAAGTCGTGACCACTCATTGGTACACGAAAAGCTAAATATGGGAATATATAACCGCGATGAAGCCCACTTAGATAAAATGAAAAATATTTTAGTGCGAACTGTTGGTTATGAAGATGACGTCGAGGTTGATGTCTTCACATATAAAGTAAAACGTAATGATGTTTTTCTACTCTGTTCTGACGGTCTTCATGGCGAAGTCAATGATGAAGATATCCTTGCTATCATAAATAAGAATATTAGCAATCCAGAATCGTCTACCCAACATGACCTTGATGCAACAGTGGACCAACTTGTACAGTTAGCACTCAATAATGGTGGCAAAGACAATGTATCTGTCGTGATGGCCATAGCAATGTAAAGCTGTGAAATTCTTAAGAATCAAATTGCCAAGGCCGTAATTCTTGCATAGACTATTATCATTATATAAAAAATAAAGGAGTATTTTTTTTGAATAAGTATTTGACAATTATGGTTGTGCCGACAAAAGGGAAAGGAATCAAAACATTTCGTATTCCAGTCATCGCTTACAGAACTATTTTACTACTCTCAATCCTATTTATCTCACTTATAGCAGTTCTAGGATATGACTATGTAAACATCTTGCGAGAACTCTATAAAAATAAACATCTGAGCCTTGAGAACAAACAACTAAAAGAACAATTTCAACTTTTCCAAATTAAAATTAATACATTAACTCACGACCTCGATAGAATTAAAACTCTAGAAACCAAACTGAAAACAATTACAGGTTTAACTTATAGCTTACGTGATGACCTTAGCCCAGTTACGTTACCAACCCAACAAGAGCTAAAAGATAATTTAAAAAAGGCTAATCCTCAAAACCTAGCTCCAGATAAACCTACATCTAAAAAAATACTTTCACCGACTCAGGGTGAATATAAACAGTCAGACGAATATAAAGAGTATAAAACACTCTATGAACAGAAAATTGCTGCAAACTTCGGCTTAACAACAGGATATAACTACACTAAAGAGTGGTCCGCATTAACCCAAAAAAGTTTTAAACTAGCAGATACATTTGCTCATATTGACTACCTTTTTGAAGTGAACCAAAAAAAATCAAGAAATCTAGAAATTCAACTAGCACTTATTGACCAAAAGTTACTCGACCGAGACTCTTTTTTACGTTCAACTCCAACCTTGATGCCGACAAGAGGATGGATTACCAGTTACTATGGTCCGCGAATTAGCCCCTACTCAGGACGCTTAAAAATGCACGAGGGGCTTGATTTGGGTGCGACCCCTGGTACTCCCATTTATGCTCCTGCAGATGGTATTGTGATCTATTCAGGAACGAAGCCAGGATTTGGAAAAACGCTATCCATTGACCACGGCTATGGCTTAGAAACAATTTATGCTCATGCTAAAGAGCTAAAAGTAAAAAAAGGTATCCATCTAGCACGTGGTGATTTAATTGCAGAAGTTGGTAATACTGGATACTCAACAGGTCCACACCTTCACTATGAAATTCGGATAAATGGTATTCCTGTTGATCCACTCTATTATATTTTAGATTAACTATTTAGGAGATTATAAATGAACTTTTTTAAATCAATGTTTGGAACAAAGCATGACCGAGATATTAAGGTACTAGGCCCACTAATTCATCAAATAAATAGTTTTGAAGCTGATATGGAAAAGCTTAGTGATGAAGAGCTTAAAGCTCAAACTCCTAAGTTTCGTGAGCAATTAACAAAAGGTGCTACACTCGAAGCAATGTTACCTGAGGCATTTGCAACTGTAAGAGAAGCGTCTAAACGTGTCTTGAAAATGCGCCATTTTGATGTTCAATTAATCGGTGGAATTGTATTATTTCAAAATAAAATTGCTGAAATGAAAACAGGAGAAGGAAAGACACTTTGTGCAACACTACCCATGTACCTACATGCCCTAAAAAGTGAGGGAGCACACCTCGTTACAGTCAATGATTACCTTGCAAGCCGTGACTCAAAATGGATGGGAGAGCTATATGAATGGCTTGGATTAACTGTAGGATGTATTGTGGCTGACATGGATGATGACATACGTCAACAAGCCTATCGCTGCGATATCACTTACGGTACGAATAATGAATTTGCTTTTGACTACCTTCGTGACAATATGAAATTTGATTTAGAAGACTATGTCCAGCGACCACATAATTACTGTATTGTTGACGAGGTTGACTCAATTTTAATTGATGAAGCAAGAACTCCTCTACTTATCTCAGGACCCAGTGAAGAAGGTACTGGTGTTTATAGTATTGCTGATGGAGCCGTCAGAAAACTCAAAGCAGACATCCATTTCACTATAGAAGAAAAAAGTAAATCAGCCATCATGACAGATGAAGGAATTACAGAAGTTCAAAAGCTATTAAATATTGACGAAATTTACAATGCAAAAAATTCTGAAATCTTACATAATTTAAACCAGTCTCTCCGTGCTCACTATCTATTTAATGTAGATGTTGACTACGTAATTAAAGAGGGACAAGTAATAATAGTAGATGAATTCACAGGAAGACTAAAAGAAGGGTCTCGTTGGTCTGATGGACTACATCAAGCAGTTGAAGCGAAGGAGGGAGTAAAAGTAAAATCAGAAAACCAAACTCTTGCCTCAATTACTTTTCAAAATTACTTTAAACTTTATAACGGTCTTTCTGGTATGACAGGAACGGCAGATACTGAGGCAGAAGAATTTCAAAAGATTTATCATTTAGATGTTGTTGTTGTTCCAACAAACCTACCTATGGTTCGAGATGATCAAGCTGATCTAATTTATAAAGACAAAGCTTGTAAGTACAAGGCAGTTGGGCACCTCATTGCTGACCTACATAAAAAAGGGCAACCAGTACTCGTAGGAACGATTGCGATAGATAGCTCTGAAATAATTTCCAAACATCTAAAAAAATTAGGAATACCGCATAATGTCCTCAATGCAAAGCACCATGAGCATGAAGCTGAAATTGTTGCTAATGCCGGTATGCCAGGTAGTGTAACAATCGCAACAAATATGGCGGGACGAGGAACAGATATAAAACTTAATGCTGAAACCTTAAAACTTGGAGGTCTCTGTATTATTGGAACAGAGAGGCATGAATCAAGACGCATCGATAATCAACTGCGTGGTCGTTCAGGCCGACAAGGAGATCCTGGTGCATCCAGATTTTTTCTCTCATTAGAAGATGATCTAATGAGAATTTTTGGATCTGAAAAAATTAAAAAATTTATGACGACTTTAGGTATGGAAGATGATGAACCTATCGAGCATAAGATGATTAGTAATGCGATTGCAAAAGCGCAGCAAAAAGTTGAAACCCATAACTTTGAGATCAGAAAACACCTTTTAGAATATGATGATATTATGAACCACCAAAGAAAGGTCATCTATCGTCTACGTAAAGAGATTCTAAGTGATCATGACAATATGGGTCTTGTTCATGAGATGCTACAAGATGTTTCAGAACTATTTGTTGAGCAATTCAGACCAGATAAAAAAGTTCCCTTAGATCAGTGGCCATGGGAAGAGATCAACAATGTTTATAAACACACATTTTTTAGCGAGAAGGATATTACTTCTGCCGAGTGTGCTGAAAAATATTCAGCTGATATTGTAGACTATGTCTACTCTCTCACCAAGCAGCAAGTTGATGAAAAATTTTCTAAGTATGAAGAAAAGCAAGTAGAGATGGCACTACGTGAAATACTTCTATCTATTTTTGACTCGCATTGGAAAGACCATCTGCTCTCTATGGACCACCTTAAAGAGGGTATTTCCCTACGTGCATATGCACAGAAAAATCCTCTAACTGAGTATAAGCGTGAAGCTTTTTTACTTTTTGAAACAATGAAAACCACTGTAAAGCAGGCCATCATTCGCCAAATTTTTAGTGTACAATTTTATACACAAGAGGAAATGGAAGAGATGAAGCGTCGTCAGCAAGAGACATTAGAAGCACAAATGGATGCTCATAAGAGAGCACAACGAGCGGAAGAACAACATGGTAAACAGGCACCGATTCGCCGCAACAATACCAAAGTTGGACGTAATGACCCCTGTCCATGTGGTTCAGGTAAAAAATACAAGCACTGTCATGGAGCTTCATAAATAGCGAACTAGGGATATAAATGAGTGATGATAAAAATGACTTGACCAGAATTGAAGACTTATCAGAGTTTGTACATCAGCTTGATAATGATTTAGATTCCCAGCTAGATGACGGTGGTTCGAAAGGTAGTTTACCAGCGACGCCCGTTGACATAGATACATTAGATGAACAAGAATCATCATTTTCTGATGACTTTAGTTCAACTGACATCGAGATAAGTGATCTCACTGAACCGACAGAGCCAGACTTTCAGCTTTCTAGTAGTGATCTCGATATTGTAGATAGTTCAGAAACTGAGGAAGTACCTTTTGCATCATCAATTGATGATTTTGCAACGTCTTCTGAATTTAATACTGAAGAGGATTTAAATACAACAGATGATGACTTCTCATCACCACCTATCGAAGAAGATGAAGTTGTAATAGAAGAAGTTCTAACTGTACCCACATCTTCAACACAACCCCCACCACCAATATCTCCACCTGAAACTTTTAAAGATATCCGGCAGTTTGCCCATAATATTTCTTACGGTCAGGTAACACGTGCAGGAAATCCACCATTCACACTATTAATACGCGATATTAGTTATACAGATGATATTGAGGATATAAAAATTATATTAACAGAGTACGGCTTATACACAGATGAGAATAAGCAGTTAGTAGATCAATCGTTAAGCAATGGATCATTAATTCTTCCTCAATTAAGTGAATTTAGTGCAATATTTCTTGCAAATAAATTACGTCGTTTCTCTGGTGATATTCAATTAGGACTTTCCGAAGAGATTCATCCATCAAAAGGTGTAAATAAGCAGTTCAAAGGACTGATCTCCAAAGAAAATCTACTACGTAATACTCATGCAGGAAAAAATTTGCAACGTGAACAGTTTTCAATTAACTCAATATTACTTACTACGACTCCTACCATTCATGGACAGGAGATAAGAGACTACTTAGGAATTACTACTGCAGATATTATTGTTCCTGAAAAATTTTTTAAAAATGATGGAATTCACTCTAGTAATACTACTTCAGAAGTACATGATATTTTAGAAAATTTTACGATAGGATCCTCTTCTTTTTATCACGAACTCATAGAAAAAATAAAACTACAGGCCTATGAACTTGGTGCTAATGGAGTAGTAGGTGTCACCTATATAGTCACTCCCTTAATTCAGCTTGAAAATAGTGAGAAAACAGCTACAAATTATAAAATTATTGCGACTGGTAGTGCCGTATTTATTCAACAAATTGCAATAACAGAAACAAAGAATTAACTATGGATAAAGAATTTAAAACACTCGTCATTGGTGGTGGTATTGTTGGTGCTGGTATTTTTTGGGATCTATCTCTACATGGAATAGACACACTGCTGGTAGACCGCGGTGATTTTGCCTCACAAACCAGTCAAAATAGTTCTAAAATGTTACACGGTGGCATTCGCTACTTAGAGAATATGGACTTTAATCTTGTATTTGAAGCATTACATGAGAAGAATTTATGGAAACATTTAATGCCGGAATTGTGTTACGAGAAACCTTTCTTACTTCCAATTTATAATACGTCAAAATATAACCTCTTCATGACTGGTATAGGTCTTTTTGCATATGATCTTTTGTCTAGCTTTCAAAATAGTCCCTATAAAATTCTTTCTAAACAGCAGTCTCTAGAAATGAATCCGGCACTCCGTAAGGATAAGCTTAAGGGAAGTGGTGTTTACCATGATGTGATTGTCGATGATGCTAAATTAAATATTGAAATTATTTTAGATGCTCTGGCTAAAAATAAAAATTCCCAGGCGCTTAACTATAAAAAAGTTACTAAAATAGTTAAAGAACAAATCAAATACCAAGTTACTTTAACAGACTCTTTTAGTGGTTGTGAGACACAGGTTACTGTTGAGAATATCGTGACAGCAGTAGGGCCTTTTACTGATCAATTTTTAAATGATATGGATATTTGCCCATGGGAAAATCAACTACTTCCCTCTAAAGGTATTCACGTTTGGCTTAAAAAAGATGCACTAAATATCAATGCTCCAATAGTACTACAAACAAAAGACGGTCGGATTATTTTTGTAATTCCCCATCCTAATGCAATTTTAGTAGGTACGACTGAGAGCGACCCGGAAAAGGATTTTTTTAATATCAAGGCTACCCAAAAAGATATTGACTATATTATTGATAATTTAAATGAGTATTTTAAGCCTACTGTTTCTGTAGATATGATTATCTCTAGTTTTGCTGGTGTCCGTCCTTTAGCAAAAGATGATGAATCATCTTTAGACAAAGGCAAGACAAGCCGTGAACATAAAACACTTCAGCCATTTTCTAATTTCTTTGTAATTGTAGGTGGGAAATATACTACTTTTAGAGTTATGGGACAGGATATTACAAGAAAAATTACAACATCATACCAAAAATCATACTCACCTCTCAAAACAGCACAAGGCTTCACTCCACACTCAAAATACCTAAAGGCTCCTGATGAGTGGCCCTCTGAGGATGAACTAAAAATAATAATTAAAGATGAAATGCCAAAAACATTAGAAGATCTAATTAATAGGCGGCTATCAGTTTATAGTCCCGCTCATAATAATGCACAAGAGTCTGTTGAACAGTTTGTTAGTAAGCATAAAGATTTTTTCAACCAATATGGATTAAGTTAAGCAGCAATTTTCTTTGTATTAAGCTGCTCTTCAATCTCATCAGCCTGTAGAAGCTTTTTACGTAGCGCCTCTCTACTGATGTTCATTGCAATCGCCGCCTTTGATTTATTACCACCATGTCGCCTAATCTCACTTAAAATCATCTCTTTTTCAACTAACAGTACTCGGTACTTAAGCGGTAGAGAATTATCGATAGCATAGGAATTACTACCAAAGGCTTTCTTTTTACTATTAATATTTACTAATGGTAGGATACCATCTGTAAGATCTATTGCACTGATAATATGTGAACGAGGATTATATAAAACACCTCTTTCAATACAAGTTTGAAGCTCTTTGATATTCTCTGGCCAATCATAATTTTTTAATTTTTTCATTGCCTTACTATTAATTTGCTTTAATAAAAGTCCATGTTTTTTACACTCAACCTTCAAAAAGAAATCAACTAAGCAGTCGATATCATCTAAGCGATCACGAAGAGGCGGAATTATGATGTATGTTTTATTTATAAAATCAAATAGATCACGACTAAAGTTCCCTTCTTTCATCTCAACCATCAGATCTTTCGAGGTGGTTGCCATGAATCTAAAGTCTAAACTATAAACACAATTACCAATTCTTCTATGAATCAAAGTATTATATAATTTTATTTGTAGTTTCGATGATAGCTTTTCGATCTGACGAAATACAATACTTCCATCATGCACAGCAACTAATTTTGATTCATCTCCAAATAACATCTCATCTAATTGTTCTTCAGGTAATGAGCAATCGATAATGTCAAATGGTGCTAAGCCACGCTTGCTTTCATAGTGAATAATTTTAGCAAATAGAGTTTTCCCAACTCCAAACTCTCCTTCAATTAGTAGAGGATAATCCAGGTCTTTTGTTTGCAGGATACTTCCACGTAACTTCGTAATTTGCGAATTTTGTCCAATCAATGCATATTCACGATCAAATGGAGTACTAAAGCTTCTAATTTTAGACTTATCCGATACTGGTGCAAACTGATGAAAGACTGAAGAGAATACTAAAGAAAGAACTCTCATCGTTTTTTCATCTTCAACAGTAAATCGATCCTGATTTCTTTTATTTAAGACTTCTAGTACACCAATAATCTTATCTTCACGATTGTAAATTGGATAACAGATAATTGAAGTTGTTTTAAAGCCAAATTTATCATCAAACTCATTATTAAAAATAGAGTCTTCAGTAATATCAATGTTAATTGCACGCCCAGTAGTAAATACAGAGCCAGCAATTCCCTTTCTATAATCAAACTTAAGTAACTCTTTTTCTACACCTAAAGACGCAATTGCTTCTAGATCATTGGATTCAGGATTAATGAGAAAGACAGAAGCACGATTTGCATTTAAAATGCGGACAACTTCTTCGAGCATATTTTCAACAAATCCCTCATTATCACCATATTGAGTAATATCTTTAAAAAGAGATAGTAACAATGAAAAGACCTCAAACCCCTCACTCGAATCTGTATATCGTTCGGTTAAGGCAGAATTTACCAAACACTCTTTTAACCTATCAGCAGAAAAGCTTTTAATATAAGTCTCTAAGAAACGGTTTAATTTCTTCTCTTCTTCCAGCTCAACACCGTAAATCATTCGATCGTCATCAAGAGTATTAGAAAAAGAACGTACAATTTTTCCAGTTAAATCAATGTGCATTTTTTTAAACTGCAATGAGGCACTCATAATTTCATTTACTTTAATTTTTTCAACGGTAGATACCCCAAACCCACTTACACTTATATCTAACAATACAGCATCATCAATATAACGCATCTTGCCATTTTCATCTTCAATCTCAAGTAGAAATCTAAGTCCATCCGCCTTCTCAACAGGAATCCTGAAAGATTGATAAAATTTAAACTCTGAAAAACTTGCTAACATGAATACTCCAATATTACTTTTATGTATATATCCTCATCTTTTGATCGGTTTTATTTAGTTAAACTTTAGACTTTTACTTTTTTATTTATAGTGGCAAACATATAAGTCACTACAAGAATTAATTTATTGGAGTATTATACTCAAGTTCCTTAAGTAACTACCGATAAATAAATTGTGAAAAACAGAAAGATATTAACATCTGACATTGTGCAAATTGACTCTAATGATTCAAATTGTATTAAACTGGCACTTCTCGCCAACAAAAAATTTAAATTACATGCAAACTATATGTTTACCTATATTAATTTGTCAGCACCACTATTTCCGAATTTAAATATCTTTGAAAACCTAATCATAGACACACCATTTAATGGGCATACTTCAATAGCAACGATTACAAAATCCTTTTCAGATAACGATATACAAGAAGACCTTGAAAAATATTGTGCTTTTCTCGGAGATACAAAGCGCCACATTGATAAATTAAGTACCGTAGAAAAAAGCTATTACTTACTATTAAAGCTATATTTACAAAAACATCACATAGTGGTTATTGAAAATATAAATTTTCAACAAAACTATGACTTACAACAAGATTTCATAAAATCAATACTATTTCATAAATCACAAAAAACCTTTTTTCTAGCACCTCAAACTAGTATTTTAAGTACACTGGCAACAATCAAACTAGAAAAAAGTGAATATTCACTTAACCTACATCCAATTCAGCCATCACTGGTAATACCTTCATCACAAGAGCAGCAGGAACAACATTTTTCAACACATTTCAAAAAAGTTGCATAAACAAAGTTAAATAACCTTTAAACTCAATATCCATTGGTATATACTCTCGTTTCAATATTTAACAAAAAGAGTTATGGCAAAATTACATTTTATAGATATTTTTTGTGGTGCAGGCGGATTATCCTGTGGACTAGAACAAGCGGGACTCCGCTGTTTACTAGGTATTGACCATGATACCCATGCAATTTCCACATTTGAAAAAAACCATCTACACGCTAAAAGCTTTAGTGGAAAAATTGAAGACTTAACCTCCAAGCAACTAAATAGTCTTATAAACAATAAGAATATTGATCTCGTTGTTGGTGGACCACCTTGCCAGGGATTCTCTACAGTTGGCAAAGGTGATCCAAACGATAATCGTAATAAACTTTTTATGGAATTTTTAAGAATTGTAAAACTAACTAATCCATCATATGTCGTCATTGAAAATGTCACCGGCTTGCTGGCCAAAAAGAATGAAAAGACTCTCAAAAAAATTTTCAAGTACTTTCAAGACCTAGGCTACACTCTAGAAGTTCAAGTCATGTCAGCTCACAACTACGGAGTTGCTGAAAAACGGCGTAGAACAATCATTATTGGAAGCAAGGTAAATACAACAGTAGTATTTCCAAAACTATCTCATGATATAACTATTGGTAAAAAGTTTGTAGCCTCTCTAACAGTAAACCAAGTATTAAAAGACCTACAAGCACCTGACAAGATAATTTATAATCATGATATTGAATCGGCACAGTTAAAACATAAAATAGATATCAAACGCATCAAAAAAATTCCACAAGGTTGTGGTATTCGTTATGAAAAAGATGAAAATAATTATTTTACACCATCACTTAAACTGGGCATAAATTGGCAAGAAATCCCTGAGCAACGTCTCCGTCAAACCAAATACTTCAGGCTCCACGGAGATACTCCTTCCCCTACCATTATGACTCATCGACATAGCTACTACCATCCAAAAGAAGACCGCTACCTCACTCAACGTGAAGCTGCAGCGATTCAAAGCTTTCCTAATAATTTTGTTTTTAGTGGATCAATCTCGGCTCAGTGGCGACAGATAGGCAATGCTGTTCCCCCTCTTTTGGGCAAAGCAATAGGCAAGGCCATCTTATCAATGCATAAGAAATCTTTAAATAATCCCAAAAAAGAAAGCAGTAAGAAAAAGACAATCAAAACTATTCAAAACGTGCGCAGCAATGCTTTTAAATATAAATCAAAGGCATGACTGAAATAATTTCTTTAATTTAGTTCGATGAACTACTGTGACAAACTTACGCCATTTTTCAAAACTTGCAACATCTTCAAAATAAAGGCTAATACTATTTTCATAATGGTCATCTTTCAAAATTGATGAGTGACAGTTTCCTGCTAAATTAAAATCCTGTCCTTGAAATTGAACGGTAAAAGAGTTTCTTGCAAAAGGATCAACTTCAGCTGAGGTCTTAAAGCATAGCGATATCATACTTATTTCATATAGTGGTGCCGTAACACCAAGTGATGAAATATTTAACTCCATTTTAAATTTACTTATATTATAAAGTGGAAAGGACATAGACATTAGAAGTCACTCCTCTGATCATCATATATATTATCAAAGTGTGACAGTAACATCTCTGAGTCTCTCATCTTATCTGTAAATAGTTTAGAGGAAAAATGATTGTGGGGGTCGACTTGAACTAATAATATCTTTTTTACATGTACATCCCACTCTAAGACACGACATATTATGTTTTCATCCTTCTCATATAATATAGCTTCGAGATCATCACTAATAATTTGCTCTTTTTTAAGTAATATACGCATTAAAAATGGTAGTTCATATAGTGAGTAATGCTTACCTGAATCAATCTCGTCTAATGTTGAGTAAAAGCAATCAAACCCCACTAACTCATGAGTTGCGCTTAGCATGGCACAATGAAAAGGAGATAAAATACCATCCCACTCTTGTTCAAAAGTTGAAATAAAATTATACATGTCTTTATTTTACGATAAATATGAATTATTGTCTAAAAGAAGTTTAATGAACTAATAAAGGGCCTATTTAGATGAGCAATTTTCATCCTCTTCCACTGAGACAAAAAATAATCATCTCTGCAATCATAATCCTAAGTACAATTCCCTTTCTTTTTATTACTACTAATTATAAATTCTTAGGTCTAGCACTATTCGCATGGCTGCTGGTAATGATCATGATTTTAACTCCTATCATTACAATAATTGAGCTTGTACTAGAAAACAGAAGAGATAGTGATGAACATTGAACTAATTTTAGTTATAGCCTATCTAATCATCTGCATTGCTATTGGTATAATCGCCTCAGTAAAGGCAAAGAAAGCAGAAAGTAGTGATGACTACTGGGTTGCAGGGCGAAAAATAGGAACCCTCGTGAATGCAATGGCCATCATGGCTGCTCTTGCCAGTGGGGGATCAGTAATTGGAGTTATGGGTTTGGCATATGGCAAAGGCATCCCTTTTACACTTGCTCTTTTTGCTGGAGCCGTTGTTGGCTTCCCTCTTGCCTCCATATTAGTGGCTAAACCACTAAGAAACTTTGGAAAAATTACAATTACAGATTTTCTAAAATTTCGTTATCCTACTCCTTTTATACGATATATAGTTGCACTAATTATACTACTAAGCTTTAGTATCTATATCGTCGCTCAGATGAAAGCTGCCGGAATTACTGCCCAAGTTCTCTTGGGTATTCCATATAACCAAGCAGTCACTATCTCTGCCTTTGTCTTTATCATATATGTCTCTTTCGGTGGGATGCTTGCGGTAACCTGGACTGATGTTGTACAGGGATTTCTTATGCTATTTGTAATTTTAGCTACTACCTTTTATCTACTGATCAATTTTGGAGGATTCTCTACAATTTTGACTCAAGCTAACCAAGCAGCGCCTGAATTAGGCGCTGTTATGCAGTGGCCAGTTAGTAACTATATTGGTTTTTTTATTATTTGGGCAACTGCTATTCCAGTAACCCCTCACATTATTATGCGAGTATTCACGGCTAAAAATCCCAAGAGTGCCCAGATGTCACTCAACATTGCTATGGTATTTTATGTACTAATGATTTTAGGAGCAGTCCTAGTTATTGTGCCCATTAGTAAAGTTTTAATTCCTCATTTGCAAGATGCCGATCATGTTTTTTTAGAGCTCATGAAGCAAGAATTTTCCCCTGCAGTGCGGGGCATGGCCATTGCCGCTGTTATGGCAGCTGTGATGTCAACAACAGATGCACTACTTCTAGCATGTAGTAGTGCTATATCACATGATTTACTCGGAGACTATTTACAAAAGAAGTTTAGTTTTAAAACAATCTCAAGAATTAATATGGCAGTCGTATGGATTATAGGAATTATTGCACTACTACTTTCCTACTCTCCACCCAAATTTATTACGACCTATTATTCATTGGCCATTGGTCTTCTAAGTGCTGCTCTTTTTGTACCAACGATTGCTGGACTATGGTGGAAAAAAGCATCTACCACAGGAGGAGTGATTGCAATTACACTTGGAGCTGTTACCTATCTAACAATCTGGACAACACCACTGGCAACCAAGCAGACCGCAATTTTATATGCACTCCCTTTAAGTTTGCTAGGGATGATCATCGGAAGTTATTGGCGACCTAGTCACAATGCCGAAATAAGCCAGCAACTAGATCGAATGCACCAAATTTAGTCTTGAATACAAGTTAGATTCGCCCCAAGGTGACCATAAGTACATAGTGTTTTTTGATCTACTTTTCTAATTTGAGTTAGATTACGGACATATTTAGAGTTAAGTAAAATAGACTCTGGACACTCTCCAAAGCTCATAGTTTCGCTCTCAACAACACGACTAGCATCAATAGCTTCTTGATTTACAGTATGCATACAGTGATCAAAAGCAAATCCATTGATTCCGACAAGTGCAGTAGCTAACATGATAATTTTTTTCATTGTATTCTCCTATATTGTTAATAATCTTTCTATTCTCGTACTAGTGGATGAGTCATACAGCGCGGGCCTCCCCTCGCTCTACACAGCTCATCACCTTCTAGCAATATCGCTGTCTTTCTATTAAAGTCTGCTTCAAAATATGGTCTGATCACTTCTGATGCACTAATGGTGAGATATCCATTTTTTGAAAGTTCTTTAATAGTATTAGTGTTTCTAGCATAGGTAATAATAATACCAGGAGCAATACAAACGGCATTAGCTCCATGCGTCCACTGCTCTCTTTTTTGAGATATAAAACTTGTCTTCCCACCACAATAAATTGGCTTCAAATTAATATTGATATTATCAAAAGCATCAAAAATAGTTAAGAACTGTTTTTCTACTAACTCTGACTTACGAAGATCAAAATATAAGATAGTTGCTTTAGAAAGACTATCTGGAGCGAATAGTGGTGGATATATTAGGCACTCATCATGGTTAATTCTAGTGAAAACGGTATCTAAGTGGATAAAGCTAACTTTAGTTGGAAGCTTCACAACAATTAGATTTCTAACTCCAACTTCTTTAAGCTGACCAGCAAGTAGATGGATTGAAGCTAAGCTAGTACGTACTGACCACGCGATAGCCACTGTCTCTTCATTGATAACTAAAAAGTCTCCACCTTCTAACGTAAGCTTACTACCCTGTTTAGACAGAGCGTGTAAATTTATTACATTTTCAGGATTTTTAACTTCTGGATGAATGTTAAAAATAAAAGTCATAAGGTCTGACTCACGCTGCCTAACCATTTCTGCCATTGAAGAAGAAAATATTTTATCAAAAGCAATAATAACCGGATCTCTAGCAAACATTAAATTTGGAATTGGACGTAATAAATAGAGGTTATCATCATCAATTAATTTTTCATCTTGAACCACTCCTTCAATCAAAGCATGTCCCAACTCAATTGCACTCATTGCTTTTAAGCGTTCATTCACTGCTGGTGCTAGTTTTTCTAAAAGAGTTAACTGATCGATCAACACGTCAGCTTCTTCTTTTAAAGATACCTGTAGTGCTTCAATCAGCAGTTGCAACGTATCAAACGTTTCCACCCCATACTTATGAAGTACTTTACACATCATCTGATGTTCACTTTGTGCTTTCTCACCAAACAAAATATCTTCAAACAGTAAATCGTTAGCTCTCTCTGGCACAATAACATCTACTTCCCGTCCAGGTTGATGGACCAATACTTTTTTTAGTCGATGTATTTCGGAAAAAACACGTGTTCTCATAACTTACCCTCTTTAACAGGTAGAAAGACTTTATTGTCTTTATAAATTGGACGTCCACAAATTTTATATTGCGCTCCATCCTCTATTTCGTTTTGCAATTCAACCATTTTTGTACGGTCTTTGCTCTCCACTAAAAAATCATAATCAGCTACTGTAACGTTACTTCCTTGCAATGCCGCGAGTATTTTAGCTTCACCATAAGTTGAAAAGTACGTAATCGTCTCATCAAAGGAGTGGGCTGGAGTAAAAGCACTACGAAGTTCCATCGGTGAAAGCTGCAAGTGAATATTGAGTGATCCTGAATCCCACTGAGTGGCACCGTAGTGATCAGTAATATTAAAAACCAGAGATCCTAGAGCCTTGGTTAGTAGAGCAAGACCCTTATACTCTTTATGCTGCTTTAAAACACTATTAGCACTACATAAATTATGGCCAAACCATGCTCCAGTGACCATAGGGATAGCAATATACATCGATAGTGGCAAAAATTCTTCAGGAGAGCTAATCTCCTTATAATTTTTTAAAATCTCAGCAGGGAGATTTTTAGCCTTAGTTCCAAAGCCAAATATTCCACCTGGCATCTCTCCACAATCAAAAAATACCCACCGCTCCATTGGCATGCCAACAGGTCCAAAAGAAAATGCATCTAATGCCTGTAGGTTTAAAAAGAAATTTTTTCGTTTTGAATTTAGACAAGAGATAAAATTTTCATCTTTTATCTCCATACCCCATACATCAGTTTTAAAATGAGAAAAAGATTCTGGTCCAGAAAAGACATATGGCTCAAGCTCATCAATGATGAGCTTATAGCGTGAATCTATTTTAGACAAAATCTCTTTATTCATAAATTATTTCTTCATTAAGTTATACATAACTGCTTTTTGTGCATGCAGACGATTCTCTGCTTCATCAAAAATTACTGACTGCTTACCGTCAATAACAGACGCTGCTACCTCTTCGTCACGGTGAGCAGGCAAGCAATGCATAAAAATTGCATCTTTATCGGCCATAGACATAACAGCATCATTTACTTGATAAGCAGCAAAATCTTTTAATTTTTGCTCGCCACCGTCTTGTCCCATAGAAATCCATGTATCAGTAACAATTATATCAGCGCCACTGGCACCTTCTTCAACGCTATTAGTGTAAGATACCTTAGTCCCACGCTCTGTCGCATTTACAGTTGATTCATCCTGATACTTTTGATCAATTACATATCCCTTAGGAGATACAACACTTACATCAAGTCCAAACTGCATGCATCCATTAACTAGAGATACAGTCATGTTATTTCCATCTCCGAGGTAACACATTTTAAGCCCCTCAGTTTTACCAAATTTTTCTTTAATTGTTTGCATGTCTGCCATCACCTGACATGGGTGATTATAATCAGTCAGTCCATTAATAACCGGTACTGAACTATGTTCAGCGAGCCCAGTCACATCACTATGAGCGTGAGTACGAATCATAATTCCATCAACAAAACGGGACAAGACTTTAGCAGTATCCTCAATGCTCTCACCACGAGATAGTTGAAGATCATTAGCACCTAAAAATAATCCTTGTCCACCTAACTGGTAGATTCCAGTTTGAAAAGAGATTCTCGTTCTAGTTGAGTTTTTTGTAAAAATCATGGCAAGAGTTTGACCTTTTAGTGCTTCTCTATATTCTTCGGGATTTTTTTTCATAGCAATTGCTAAATCAATCATCCCTTTAAGTTCATCAGGTGTGTAGTCTAGTAGGTTTAGAAAATCTCGTTTTGAGGCCATTTAACTCTCCTTTAAGTAGTGATAATTCTTTTAAAATTAACTAGTTGCTTTTAGCAAAAAAAGACAATTTAAGCTAGTAGATTTACAAAAAGCTCAATTTCTATTATAAATTTTATAGATATAATTACACCAACTTAAGGATAAATCATGATTTCAGAAGTTTTTCAGCTATACATGCCAAAAGATCAGCCCATTCGTGGCTTAATATCTATTCCTCATGCCGGTGAGAGCTTTCCAGAAGAATTCATTCCCTATTTAACTTCTGATAAGCGAGCTCTAGCTGAAGATGTTGATTTTGCAGTTGACCAACTGGTTGATATTAAAAGGCTTGTAGATAATGGAGTTATTGTTATCGTGGCAAATGTTCACAGGACCTGCCTAGATCTAAACCGCCATCCTGATCAAGCATGTTTAAATTGGGTACACAATACTCAAGGTACTGAGTTAGTTACCACTTTACCAGATGATCAGCTTAAGCATGATTTAACCGTAAAATACCACACCCCATATTATAATAAACTCACAGAATTGATTACTACTTATTCAACCTCACAAAGAAAACTTCCTGTTATTGACCTACACAGCATGCCGTCTAAACCGACTGCTCATCACTTAAAACAAAATCCTAACCAAAAAAAAGAGCGTGCCGATAGTTGTATCTCTGATTTACGTGGTAAAAGTTGTGATCCTGAATATATAGACGAAGTAATAAAGTTTCTACATGCCAATGAAGTTGGTGCAGCAAAAAATGATCCATATTTTGGTGGCTACTTAACCCAATACATGAATGATCTAGAGTGTAATAATATCCAAATTGAGCTAAATCGTAAGATCTATATGGATGAGGTAACTAGAGAGTTACTTCCAGTGAAGGTAGAAAAACTAAGGCCAATTCTAACAGAACTGGTACTAAATATTTTTACAAAGTTTTAAGTTTGATACTTTTAAAAATCTGAAATAAGTCCAACAAATTCTGGAATATCGATAAACGGATTCCTATTATGTTGAACGTCTTCAATCATATTATTACGTTTAATCTCTTTATCAGAAATACGGTCTTCTATGATCCACTGTTTAAAAAATCCCTCTTGCTTACTATCAATTCTCTTTTGATAACGCATTGAAAAGTAGAGCATTGCTCTTGCAACATCACCTTTATGTTGGTCTCGTGGCTCAAAGCAACGTGAACCGTCCTTATCAACTCCATACGCACTGCCGGCTTCACTCCAGCGTACCTCCGTGACCACACAAAATGGGTGGTTACTTCTTCTAGAGTTAACCTTTGAATCGGAAGGAAACAGGTGATGAATATCTGATTTTGCAATCCCCACCGCTCCACGACTTTGTGGCCAGCTATGCTCACAGTTCATTATAGTATGATTTGGAATACCTCGAGTAGATAAACATTTTCCAATATATGCACCACACACCACTCCATCAACATTATCAATTTCACCAAACATATAATGTCGTGCATCTGTATAACCTAAATCTATATTAGTTTTAATAACATCACGTAAAGCACTTTTGAATTCATTTTCACAAAGACCAACTAAGGATTCATACTCTCCTAAATTAGAATATTTATCTAGAATATTTTCCCATTTCTCATCACAGTTATTAGCAAAAGCTTGAGTAGAAAACTGTGATATAAGTAATATAAGTAAAAATATTTTTTTAATTGTCATTGAGCCTCCAAGCGTTGATATAACTTCATCGGCACATCAAAAAAAAAGATAAGAAAAAAAGATCTATCTAAAAAAGAAGTAAACAAATTAGAACATGTTGATCAACTACTAGTCTTGAACATATCCGAAATAGCACATAGCATCAACCTCTTCAAAGAGAGTCTCCTCACTACCTGCGAAGTCTCGTAAATCTAAATAGACTAGACCCATCATTCCTTGGATAGAAATTTTTAAGATGGTATTACCTGTTTCAGGGTCAACTGAAGTTGCTTCAGCTGTAGAATTTACTCGGTCAAATTTAGTAATATTTAGTGGCATCACAAGTGGATTAGTCTCCAACTTTCCATAATGAACATTCATGCTTGAATGAGACATAATATCCTGTTTTATCCCGTATATTACCGCCATGTCACGCTCGGTGTAACAGATAAAGCTATCAAAAACTTTTGCTTGAATTGAGCTGATAAATAGAAAACTTAAAACAATCATTGTTTTTTTTAACATAATTCACTCCTTGAATAATAAAATTTTAACTTAATAAGACCTTTGTTACAAACACAGGCTATTAAGGCAAAAAAAAGAGGACTAAAATAGTCCTCTTTTTTATATATAAATTCTGACTGGGTATTAGAGTTCTTGACTAAATACAGTAGAAGCATCTGCAGGACCGTTACCATCCATCCCCACAACTTCTGCAGAAAGTACTGCCGTATATCCTTCAAGATCACTAGCTTTGTCGACCTGATCCATAGTAAAACTTGCTACAGCATCAAACTCTTGATTATGAAAAATTCGCTTCCCTTTCGCAAGAACAAGTTCTGCAGGGCCTACAAATTTATCTGCTAATACAAGTGGTTGCTTAAGTATCTTACTAATAGAGTAGTTAATTTGTATCTTTTCCCCACCCGGAATACTATAACCTGCAACTCTAAGCGTATAGACTCCTGCAGGAAGTGCAGCTTGCATAAGTTCTGTAGAATCTTTATTCCCAGATTCAGCGACAACTTCACCTTTTGCATTTAGCAATTGAGTATCAATATCAACTTCTTTAGTAGTTCCCATGTAACTAGTTTTTATTTCCATTGCCTGAAATCTTTCTTCCAATATAATTGTTACATCAATATTTTCCTGCTGAGCAATATCAATACTGTCACTCATATGCATTTTTTTCATTACAACACCAGCAGCAGCAATTCTTAAAGTTCCTCCAGGATTGTTAACACCTTTTAAAGTTACTTTAAAATCTTTTCCAGAACTCTCTTTAACGACATCTTGTACTTTTAGGGCCATACGGCTAACAGTTAAGTTATAAAAAGAACCTGTAAGATCTTTATATGAAAATAGTGCTCCAGCATCTGCCTTTAAAATAATTTCATATAGTCCTGGCTTACCTTTTACTACAAAGTGGGTATTGTTACGTCCCTGTCCATACACAGGATTACTCAAGGTCCACATTGGCTTTTGGGTAATCTGCATTCCATCATGAAATACAACTAAACTAACATCACCAGGCATTGTTCCATCTACACCAAGATCAATTACCAGTGCTTCGTTCTCAGAAGTAATCGGTAAAAAGTAGCGTGCAAATTGTCCACCTTGTACAAATCCTTTAGCACTTAATTGGTAGTTATCAATATTTGGATCAAACTGTGTATCATAACCAATCATCGTTATAGGAATCATAAATTTAAATAGATCTTTATTATCTACACCAAAAGCTTTTATCACAGCACTATGCATTCCTGCTTTTATCCGTCCATTTTTCATAAGCTTGGTACGATTCACAAAAACTCTTAAGTTTACAATTTCTCCACCAAATACATCAACAAGTTTCTCTTTTTTTACTGAGTTAACATCAAAAGATAACCAATCAATATTGGCAGGAATCTGTAAACGAAATTTTTCATGCATTGCTAAAGAGTCAAGTCCTTCCTGTCCACCACTTGCATCTAAAGATACTTTAAAATCAATATGCTTTGGAATTTCATCTTTGATAATATTAAAATAACCTGCAGCTTTACCTCTATAGTTATTTAGTACAGATGCTGTCTCCACTGTAAAAAATTGTGGTTTCTCATCAAGAAGATTTTCTAATACATTCCATGCTCCTAAAGCATTAATTCGACCCGCTCCACCTTCAACCCATTGGTATTCATATTTAGACTCTTTTAAATTACATTTAGAAGCTAATGATCCATCCTGCTTAGCACGACATTCTGCTCCTCTTAAAATACTATAAGGTAGAGCAGAGTTCCAAAGTGCACGTTGAATTTTATCAACACTTACTGAAGGTCCTTCGCTATTACCCTGACCTGATTTTTCTGCTGCATCATAAAGTAGAGCAACAACACCAGCGACATTTGGTGCGGCCATAGAGGTTCCTGGCCAATATTGAAAAGAACCATTCTTTTTAGATCCTAATGATTTCGCCAAAGGAACAGATGACATCACCCATCCTGGAGCTCCAATATCAGGTTTTAAAGCACCGTCAATCATTGGCCCTCGAGAAGATGTTGTCTCAAGAAAGTATTGACCATCCTCAAAATTACCATGAGAGTAAGTCCCACGAGAATCTGTTGAATAGTAATTTGCAACTGCAATCATATTTTTTGAAATTGTAATACCATGTGTATTAAGAGCTGGACCCTCATTACCTGCAGCCTTTACAAAAACAGTACTATATACTTGAGATACTCTATCAAACAGCATTGCTGACTCATTTTGAGTATCATTGATAGCGATATTTCCACCAAAGCTAAAACTAAACACGCTGTTTTTATGGTCTTGAGATATTTTTAAGATACGGTTGAAAAACGCTCCATTTGATACCTGAGCTCCAAGATAAGTTAGCCCGATAATTTTTGCATTTGGTGCGGCAGAAGAAAATTCTTGTGCCGTCTCAAAGTTACCAGCAGCAATACCAGCACAGTGAGTTCCGTGACCCATAATATCAAAGCCAGTAAGGCCCATCATATATACATTACCACCTGTAGGTAACTGAGCAATTGGCTTCAGTTTACCATCAACATCTAACTCATTTCCAACTCCTAAAGTGATAGCAATATTCATCACACCTTTATTACGGTCTGTAACAAGAGCACCTTCGAAAATAATATCTGTTCTAGTTGTATACTTATAATAACTTTTAAGTGGATTAGATTTATGTGATACGTAACGATCCTTAAGATTTTTTGCTACCCAGTTAAAATCAATTAATACATTTTCATCTTCAATTGAATTATCTCCATAATCTGCACCATACATCAAAGAAGTATTTACATTAATGTATGCTTCATACGGTGAGTTCTCTTTTTTTATAACAACTACAGGAAAAATCCCAGTGTCCTTACCATCTTGGTTAAAATCATATGTGTTATAACCACGAGGATTTTTAAATTGTGCTTCTGCAAAAAGCCCAATATACGCTTCCGTAGCACCACTGAGCTTATCACTCTTTTCAATATCAATATCAATACCTTGGTATGATACGTGGTAAAATTCTTTCCCATCTTTTTCTATTGTCTCAGCATCAAAAAGTAGTGCATGATCACTTTGACGTAACGTATGCAACTCAACAATGCGATCTTGAAATGCATCTGTTCGCGAAATATCTAGTCCCGTATCAGCAATAATAATTGTAGCACTACTGCCATCAAGTTTTGTATCGTATCTAGTTTCAAACTCTTCTTGCAAAGAATCCACTTTCATCAAGTGAGTAGGATATAAGTCTTGAGGAGTTTCAGTTCTAGAAACGGCACTGCTAACACTCCCATTTGGATCTAGCTGAACATCTAGTTTCAACTCTGCTTCTACTTTTTTATCAATAGACAATTTAAGAAAAACTCCACTATCTAATATGCTTAAGGTCGAAGCTGAAGAGAGTGAAAAATTCACATAACTTGTTTTAGCATCTGAAAAAATCACTATTCCACCAAGTGCTTTAATCTGTTCAGTCAGTGCCATAAACTGGCCATCATCAGCAATTGCAATCATATCGTTAGCTTTTACAATGTTAATTTTGTCCTGCTCTGCTGCATTTTGCTTCAATAATGCCTTATGATCCTGCGTCGAAATAACCTCTGGAGGTTTGATCTCAGAAGACAGCGACTCAACCTTTGAACATGATGAAAGTAAATGGGCAAGTAGGAAGATTAAAAACAATTTTTTCATGTAACCTCACTGAAAAAAGAAACAAAGTGTTCCATAGTTATACCAAACTTACGCAGATAACGCAGTGCATCTGTAAAGTTTACATGTGTCTTCTCGGTAAAGTATGTAGGTGGTTGAAAATACTATTTAAACATTATTTATTAATCTTGTTTATCTATGCTAACTTATTAGAATCCTTATTACTTTCTTTATGTGCTTCTTGTAGTGCCATAAACTTATTATCATACTGTAATTTTAGATTCTCATATTTAGCCTGTGCAGCATCCTTTAAGCGTAAGATTTCACGTTGTGAGTTAGAAGTAAGCATCTTTACCTCTCTCTTATTGTCCGCACTCATCTGGTCAATCTGCTTAGTATACCTTTGCACCAAATGCGTGGTGCGAGCATCATTTCTATTTTTAGTATCATTCATCTGCTTATCAAACGACCCTTTAAGTGTCATCAGTTGCTTTTGTGCATCTCTGTCATGAATGGCAAGATCACGCTGAAATGACCTGTGCATCTCTACTTTTTCTTGCTGACTCATCTTTTTCTCTTCTCTCGCTGTTTCTGCAACCCTTGTGCGCAGTCCTGTTAACTGCTGATCAAACTTAGCTCTCATCTGAGCAATAGTTTTATCTGTAGCTTCTATACGTTGCTCATAACTACCAGTCAGCTTTTCAATTTTTGTATCATAGAAGTCTTTTTGATCTTGCAGTTGATTGTGGGTTGCCCGCTTATTCTCCTCAATAAACTGAGTTTTATCCTGTGCAAAATCTTGTTTTAAATCATCTACAGACGCCATATTCTTATTGGTCATCTGCTGAACAACCTTACCAAACTCACGTTTCTGATTATCCAAACGCTTATTCGCACTCATTGTATGTTGAGCTAATTTCATCTCATTTTCAAGATTAGAACTATTGAGAGATTTAGATGTCTTATCTAATAACATACTTTTCTCTTTATCAAATTTCTCAGACATGTCTCGGTTATGGTTAGCAAAATCCAAACGATCACCTTCAATAATTTTTTGAAATGCTGCTTTTTTTTCCGTTAATAACTTCCTTTGGCCATCAATAGACTTTTCCTGATCAAGAGCACTTCGCAAGCGTAACTCTTTAATCTGATTATTTAAATTTGCCTCGTGTTGCTGGGCTGCACTTTTGACCTTTCTCACTTCTGCATCCTGTGATACAGCAGCCACAGTCTGTTGTATACGATCTGTTTTATGCCTCATACTACGAAGATCTTTTCTAAAGCGGTCTTCCAAATCAGCAGTTGTCTTTGTATTTTGAGCAGACATGGTTCTCTGCTCACTCTGCATTTTGTTAGTTAACATTGTAGACAGGCTACGGTACTGCTCATTCATATCACCAATCTCACTTGCATTTTTATTTCTCTGCTGTGTAAGTAGTGACTTATGATGCGCATCTCTTATTTCGCCTTCTTCAGTATTAGTTTTACGTAAAGCTTCTAGAGTGGCGCCATATTGGTCTTGCTGCATATTTTGTAATTTTTTATTTGAATGGACTAGCTCTCTACGCTCATCAGATGTTCTTGTAACTAATCGTTGCTGCTCTTTTTGACCATCACTTAGTGCTACACGTACTGAAGATTCTACCTTGTGCTCTAAATCTCTTGTAGCATCCTGGTAATTGTCAGTAATTTCATCTAAGCGTTGTGTATACTTATTATCTAAATATTCATTTCTATTTTTTGATGAGGTCGTAGAATGCTCTATAGTGTCATTAAAAGACTTTTCTAAATGATCTAACCTATTGCGACTTTTCTCACTAGAAATTCTCTTATCGCGGTTAAATCCTGCTAATTGGTCTTCTAAGCGATTTCTATAATCTTTATTTCTATTTTCAATTAACTCTTTGGTACTATGGTCCGCCTCGCTCATATAATCTTTATGTTCACTATCAATACGTTCTAAACTCTTTTTATATGAACTCTTTTGACTTTCATTTCGCGTAGCACTCGTCTCTTCAATATTTTCGACATCAGCATCATAGCTCTCTTTCAAGGAGTCAGCACGATCTTGGTACATGGCCCTTTGATCAGATAAGCGTTGTGAGTAATCATTAATTTCCATATCGAGACCCTTCTATAAAGTGAAACAAACTTCTACACTATCATTATAGTAGTTTTGGAAAATAAAAAAAGGCCGGGCAAAAACTCCCGACCTAATTACTTTATAAATAGTTGTTTTTGCTATAATTCAAGCTGTGCGTCAATCACTTCCTGAAAGGCCTCAAGCGGTAATGCTCCATTAATTAACTGACCATTCACGTAAAAAGTTGGAGTTGATTTTATGTCGAGGTCACCACCAGCCTGCTTTATATCGTCTTCAAGCTTGGTGCGATATTTTTTACTCTCCAAACAGCTCTTAAACTGCTTTTGATTCAAACCAATCTTTTTAGCATAATCGACCAAGTTACTATCTGCTAGTGCATTTTGATTTTCAAAAAGCATATGGTAGTACTTCCAAAAATAACTATCCCCTTGCTCATTAGCGCAAAGTGAAGCTAAGGCTGCCGGTTTTGCCTGTGGATGAAATGGTAGTGGAAAGTTCTTATAAACCACTCTAATTTTTTTACCATAATGCTTTTTCACTTGATCCATAATTTTTGCTGCTTTAGAGCAAAATGGACACTGAAAATCAGAAAACTCAACAATGGTCACTTTAGCATTCTTATCACCCCAACTTGGATCTTGATCAGTGACTTTTACTTCAAATACTGGTCTCATTGGTTGCTCAAAGAAAACACTCACAGGAAACTTCTTAGTCTTCTCGGCCATCCACACTTCAACGGCTTCTTTCTTTTTTTCCATCTCTAGAAATTTTTTAATCTGTCCTTTAACCATATCATTAAGCTGCTCTTTAGGGATTTTTCTCTCTTTTACAAACTTCTCAATATCTTTTTTGGAAACTTTAATACTTGTGGCAATATATTTTTCAAGAAACTGATCATTCGACAAGCCTTTACGGTTTGGATCACTCTCCATTAACTTTTGTAAAATAATAGCTTTTAATCTATTCATCTTAAGATCAAAAATCTTTTTCTCAAGATCAAAGACCTCTGCATAAATTCCACTCATAAGTTCTTTATTAGTTATTTTAGTTTTTGCAAATTGAGCAATAACCTCTTTATCCTTGGATTTTTTAAAAACATACTGCGTCTTTGACTGCGCTGAATTGCTGCAACTTGAGCCTAAACTAAGCACTCCTACAAGCATGCACAAACTAAATATCTTAATCATCATAACTCCTTAAAAGCATTATTTAACACCTATTTATCTCATCATTTTACCCTCAGGAAGTCAACAAAAGCAATCTGTTACATGCTTATATCATTGACAAGAGAGTATTAAATGATAACCTTACTATCGACAACCACTCTATGCGCGCGTAGCTCAGTGGGAGAGCACCTCGTTGACATCGAGGGGGTCACAAGTTCAATCCTTGTCGTGCGCACCATTACTTTGCTAAAATTCTTTAATGATACTCATCACTTAGACTATTTGATTAACCTCAATTTATTCTCTGGGTTAGGAATTGGACAGGAATCTCTTTTTAACGTCATAAATGACACGCTATCTTGTAGGTATTTTGGAGAAAAGTGAGAGTACATTTCAGTCATCATAACTGAGCTGTGACCTAAAATCTTCTGCAGATTATAGATGTCCCCTCCTGCTCTCATAAAATTACTAGCAAAACTATGTCTGAGATCGTGAAATCTTAGTTGATCCTCTTTAGGTATTCCTATGGCCTTTTGATCTCGCTTAAAAAAGACATGGAACATATTTACATTAAATAATGCTCCACACTTATGAGCTAAAACAAACTCCTGATTATCTCTCTTTTTATTTAGATCAAGCAAAAGCTCTCTTGATTCTGAACACATTGGAACAAAACGGATTTTTTTACTTTTTGTAGTCTCTCTGACTCCAAACAGATCTCTTATTCTCTGTACAGTGATCTGATTATTTGAAAAGTCTACTGCACTCCATTTTAGGCCTGCAAGCTCTCCTCGCCTCATCCCAGTGAAAAATGCCAAAAGATACAAAGAGTAATAGTCTCTATTTTTAGTAAATAGTAAAAAGTCACTAATCTGATCCCCTGTCATGTATTTTGACTCTCGAGGCTCAACAGATAAAAGCTTGAAGTAAGCCAAAGGACTATGCCTTAAAACTCCTTGCCTACAAGCTTCATTAAACATTGCTTTTATTGTTCCAAAAACTACATTTATTCCTTTAGAG
>DAOWEO010000121.1 GCA_030638415.1 Bdellovibrionales bacterium | reverse complement strand
CCATTGTAAAAGAACTATGAAATGCTAACAAAGAGATAATTAAGACTCAAGGGTTATTCTCTAATAAAGAGAGAAGTAAGTTATGAAACAATATATAATATCTATTTTAATAGTTTTACTTATTCCATCTTTAGTATTTGGTAAGTGTATAACACGAGATGATCAAAAACTGATTAATAGATCTAAGGTAGTTTTTGTTGGGACTATTACCCTTTCTAACTTTCCAACTTTTAAAAGACTAAAAAATATATGCAAAAAGAGTAAGCCATCGGACTCAATAAAACTCACATATAGAGTTAAGCCAAAAAAACTTTTAAAAGGTGAAATTGATCTAAAAACTGAATTTGAGTTAAAGTATGAGTATTCATGTTTTCGTAGTGTTCGCCCTATCTATTTTGAGCAAGATCAACAATATATTTTTGCAGCTAAAAGCATAACAGACAATGAATTAAATCTTGTTAGCTTAGTTTGTGGTAGGTGGGGATGGGAAATTGAAAAACTAAACTCTCTACTTACTCTTTTAAAAAACTGATAATTTTCTTTAGGTCTTCCCAAGTAGTACGCTTCATATTGGCATTAATCATTAAAAAATCAGGATGAAAAATAGGAACAACCTGATAGGAAAATTCACTTCCATCAACAACTTCTTTTTGTGGAAAAAACTCTCCATGAATTTTTGAAAGCTTCTCACGTCTCCCTAGAAGAAGATTTGTCACCATCGCTCCAAAAGCAACAACGACTCTAGGCTTTAAGAAATGAATCTCTTCTCTAAGATGATCTAAACAAGCTTCCGAAACTTCTCCAGTAAAGGTATTTTTACTTGGAGAACATTTCATGGCAGAGGATATTTTAAACTTGGAAGAATTAATTTCCATAGCACCAATCATTCTATTAACCATAAGTTCTTTTTCACCATAGAAAATCTTCTTAGAAAAATCATCTAAATTTGTTGGAAAATCTTTAGGATAATCACTTACAAACAAAATATCTAGAGGAGGATCTATTTCACCATCTAAATATGGATTAAAAACACCTTGCGAACAAACCTTATCTTCACAGATTTTACAACAAGAAAGTCTACTCTTAAAAACATCCCAACTAGTTGAAATGTGCTTTAAGTTAACCTCTTCAGTAGTTTTTTTCTGCTTTTTGACCTCTCCGCCAGGAAAAGAGATTTTTCCTAAAGTTACACTCTCTTTTTCTACAAACTCTTTCATTGAATCGAGAGTTTCCTCTTTTTCAGTAGGAGCTACTTCTTCAAGTATCTTAAGAGGTTGAACTTGCACGTAATTATCTTCGAGATGTGAATCTTCGATAAGTGAAGTATTTCCTTGCTCAAAGTAGGTAAAGTCATCCATAAGAGGAGCTGCCCAGAGAGTTTTTGAGTTCAGCTCATCTGCAAAGGTCTTTATACCTCTTTTTAATGACTTATGCTCAATTAGAATTTTTTTAAAATTCACCACTTAGAGAACCTTTTTCCTAGGGGAAATCTTCCTCATCATTTGAAAAAAACAACACAACTTAAATGTTTACCATCACTACCGAAGAGATGTCTAGAAGATAGAAAAAAATGAAATTTTCTACTGCAAGAAGGAGTGATAATGTCCACTGAAACTGACTTTGTCTTTGAGAAATTTACTGAATATTACGGTACAACCAAAAATGTACAAAAACAGATCAATGAGTGTAAGGTGTGTGGCTCAAAGCTTAGCTTTTCCCATCTATCTGATTTTAAAAATATGATTATTCAAGAAACATCTCGATGCTCCGAATGTGGTCATAAAAATAAGAAAAAAATTCATATAATTAATTAGATAAGAGCTTTTAAGTATTTTTTTCTTTTAGACTCATCAAATCTTTCAATAGCATATCGAAGCATCACCCGAGGCATTTTCTTATAGTGCTTCTTTAGATACAACTCTACTTTCTTCTGGTCTTTTTTAGCGGCCTCCCTAAGCATCCATCCTACAGCTTTATGAATAAGATCATGCTCATCATGAAGTAGAACTTCAGACACCTTAAAGACGTAACTTAAATCTCCATTTCGGATAAACCACCAATTTGTCACTATAGAAATTCGCCTAGTCCATAGATGCTTTGATCTTGCCCACTTTATAAGAATCTCTTTATCCTTATAAAAAAGATATTGACCGGTAAGATGAGGACAAGTTACATCTACCAAATCCCAATTATTAATATATTTAAAGTGGTTGCAGTAAATAGTAAAAAGTACTTTTTGTTGTTTTTCATCGTCAATTTTTACTGCTTGATTAAACTTTTCAGTTAAAATAAGAAGACCTAAAAGTCTCTCTTCATGTATCCGTGAGGTTATTAATAACTTTGTCTCTTTTAGACTCAGGTCTGAATATAATTTAACAAGCTTTCTAATATCAGGAACACGGACACCGATAAACTTATCCCCTTCTCCATATTCACCTTTACCAGTTTTAAAATACTTCTGATGATGAAGGGCATAATCTTTATTTGAAAAACTTCTTAATTTTCTCTTTAACTCTTGAATCAACATAGCCTCTTTAATCAAATGTTTTTTTTAAAATCTTAGCAACTCTTATACTCACTTTTAATTTTTCCATTATTTGATAAACTGGCATCCCTTTTAGCTCAGATAAAGGAAAAGTTAGCTGGCTTAAAATTTTAATTTTAAGTTTTGGGCCAATTCCAGGAATACCATCGAGGCTTGAACTAATAACCCTTGTATTCTCTTTTTTATGGTGAAGTTTTCGGCAAAATCTGTGAGCTTCATCACGCATAGAGGTTAGAATACGAAAGAGTGCTATTTTTTTTGACAGAGATATTGAATTACCTCTCCCTGGAACCACTAGACGCTCTTCACTCTTTTCAATATTTTTATCTTTAAAACTACTAAGTGTTCTTTTCACTTTTTCTTTTGCAATTCCAACAACAGGAATTTCAACATCATTTTCACTTAAAATTTTTAGAAAAGAACTAACCTGCCCCTTTCCTCCATCAACAATAAAAACATCAGGATAATCTCCATGTTTAAGACGACGAGAGATCATCTCCTCCATCATAGCGAAGTCATTATTTCCCTCTGGCCGTTCTTTTAAATGGTAGTAGCGATAAGAATCTTTTTTAGCAACTCCATCTTCAAAAACAACTTGAGAAGCAGTAGGAGAGCTCCCTTGAAAGACTGCCACATCAAAACACTCCAAAACCTGAGGTCTCTGTTTAAGTTTCAATATCTCTTGTAACTGCTTTAAACCAACATAAACACTGTCTTCGTTTGATAACCTGACCCTTTGATGCTCTTTTGCATTTTCCCAAACAAGGCGCATCAGTGAGTCATATTTAGGTACAAGGTGAGAAAGCTTAATCGGAATTTTTTCTTCTTTAAAAACCTCTTCAATTTTACCTGTTAACTCCTTAGGGAGATCAATAACAAGGCTATTTGGAAAGGATTCACTAGATCTAAAATAATATTGAATAACAAACGAGATGACCTCTTTTTTCACATCCTCATCTAAATCAAAACGAAGAAAATTAAAGTTTTTATGCCCATAGAGAATTCCATTGCGAACAATGTAAAGAGCAATATCAATCTCTCTCTCCCCTTGATAATAGGAAATTAGATCCAGACTCTCTTTTCCCTCTTTTAAATCAAGTGCTCTATTAGCAAAGAAGGTAACAAACTCTTCTAAGATAGCTATAGAATCTCTATAAATAATAGCTTGTTCAAACTCCTCATTATTAGAGAATTGTTCCATTTTATCTTTTAAGAAATTAAGTGCGATCTCAGGGCTTGACCTAAAGAAAGAGAGGGCAAGCTCAAGATTTAGCTGATACTCCTCTTTAGTAACTTTATAAACGCATGGAGCTAGACACTGTTTCATCTGGTATAAGAGACAGGGCTCCTTCCTGCAATTCATCTCACGGTCACTACAATCTCTTAAACCAAAAAGTTTTGTAATAACTCTAAGAACTTCAGAAATATTACTACCATGAACAAACGGGCCAAAGATCTTCTTTTCCTTTGACCTCTTCACTTTTCTCACATACTCAAGTCGGGGAAAATCCTTAGAAAGATCAACTTGAACATAGGGATAACTTTTGTCATCTCGTAAACGTATATTATATTTAGGTTTTAATTTCTTAATAAGTGTATTTTCTAAAATAAGAGCTTCTGTCTCACTTTTTGCTAAGACAAACTCAAATTCATCTATGCGCGAGACAAGAATTTCAGTTTTTGGTGTTTTTGCACTCTCAAGAAAATACGAGCTAACACGACTCTTAAGGTCTTTAGCCTTTCCAACATAGATAACCCTCCCATTCTGACGCATTAAGTAACAACCAGGAGAATGGGGTAGATCTTTTGCTTTATCTAGGAGTTTTTTATTACTCTCTTTCACAGAATTCCTTTACTTTAGCACTACCATTTCATATTATTATCAGGTTGTTTTTTTGTGAGCAATAAAAATTTAATAAATCAATAAAGGATTATGATGAAAATAGAAGTTGGAGAAGAAGTACTCTCTCATTGCAATAAGTGTAAACTCAATCTGGCCCACATTATCGCGACCATGAAAAAAGATGGTTCCATTGGAAAAGTACAATGTAAAACATGTGACGCAGTACATGCTTATAAAGATCCATCTAAAGTTAAGGCAAAGAAAGTTAAAAATAAGATGGTTAAGAGAAAAGTTACTACTGAGCAGTCCATTTCAGAAATGTGGCTTGAAGCTCTTAATAAATCAACTTCTAAGAGTCAGCCATATTCAATAAACGGCTCTTTTACAAGGGGTGATATCATTGATCATGATACTTTTGGTCCTGGAATTATCGATCGAGCGTTTGATGGTAATAAAATTGAAGTTATTTTTCGACATGAAATAAAAATATTAATTCATAACGTATAAAAAAAGGAGGCTTGAAGCCTCCTTTTTTTTTTATATATTTTTCTTTTAATTAAAAACCAAAACCAACCTGAAAACCTGCACTCAACCCTGTTCCTGTATTGTATGGCATATTATACATTGAGTATGGAGCTGATCCATATGTACTTCCATACGAACTACCACCATAACTAGAACCATAAAGGTTTGCACCTGCATCATAGTAATTTTGTTGTAGAGCTTGATTAGACATGCTTAATGTCGCCATATTTCCTTGAGATCGAGAAGAGGCAAACTGAGCCTGTCCTGCTGCACTCATCTGAGCTTGTTGCTGTTGCTGCATATAGGAATCATTCCAGTTTGTTGTACCGGAACTCCAACCACCAGTATTTCCCCAGTAACCAGATCCACCAGCGTAAGGATTTGTCATACCCATATTTGGGTAACCAACATTTCCAGTCATGCCAATTGGATTATAATAGCCACCCGTACTAGGATAACCACCTGTGTAACCGCCCATGCTAGGATAACCGCCTGTGTAACCGCCCATACTAGGATAACCTCCTGTGTAACCACCCATACTAGGATAACCGCCTGTGTAACCACCCATACTAGGATAACCGCCTGTGTAACCGCCCATGCTAGGATAACCACCCAGGCCTCCCATATTCATACCACCATATAAACCAATTCCAGCCGTACCGCCCATGCTAGGATAACCACCGTACATACTTCCACCCATACTCGGATAACCACCCATACTCGGATAACCACCCATGCTGCCGCCCATATTGATACCACCGTACATTCCGCCGCCACCAAGGAGTCCACCTAACATGCCTCCAAGATCACCACCGATACTAATACCACCAGATAGTCCACCCATACTCGGATAACCACCGTACATGCTGCCGCCCATGCTAGGATAACCACCGTACATACTTCCACCCATACTCGGATAACCACCGTACATACTTCCACCCATACTCGGATAACCACCGTACATACTTCCACCCATACTCGGGTAACCGCTACTGCCTCCATACATACCAAATCCCATGTATGGCCCAGTCATTCCTCCCATAAATCCAGCAGAATATCCTCCACTAAGATAAGAATTTCCAACTCCACCGTACATATTTCCAGACATACCACTGTATCCAGCGTAAAGTCCCATGTCCATGCCATTACAGCCAATCATGCTTGACGCATCACTGGGCATAACCGCTGCAACATTTCTCTCTTCTGCATAAGTCATATATGAATTCATTCGTGAGGTACATTCATCGTGTCCATGCTCATAAGCACCTGCCCACATCTCATTAACATCTTTTGTTGCTGAATACTGCATATAACCAAGGCCAAGAGCAGTTGCAAAAGGTAGGGCCGTCTCTAAAACATCCCAACCATTGGTACAATCTACACAATCATCGTCATCATCATAATCTGTGTAACCTAACAGGGCTGAAGGACTGGTAGACATTACTAATGCCAATAAAATAGTTAAACACCTCATACGCCGTAAAACTTCGTCATTCGCAACCTGCCGCGCGCTCTCTGTAAAACGCTGAGAATTTTCGCTCCATCTCAATCAACTACTCGGAAAAAGAGAAAAGAACTTTAACTTTATTTTTTAAGATAAAGAAAAACAGAAAAGATTGTACGAAAGAAGGACTAGTTGTTTCTAGCCCCTACTGATATTGAAAACTCTAATTTTTTGAATTAAAAACTGTACGATCTCTTCGTCAGTTCCAAAAACCTCTTCAACTAACTCTGTACTTAATAAGAAGTCTTTAACTCTTTCAGCTGTATTATGGAGAGACTCAACAAGATATAAGCCCGAGATACACTCACCATTAAATGATTTAATGATCTCTTTTCTTGCGTGATTATACATTTCGGACTCTGTTACATCTTCTGGGAGAAGATCTGCACCCATTTTGTCTTCAACCTCTTCTATAGCCTGATCTTTAATATCTTCATCTGTAGCAAAACAGACTCCAAGTTCAGTAGCAAGAGCGTCTATAAAGTCAAGACGACTATCTATAGGAAACTCAATATACTCTCCATCTTTCAGAAAGTTTATAACATAACTAGACAACGCTTTGAGTGTTTCAAAATCGGTTTTCATTCAAAATCCTTATTCTCATTTAAAATATAAGTTATTGTACCCCAAATATTTAAGATTATTCAAGTAGCTTTTAACTTATTTTTTCTCTTTTAGAGAAATTAAAAAGTTTTTAAGCTCTCTATACTCTCCCATAATCGCTAAATTAATGGCAAATGCAGCAATTCCAGCTAAAACAGAGAGAAGATAAAAAGTTACTTTTCTCATAAAAGAGTCATCAAGGTAGATATAGTTACTTGAACTCCATAGGGTAACAAAAAGACAGATCATCCCTGCAAAAAATACTTTTAAAATTTTTAAATTTAGAAAAAAGCTCCACGGAAGTGATAGAAGCCTCTTTAAGATACCCATTTGGATAAGAGAATTAAGTCCCATTGAGAAGGTTGTCCCTAAAGCCAAAATAGCAAAGCCATAATAGGGAACAGCTAAGATACAAAAAATAATGTTAACCGTAAGAGTACCAACTGTAATCATAACAGGAATCAATGGTCGGTCGAGAGTATAGAAAATAGGACCAAAAATTTTATAAAATCCATAGAAAGGAAGACCTATTGCGTAAAATTTTAATGCCTTTCCAGTCATCAAAGTATCTTCACGAGTAAAAGCTCCTCTTTCAAAGACAAGATGAACTGACTCTTTAGAGAGAGCATAAAGGAGAGCAAATGCGGGCATAATTAGAAAAAAAGATAGAATATAGCTATTTTGAAGATGTTTTTTAGCACTTTTAATATTGCCTGATTTCCACTCATCACTAAAGTGAACAAGATTTGAACTTGCTATAGAGACTCCTAGTATTCCGATGGGAAACTGAAAAAAACGAAAAGCGTAAACAAGCCAAGAGACGGCACCTGCAACTGTTCCAGATGCAAGAATTGTATTTACGAGCACATTTATCTGATTAGCAGCAATTCCAATTGTCCCAATTCCGAGACGATGAGTAATCTGTTTTGTTTCATCTGAAATCAGTTGAATCGGCCCCTGAGGTGTAAAACCCTTTTTTACAATCATAGGAACTTGAAAAAGAATTTGCATCAATCCACCAACAACTACACCTATTCCGAGTGCATAGATTCTCTCTGTACCCCACTTCTCCATAAATTCAGGCATGACAATAATAGAAAAAATCATGATCACGTTAAAAAAAACAGGGGCGAAAGATGGAATGAAAAAAACTTTAAGAGAGTTCAGTGCTCCCATAAAAAGAGCAGCAATTGAAACCAGGGTAAGAAAAGGTGCCATCATTTTTATAAGGTTTGAAGTTATTAAAAATTGCTGGGGGTTTTCTTGAAACTTTGGAGCAAAAAGAAGAACCAATTCATTTGAAAATACAATAATTAATACTGCGATAATAAGGGTTATCACACCTAAAAGAATAAATAGTGACCAAAGTAGTGCTTTTGCTTTCTTTTCATCTTTTTGCAGAACTCCTGTAAAAATAGGAACAAAGGCTGAGGAAAAAGCCCCCTCTGCGAAAAGATCTCGTAAAATATTAGGAATTCGATAGGCGACGAGGAAAGCATCTGTAATAGAGCTCGCCCCAAAAACAGCAGCCATAGAGAGTTCACGAACTAATCCCAACACGCGACTACTAAATGTTGCGATGGCCATTTTCAGTGATGATATGATCATCCTGATAAACAAATTTTGATTACTATCTTTACCCATAAAAAATAAACACACTTTAAGTTTTTTATTTTACGAACTTTAACCTAACATGATAATTTCATGCGTTTCTAAATATGACAATTTTAAACTTAAATATCTTTTCAAAGGAGAAGAGTAGATGAACTTAACAACGATGATTTTGAATGCCAGCCCATACATTGGTGCCATTGGTTTTCTTTTTGCTATCATCACCTATTTTTGGGTGAAAAAACAAGATGCAGGGAATGAAAAAATGGTTGAGATTGCAACCATGATTGAAGATGGATCAATGACCTTTCTTAAAAAAGAGTACACCATCCTCGTAGGCTTCCTTACTGTAGTAACAGCGCTTATCTTTTTTAAGCTTGGGCCTAACACTGCAATCTCTTATGTAACCGGAGCTCTTACTTCCATGTTTTGTGGATTTGTTGGAATGAAAGCTGCAACGAAAGCAAATGTTCGTACAGCTCAAGCTGCAAATACTGGTGGTCAAGGAAAAGCCCTTACAGTTGCCTTCTTTGGAGGTTCAGTAATGGGAATGAGTGTCGCTTCAATCGGTCTTGTTGGTATTGCTATACTTTATTATATTATGTCAGGTGTAAATGATATTAGTGCTCTGAATGGTTTTGCTATGGGTGCTTCATCAATTGCTCTTTTTGCACGTATCGGTGGTGGTATTTATACTAAAGCTGCTGATGTTGGCGCTGATCTTGTTGGAAAAGTTGAAGCAGGAATTCCTGAAGATGATCCAAGAAACCCTGCAACGATTGCTGATAATGTTGGTGACAACGTTGGTGATACTGCTGGAATGGGTGCAGATATTTTTGAATCATATGTTGGTTCAATTATCGCAACAATGTTTATCGGTTCAACTCTTGCTGTTAATTCAGTTGGAGCAATGACTCTTCCAATTGTAATTTCAACAATTGGTCTAGTAGCTTCACTCATTGGTATTTTAACAATGAACTTAATGAAAAATGTAAGCCCTGTTAATGCTATTAGATATACTCCGGTTATCTCACTAGTACTTCTTTTTATTGGAGCATACTACGCTGTAAGCTCAATGAATTTTACAGGATTCCCATATGCTCTAGGACCTTTCTATGCAATGGTTGTTGGTTCTCTTTCAGGATTAGCAATTGGTTTTGCTACTGAGTATTTTACTTCTGCTGAGTTTAATCCAGTACTAAAAGTTTCTGCTGCTGGTAAGACAGGACATGCAACGAACATTATTGCAGGTCTTGCAGTTGGAATGTATTCAACAATTGCTCCAATCATTATTATCTCAGGTGCTATTTATATTTCTTATATGGTCTCTGGACTATATGGAATTGGTATCGCTGCAGTTGGTATGCTCGCAACAGTTGGTATTACAATGACTGTTGATGCTTACGGACCTATCGCTGATAACGCTGGTGGTATCGCTGAGATGAGTGAGCTTGATCCAAAAGTAAGAGAGATCACTGATCGTCTTGACTCTATTGGAAATACAACTGCTGCAATGGGAAAAGGTTTTGCTATTGGTTCAGCAGCCCTTACAGCTCTTGCACTTTTTTCAGCTTACGCAAAAGCTGCAAATATTCAAACAATTAACATTATGGAACCAACAGTTGTAATAGGGCTTTTCTTAGGTGGAGTACTTCCATTCTTTATGGGTGCCAACACAATGAACTCTGTTGGTATGGCAGCTGCTGAGATGGTTGAAGAAGTTAGACGTCAGTTTCGAACTATTCCTGGACTCATGGAAGGAACTGCAAAACCTGATACTGAAGCTTGTATTTCAATTGCAACAAACGCTGCTTTAAAGCAGATGGTAATCCCTGGTATTGTGACACTACTTGCTCCAATTGTTATTGGATTTGTACTTGGTAAGGAAGCTCTCGGTGGAATGCTTGCTGGTGCTACTGTTACAGGTGTTTTAATGGCACTATTTATGGCCAACGCTGGTGGTGCTTGGGATAACGCTAAGAAAGCTATTGAGCAAGGTCAGATCGAAGGTGAAGCCAAATCTGGTGAAGCTCACAAAGCAGCTGTAACAGGTGATACTGTTGGTGATCCATTCAAGGATACTTCAGGTCCTGCAATGAACATTCTAGTAAAATTAATGTCTATTGTTGCTCTTGTTATTGCTCCGCTACTTTAATTAGTTTTTAAAATTAAATTAAGAAAAGGTCATGTTTCATGGCCTTTTTTTTTGCCTATTTTGAGGCTAACTCGTTGCACGGGCCTATTTAGACACCACTTACAGAGCTATAAAGTCAAAACATCCAATAAAAACTAACTATCTCAAACTTTAAGTCTGAATTAGTTAGAGGATTTCTAATGATTTTTTAAATTAGTTCAGGCTATGATTATAAGTGAGAAAGGGATGGCCACAAACGATCAAGACAGGATGTCACGATCAGGCAGATCAACTCTCAGCACACAATAAAGCCCTTATAATGGAAGGAGGCCAATAAGGGTTAGAAGGGAAATCATGATGATTTCACACTTAAGGAGGCGTCTATGTATATGGCAATCGCGGTAGAGACTTCTAAGCACCCTTTAAACCAAGATGACTACAAGGTTTGGTACCTTGAACTATCAAAGGAGAGATATGTCATCGGGCTAGGAGTCAAAACAAAGAATGAACTTGTTCAAAATGTTTTTCTAAATTACAAAAAATATGGAAAAACAAATTGGCGAGCATTTCTATTCGACAACGATGAGTCAACAGAGATCGAAATTTTCGATTTTATTGCTCGAACCATGTTTGAAAACACCCATTTTGGGAATCTTCCAACCCTTAACGAATTCCAATCTACTTTAAACTCGCTACAGATGAACTTAGAGTTTAAAGCTATCGCTTAAACAAAACTTGAATGACATTTTTAATATAATTAGGTGTCATTCAGGTTTGTTTCTTTGCAATTTCAATAAAAAGAGATCCCTCTTCACATTGTGCTCGTTTCCCCCTATACTCAAAAAAATTTATTTTCTCAAAGATGATGGAGTCACTTGTGGGTAAACCTTTTATTGTTGTTTCTGATGGATTTGATAAAGAGCTCTTTAACACACTTAAAAATGTTAAAGAATTTGAGCTCTATCCTGAATCTAAGATCACTCAAGAAAAGCTACAAGAACTTCTCCCAAAAATTAACGGGCTAGTTATCAGGTCAGCAACAAAAGTAACCTCCGAACTTCTCGAGAGTGCTCCTAATTTAAAATATGTTATTCGCGCAGGAGAAGGAACAGATAATATTAACAAAGCTTACTGTGCTCTTAAAGGCATTAGCGTCTCAAACACTCCTGGTGCAAATGCAAATTCTGCTGCGGAACATACAATTGCCCTCATGTTTACTCTTTTAAGAAAAACGGCTTGGGCAGATAGTTCAATGCACTCAGGTAGATGGGACAAAGCTCAGTTTACAGGTCGAGAACTCTGGAAGAAAAAAATTGGCTTTATTGGTTTTGGAGGTATTGGACAGATTGTTGCCAAAAGACTTTCAGGATTTGAAATTGAAGCAACCTACTACACTCGAAACAAAAAAGACCATGGGCTCTCATATGCATCATGGACTGATGATATTGATAAAATCTTTAGAGAAAATGATATTGTTACAGTACATCTTCCTAAAACGAGAGAGACTTTAGACTTAATTGGTGAACAACAGTTTAACCTGATGAAAAAAGATGCTCTTTTTATTAACTGTGCTAGGGGCGGTATCGTTAATGAAGAAGATCTTTATAAAGTACTTTCTGGAAATAAAATTAAAGCTGCTGCTTTAGATGTCTTCTCCTCAGAACCACTAGAGCCAGAGTCAAAACTATTAAAACTTAAAAACCTCATCACAACTCCACATCTAGGAGCAAGTACTTCTGAAGCACAATTTAGGGTTAGTGAGATGTGTGTTGAACAACTTAAAGAATTTTTCATTAATGAAAACCTTCTAAATCAGGTCAACTAGTCTAAACTACGACAGATGTTTTTCTAGCATTTGAATCAAGTCAATAATCTTAATGGGCTTAAGAAGAACATCATTCATTCCAACGTTAAGACAATATTCTATCTCAGTATCAAGGGCACTTGCCGTAACAGCAATGATAGGTATGTGAGCCGTTTTCTCATTATTTTTTATCTGTTTTGTAGCCTCATAACCATCCATCACAGGCATCATGCAATCCATCAAAATAAGATCACAGTGATTATTTTCTAAAAAATCACAAGCAAGTTTTCCATTTTCTACAATTTCAAGTTTTTCAAATCCTCTTTTATTAAGAAGCATCTTAAGTACTGTGGAGTTAACTTCATTATCTTCAACAATTAGAATTAAAGATGACTTAGCCTTTTCAGAAATAACAATATCTTTAAGAGGTAATATTTTCTTATCTAGCTCATTTGAAATTTCAAGAGGAAATGTTGCGCTAAAGCTTGCACCTTCGTTAATGACGCTACTTACTGTTAAATCCCCTTCCATCTGTTCACAAATATTTTTTGAGATATATAGCCCTAAGCCTGTACCTGAATATTTCCTCGTTCGACTTGAGTCGATTTGAGAAAAAGGTAAAAAGATTTCACTAATTCCTTCTGGATCAACACCTATTCCTGTATCTGTAACGGTAAGCTTTATAGCTCCTTTAACGTAAGTAAGTTCTATCGTAATTTTTCCTTTTTCGGTAAATTTATTTGCATTAGAAAGTAAACTATTTAAAACTTGCTTGATACGATAAACATCACCTATATATGCTTTGCCTTTTGGTAAGTAATTAACAATAACTTCATTTTTTCTCTCTTCACATTGTTTAGAAAAAAGAGCAACCACTTCTGAGACAGCTTCTTCTAAATTAAACGTTTTTTTCTTATATTTTATTTTTTTATCGTTGAGCTTACTTACTTCAAGTATATCATCCACTAAATTTTCAAGAAGTGTTCCATTTTGAATTATTAAATTAGTTAGCTTTTTTTGTTCAGGATTAAGTGTTTCTTCTGATAAGAGTGAGAGACTAATTAACATACCTCCAAGTGGTGTTCTTATTTCATGATTCATCATAGAGAAAAAATGATCTCTTGCCTTTCGAGCATCGAATACCTGTAACTCTGATTTCCACTGCTCCGTAATATCTGAATGAGTGCCTATAAAGCGAACGGGCTCATCTTTAATGTCTCTATTTACAATTATTCCATGATCTCTAATATAGAGCCACTCTCCATTTTTATGTTTCATACGATGAATATTTTCATATATTTCAGATTTTCCATCAGTATGTGCATTTAGATCAATATAATATTGGTCTAAATCATCTGGATGAATCAGGCTTCGCCAGAAGTCTAAATTTTGTTCTATTTCAGGAAGTTCATATCCAAGCATCTTTATCCATGCTTCATCAAAAGAGACCTTATTTTCTTTAAGATTCCAATCCCATAATCCAACATTCATCCCCTTCAAAAGAAGATCAAGCTTTTGATGCTGAAAAAAAAGATTATTTTCAGCACGTAAACGCTGCTTAAAATAGAGATAAAGTAAGATGATAATAGTCGAGAGGATCAAGGTAAACAAAAACAAGCGGTAAGCAAATGAAGTCAAAAAGTTTTCATTCGCCTCAATCAATAATATTTCTTGTGGTATTTTTATACTTAAAAGGCCTCGTAAATCTCCAGGGCTATAATTATAAGATGTCTTATACAAAGCCTGGATAGTAGATGGAGCACTCTCTTTTGCTCCATGACATTTGAGACAATACTGCTCCACCCAGATCGGTTCTGTGTAGTGAAAATATTTGGTCCCATTTTGTTCAATGATTGAGGTAAAGCTTTCTTTATCTTTATGTTTTCTAAAAAATGCCATCACCTTAAGCTCATCACTATCGGCTTGGTTTTGAAAGTTTCGTGGCTGATCAGAAATATTATTAAAGGAGACTCCTGAACTATTCCAATTTTTAAAAGCTTTTGAAATATAGCTCATGGAATGTGCAGGCAAAAAACCAATTGTTTTTTCATTTAATTCCATTCCACTATCAATAAATTGCTTCTGGTAAACTCGTCGAACACTCATCATTAAATCACGAATTAACTTCGATGATTCCATATGACTTTCAATTGTTCTCTCCTTCATTTTTTGAAAGGAAAAATACTCTTCAATAGAAAAAGAGAGAACTAAAAGAATGATAATAGAAAGATAAATCCCATAAGGAGTTTGTTTCTTTTTTTGAGGTAAATAACTCATGTAATCATTATAAAGTTATAAGGAAGGAAGACAAATAATGCAATTATTGCTCAGAGTACTTCAGCAAATACTTGAGAGCTTTCAATTGTTTTAAGTAAGACTCGCTTAATACTATTTTTGAGATCTAAATTTGAACTGACTTTCACTCTAATAAAATTAGATGTGTAGCCTTCCCACAGACCTTCATCATCTTGTCTTTCAAAGAGAACAGATGCCTCTTTACCAAGCTGGTCATTTGAGAACTGGAGAAGTTTTTTCTCACCAAGTTCAACGATAGCTTGCACTCGGCTCTTTTTAATATGGTGCTGAATATGATCTTCTTCTTTGGCAGCAGTAGTATTTTTTCTTTTTGAGTAAGGAAAAACGTGAAAATGAGTAATTGGGACTCTTTCTAAAAATTTAACTGTTTCGTTAAAGTCCTTATCACTCTCTCCAGGGTGACCCACAATGATATCAGCACCAATTCCAGCATCAGGATAGTCCGATTTAAGCTTGCTCACTAACTGTTCGTAAAACGATGAGTCATATTTTCGTCTCATTTTCTCTAAAGTCTTGTCACAACCACTTTGAAGAGGAAGATGAAAATGATCCAAGCACTTAGATGAGCTTTTCATTACACTAATAAGTTTTTGATCAAAAGTATTGGGCTCTACCGACGAAAATCGAAGCCTCTCTAACCCTTCAAGATTGATTAATTCCTGAGCAAGATTTGAGAGTTTTTCCCCACTTTTTGCCTCATACTCACCAATATTCACACCGGTTAAGACGATCTCTTTGTAACCATTTTTCACTAACTCTCTAGCCTGACGAACAACGTCTTTAATCGGAAGTGCCTTTGAGCGACCTCGAGCAAAAGGGATAATACAAAATGAACAGACATAGTTACATCCATCCTGAATTTTTAAAAAAGCACGGGTATGCTTATCAGCTAAAGTCGTAGAAGCTTCCCAAAATTCATTGGTCTGATCAACTCTGATCAACTGCTCTTGGGCTTCATCTAAGAAATCGAGAACTCTATATTTCTCACTTGTTCCTAAGATAAGATCAACTCCCTCCATCTTAGAGATGGCCTCTGCTTCCATCTGAGCATAGCATCCAGCAACAATAACCTTTCCCTCAGGAGAGCTACGGTGCGCCTTACGAATAAGATTACGACAAGTAGAGTCCGCCTTATCTGTTACTGTACAAGTATTAATAAAAGTAACGTCAGACTCTGTTCCAAAATCTACGATTGAGTAACCTCGAGCTTCAAAGTCAGCTGCAATGGTCCCTGACTCTGAAAAATTGAGGCGACATCCTAGTGTATGAAAAGAGACGCGTTTTGGAGCATTGAGCTCAATGTTTTCCATAAAATTTTACCTGAAATAAATTCTAAAAGAGCTTAAATATCGCACTCTTAAAGGCTTTGCAATAATAATTGAATTTTTTACTTTTTATACTACATTTTCATTTGACAACACTCAAAAAATCCTTATTATGACTTCTACGTTTGACGGTTTTGGTCCCGTAGCTCAGTTGGTTAGAGCACCTCCCTTTTAAGGAGGGTGTCCTGCGTTCGAGTCGCAGCGGGATCACCACCTTCAACGAATTCAGACGATATTGTATTTGCTCCCATCGTCTAGCCCGGTCTAGGACATCGCCTTTTCACGGCGGTAACAGGGGTTCGAATCCCCTTGGGAGTACCAAGTTTATAGACCAAGAAAATCAACCTAACCCTTTGATTTTCTTGGTCTTTTTTTGTTTTAGGCCTACTTTTCTGGGCGCTTCTGGTCTACACGGTCACAACCAATTTTGGAGAAGTTATGATAGATTTTACCAAATTCGAAGATGCTCTTAACAGACTTAGTGAAGCTTTAACTAATACTGCACAAAACGATCTTGAACGTGATGGTACTATTAAAAGGTTTGAGTACAGCTTTGAATTAAGCTGGAAGATGGCCAAGAAAGTTCTAAGAGAGCAAGGCATCACGGAGAACTCCCCAAGATCAGTCATCAGAAAGATTGGGCAACTGGGCTGGATTGAAAGTGTTGAGCTTTGGATTGAGCTGCAAGAGACACGTAATCTAACCTCACATACCTATGCTGAGCTGTATGCGAAAAAAGCATATGACAGCTGCCCTCTTTTTTTAACCGAAGCAGCTAAGCTTTTATCAAAGCTAAAAGAGATAAGTGCAAGTGAGTCTTGAAGCAAAAGAGATTGAACTT
>DAOWEO010000158.1 GCA_030638415.1 Bdellovibrionales bacterium | reverse complement strand
CGTCCATCGACAGGATGTATTGGAACGGTTAGTCCAAGTGGTAATGTTGCGGGGGCATTGAACGATGTATATTATGATCGATCTACTGCAAAGTGTTATGTGTATGATGGAGGGTGGAACGATATTGCTAGCGATGCTCTTAGAGGTAAGTTAGCTAGTTCTCTCGCTGATACAGAAGCGAATGTATATGTGTCTAGGATGGCTCACCTTCCACCACTAACCAATATAGATCAAGAAACAGCAAATGATTTTTGTCAAGAAAGGATTAATATTGCAGGTACGGATATTGTAGGAAGTCTTATTATAGGTGGTCCAAATATAAAGTTTGAACTTCCCAATCGAAAAGAGCAAATTGGTTTCGGTTTGTGGAATAGTGATGATTTAGACGATGTCACAATTACTGCTTTAGAGCATGGTCTTGACCTAGATAGTAGTGCAAAGTGTAATTCAAGTGCTGCAAATGGTTTAGACGCAAGCTTTGTTAATACGGATGTTCCATCTGTAAGTGTCGCTTATACACTGCCTGGAACGGAAAATTCTATCCCGGCAATTAGATCTTTTTATACTGGATCATCTCAAACTGAAACTTGTGTTTCTAGGTTTGGAATACAAGATGTAGTTGGTAATGTAACGGAGTGGACGAGGGATCGATTATTCTGTCCATCTCCTTATGTCTGCGAATTCTTGGCTAATGAAGAAACGGATGGGACAGCGCATATTAGTTCATTTGGATTTGAGGGTGCGCCTCCTGTGACTCCTGTGACTTCTACACACCCATTGAGTGCAGATCCACAATTTTTTAGTCAGTGGAGCTTCTCACCATCAATGGCATATTGTCATGATAATGGAGGTGCTGATGTGGATTGTTTTAGTGGTGGAGCTCCTATAAACCAAATTGTTCCTGGTGCTGTTGGAGTTAGATACTTAGATGTAGATACTGGAATACTGTATCGCAGTAATGGTACTACTAACACGGATTGGGCTGATGAGTTCACTTTAAAACTTCCGATGCCAGCATTACTTTCTTATAATGATTATGATGCTTATTATGATAATATCTGGGTAACTCCTAACGTAGCTTTTAATACTGTTTTTTCTTATATTGATGGTAATGAAACAAATGACAGTCAATTTGGTATTTTTCGTTTTGATGGGAGACTCGGCCCATGTATGGACAACGACGCGAGTGAGTCATGTAATGGAGAGCTGACAGAGTGGTATATTCCTACTCCCGATACGGTTTATTCAAATAGAGTCTTTGTACCAGTTGGTCTGCCTGTATCAAGTAATATTAATCTTAATGCTTGGCCTGGTTCTGATTTAGACCTAGCCTCTGAGGATGCACTTAGAATGAACTCGAGTGGAATTTTAGCTAGTAAGTTGCATAATGATCATATTCAGATCTACTCTCAGCAAATATTTGATGATGCCAATGCTTGTGGTTCAATGCTAGGTGGTGGTAGTTTTCAATCTGCAGATAAGGCAGGGGTATACTCTTCGCAGTTTACACCATGTAGTACGCCATTCACTACTGACCCCGCAGTGAAAAAACCTGCTTCTAGTGCAGTGGGATTTAGATGTTTAGGTAAAATTAACTATTAGTCGATTCTTTCAATCTTAATATTATGATTTAGGAGTAGTTTGGTAAAAACTCCATCTCCACTTGTTAGCTTACCTGAGTGGCTGCCATCATATATTTGACCATGGCCGCACATTGGCGAGCGACTTTTAAGGTATGCCTTTTTTGCGCCTACAAGTTGTAAAAGAGTTAGAGCTTCTTTAGCACCAGTGGCATACTGTGAGGTTACATCGTTGCCATCAACAGTCATCATCTTGCCTTCACTCTCTTCAGCAGGTGGACGTGGAGTGGTTAATCCTCCGAGTTGCTCGGGACAAACAGGAAGCAGGAGACCTTGCTTAAATAGAGCTTCAATATCTGGCCTTAACTGGTTTCCTCCATCATAGCGACAGTTACATCCAACTAGACAAGCACTTACAATATCCATTAAACTCCTCTCATGATTCAAGCTGTTGCAATTATTTTTCAATGTAATAATAAGATCTTTACCATTAAAAGACAAAACTCTCTACGTGTTTTTCCTGGTTACCACTCTTTTCCTGGTGGAAAGGTGGATAAGGCTGATAGTGATCGCCAGAGTATGATGCCTGATGTCTCTTCTTGGGAGAATCCTTTTATGAACGCTTTAAACCGTGAGGTTGAAGAAGAGGTGGGAATTTCTCTTGAGGATTTATTTGCCAAAGGGGAGATAGAGAGACCAAGGCTCTTTGGTCAGGCCATGAGCCCTCCATTTAATCCATATAAATTTGATACTTATTACTACTTGTTACAGCTAAAAAGTGAGATGAGCTTTAAGATTGAAGTTGCTGAAATAGAGTATGGCACGTGGGATTCAGCGCAAAATGTTTTAAGCTATTATCAGCAAGGTAAAATACTCTGCGTTCCTCCTTTTATCAAAATTTTAAAGACAATTCGAGATGGCAGTTGGTGTGATGTTACAGAACGTGGGCTTTATGATTTTAGTCTGCAAATTAATACCCAAAAGATGATCCCGATGATTGAGCCAGTCTATGGCCTTAAACATTTTTTTGTCGAATCAATCACACTGCCACCTGCCTATTTTACAAACTGTTTTTTGATAGATGGAATCTTAGTTGATCCATCTCCAAAGGATGAGCAGACACTTAAAAAACTTTTAGCCAGTCTAGAAGTAGAAAATGTGCGGATGATCTTTATTACTCACCACCACCGAGATCATTTGAATCTTGCACACTCACTTGCTAGGACATTAGAAATACCCGTAATGATGAGTGAGCGTACGCACGAGTTGATCAAACATAAACGTGGTAAAGATACATTTAATGAATGCTCTGTTGAGTATGTTAGCGATGGAGAGCAAATTGGGAGTTGGTTGGGACAACCTCTCATGGCCATGCATGTTCCGGGGCATGATAATGGCCAGTTCGCTCTTCACTCTGAAGATTATCAGTGGTTTATTGCAGGGGATCTATTCCAGTTTGGAGCGACAGTCGTGGTTGGAGATATTGAGGGTGATATGGGGGAGTATCAAACTACTTTACAAAAAATTATTGATCTAAGCCCTAATGTTATTTTTCCATCTCATGGCATTGGGGTTTACGGAACTAACCGTTTAGAAAAAACTTTGGATCATACAAAAATTCGTAACAGGCAGGTAAAAGAGCTGCATGATAAAGGGGCTTCTATCGATGAGATGTTAGCAACTATCTATAAAGGGATTCCGCAGGAGTTGTTACGTTATGCACGTAAAAATATTGTTTCACACTTAAAATTACTGGGACAGCAGGACTCTTAGCCATGTCCCGAAGTCATAAATTCACTTTCTAAATCAAGTTTTTTATCAGCTGTTGCAACACTTTGAAAGTAATGTGCAATGAGCTTTTCTAGTTCTGAAAGGGTCTTAGTTAAAAAGATATCTTGTCTGAATTTTGCACTATGCGGGTAGCCTGCGGCAAACCAAGCAGCATGCTTACGCAGCTGAACAAGTTGTAGACGTTCACTGGTGAAATCTTCTTGAAAGTACTGACCAAGACGTAAAAGAACTTCGCAGTAATCAGTTGGGGTAAAGATTAAAGTAGGATCAATGGATTCTAAAAAAATGAAAGGGAAGCGCAAGGCTCCTCTGGCAATCATTAGTGCATCTGAACTAGTCTGCTCTAATTTTTTTCTAACTTTGGGAGCACTGTGCAGGTCTCCATTACCAATTATAGGCAGGGAGGCATCTGCAATAATATGTTCAATATATTCCCAGTCTGCTTTGCCACGGTACTGTTGCGATCTGGTTCTGCCGTGGATTGCCACCCATTCAATACCTTCATTGTACGCAACTTTAATGATCTCATCAGCGTTACGGCCATCGGCATCCCATCCGGTACGAATTTTAATGCTCAGTGGAATGGAAAGGGAGCTTTTTATAGTTGAAAGCAGTTTTCCAAGTGCAGCAGGCTCTTTCAATAGGGCAGAACCGCCACCGTTATTAACTACTTTTCTGACTGGACATCCCAAATTTATATCTACAAACTTAGCTCCATATTCTGCTGCAACTTGGGCAGCATAGGCTAAATCACTTGCATCTTGGCCAAAAATTTGTAAACCAACATTTTTCTCTTGTTTAGCTAGTTTTAGCATATCAATTGTTTTCTTATTTTTATAAGTAATAGCTTTTGCAGAAATTAGCTCTGAAACAGTGCCACCTGCTCCTAGGTCCTCCATTAGGCGTCTATACGACTTATTACTAATTCCCGCCATAGGGGCAAATAGGAGATTACTGGCAAATGAGACCGCTCCTAAGCTGATAGGAGAGTTGAGCTCACAGCCTTTTGTAATTTTGTTTTGTAGAGACGTTGAAAAAGTCATAACTTTGGTGATAACATAGGCGCCTTAAAATGGGGAGTACAAAATGTTTGATACGTTAAGTGATAAATTTGCAGATGCCTTTAAATCGATCCAAGGAAAAGGGAAGATTTCAGATGATAATATTGAGACAACTCTTAAGGAAGTGCGCACGGCACTGCTGGAAGCGGATGTTAATTTTAAAGTTGTAAAAAACTTTATAGCAAATGTTAAAGAGAAAGCATTAGGCGAAAAAGTTATACGTGGTGTAAATCCAGGTGAACAATTTATTAAAATTGTCCATGACGAGCTAGCTGCAGTTATGGGAGATGCCAACGAAGAAATTGATTTTAGTAAGAACAAGCCTAGCGTTGCATTAATCGTTGGCCTTAACGGTCAAGGTAAGACAACTTTTTCTGGTAAATTATCTCTATTTTTAAAAAGTAAAAAAAGTCTTAGATCCCTCTTAGTCCCTGCTGATACGTTTAGGCCTGCTGCAAAAGAGCAGCTAATAACCCTTGCTAAAAGCATGGATATGGATTGGTTTGATTCTGATCTTTCGATGCATCCAAAAGATATTGCACTGGCCGCAATGGCATTTGCCAAAGAGAACGGTCATGATGTGGTAATTGTGGATACTGCAGGTCGGCTCCATGTTGACGATGAGCTAATGGGGCAAATAAAAGAGGTACGAGAGAGTCTGGAACAGTTCTCTCCTGAGGTTCTACTTGTCGCAGATGCAATGACAGGGCAAGAAGCAGTCAACGTGGCTAAAGTCTTTCATGAAACGGTTAAACTGACCGGAGTTGTCTTATCAAAAATGGACTCTGATGCTAAAGGTGGAGCTGCTCTGTCAATTAGGCACGTTACGGGCGTTCCAATACGTTATATTTCTACAGGGGAGAAGATGAAAGACCTTGAGCTCTTTCATCCTGACCGTCTTGCAAAAAGAATTTTAGATATGGGAGATGTACTCTCACTAGTGGAGAAAGCAGAAGAGGTTATTGACGAAAAAGAAGCTGAAAATATGATGAAAAAAATGGAGAAAGGAAAATTCTCTGTTGATGACTTCATGAAACAGATGGATATGATGAGTAACCTTGGGCCGATGGAAAATATTTTAAAGATGATTCCAGGAATGGGTGGAATGCTACGGCAACTAGGGGACCTAAGCCCTGCACAGGACGAGATGACAAAGATGAAAGTTATTATCTCTTCAATGACAAAAAAAGAGCGTGATGATTATAAATTACTAAACCCTTCAAGAATGGAGCGAATTGCTCGTGGTTCTGGTAAAAAGATGGCAGATGTGAAAGATTTTATTGCCAAATTTAAGCAGATGGAAAAAATGATGGGTGGTATGATGGGAATGATGAAAGGCGGAGGTATGCCTGGAATGGGTCTTCCTGGAATGGGAGGTGGCATGCCGGGGATGCCTGGAATGGACGCTCCTCCTGGATTTCGCCAACAGCCTGGTGCTGGTAAGAAGAAGAAAAAAGGTAAGAAGAAAGGTCCTTGGGGTGGCAGCTTCTTTTAAAAAAAACTCAAAAAAAAAAGCCACATGTTGTGGCTTTTTTTTATTAGAATGTATTAAATAAAAACTAGCGGCAAAAGCCTTCCCAAACATTAATCTGACGACTGTCATTGTCGCGGCCTGAGAAATTTGCAGCCTCAATATTAGAGTTTGCTAAAAGCATTTCTAGGTTCATTACTCTTGCTACTGTCTGAATATAGTATTCAACATCACGTCGTCCGATTGTAACATACTGCTGTTGGTAGCATCTAGTATGCCCAGCAGAGTCAGAACGACAGACAGTACGGTATTCAATTCGATCACATGTTTCACGCTTAATTCTACGGTCACTATTGGTAGTTTTTGTATTCATGGTAATGTGCATATCGTATTTCTGTCCTAGGTCTGCAGCAGGGAGAAAGATTGCTCCATTTTCAGGAATAGATAATCCTCTTTTTGTTTTTATTTTAATATCTTTATTGATTCCACTGATTTGAAGTTTGAATCTATCATTTGATTTAATAGTAAGAGTCATGTTGTAGTCGCCAGGAGCAACTGTAACTGTTTTATGGTTATTAAATACAGTGGTGTGAATTAAGCTTAATTTTTCATTAACATGAAGATTTCCGGTTGGATCGATACATGAAGTTAAGATAAATAGTGGCAGTAGTAATAGAAGGTGTTTCATATTTAGCTCCTTAAAAAAATTTATATAACATAAAATATATTTATGGTGGTGATAAGTAAACTTAAAAAGCAATGTATTTGATGATGAGCTACTATTAAATTACACATTTCAACAATTTACATAACAATGTGATATTAAACTAAGACCATTACCTAGACTTCAAGTTGATCGGAGGTGAGACTATTATCTTTTCCTTTAACTCCTCATAGAGATACCTTCCTATCTTGTCAGCTCCAATTGGTGTATTGTGGGCAAAATCATAAAAATCATCATGATTAAGTTTTATGTCTTCTGCAAAATCAATACAAATTCCATTAAACTCATTACATATTTCAATAGCTGCCTTATTAAGTAATCTCATTAGATAGTACTGATCGACTCCGTTGTATTTTATACCATCAAAAAATCTAACCTTATCAAGGCCATGGATTTCTCCATTTATTTTATTATAGTAGTTATATTTTTGTGTAACTAAAATAATTTTTGACTGATAGTGCTGCTGTACAAGAGTAAATAAAATTCTAAGTCTCCTCTTATAATTATGTAATCTCATTTTCATTACTTTTTGATATGCTTTTTGACTTTTAATCAGAGGGATCTTTGTCCACTTCATTTTAGTGAAATTGATTTTTTTGTGAGTAACTTTATAAACAAAATGGGCTAAAATAATACCTCTTAAGGTTCTAAATAAGTAGTAGCTTATACTGTTGGACTTGATTATTTGGGTTAAGTTTTGCTGTTCTAAATTGTCAAAAGGGCTTTGCTGGTCAACGTAAAAATCGTTTATTCCTAGGTAGAACAAAAAGTACTTCGGATTGAAATCTTTAATTTGAGGAAACCAGATCTGAAAGTTTTTAATGTGACCTATTGTTGATTGACCATTTACTCCAGCATTCACAACAGAAGTATATTGTCCTCGACTACTTAGTAGCCTGGAAAGTACATTTTGCCAGGTCTTTCCCTCTGTAATAAATCTTTGATCAGTAGTACTTCCACCAACGGTCAGAATATCTATGTCTTTTATATTCTTATAATTACCTCTGAATCCATACTTATCTTTTTTATAAAGAATATTTGGATTGCCCTTATATAGGGCCTGCTTATATTTATAGGTAAAATTCTTATAAATATTCAGATGGTTGATATTTTTCTTACCAAGCCAATTACCAAAGACCAGCTCCACCAAAACAATCAATATGGATAAGATCGCTATATTGACTGTTACTATTTTGATAACTGTTTTATAGGAGTTCAAAGCTATTCTTCCACTTTCCATTAGATTAAGTATCATGTTCAGAATGAAAATATTTTTTTCAGTTTTACAAAAACAACATCAGCTGACAATGTCTATAATTTAAAAGATACTTCAATGTACAACTTTTAATGATATGTATGAAGGTGTAGATTAGTTATCTTCAGGTAATATGTTGGTATGCTAAAGGTATTTTATTGTAAATACCTAAAAATGACGT
>DAOWEO010000164.1 GCA_030638415.1 Bdellovibrionales bacterium | reverse complement strand
GCAGTTTTGCCCACTTAGTGTTTTGTGCAGGACGTGGATCATAGCCCCACTTATCTATGAATAAATCTAACCCCTGTTGCTCAATTTTTGGCATTTCAAGATTATGATTATCCCCTCTCGTTCCTTTAGACTTATGCCAAATAAAGCAATTGCTCACTAAAAAATATTTAAAACCTGTGTCATTGGCACGTTTTTTTAGATCAGTATCTTCATAGGTAACAAAAAAACGCTCATCAAACATACCCAAAGAGAAAAATGAAGAGCGCCTAAAAAACATAAAGGCAGATCCCCAAAAACGTCGCTGTTTATTTATATTTTTATTAATGAAGTCATCTGCCAGAGAAAGTATTATCTCTTTTGAGACAAACTCTTTTTCATAGTAATATGGACTCACCATATCTGCCGATAAACGTTCAATCTCAGTAATTAATTTTTCATCCCACCCCGGCATGACCCATATATCATTATTAATTAGAGCTAAATATTCAGAGGTTGCAACGCGAGCTCCTTGATTCATTGCTCGTCCAAACCCTACGTTCTGATCATTACTAAGTAATGTAACTTTCCATTTAAGCCCTTCCATAACAGGTCTTAATATTTCGACAACTTTTTGCGTATCATCACTTGAGGCATTATCTACTAAAATAATCTCAAGTGGGATTTTAGAATTTTCAATTAGTGATTCCAAGCAACTCTTGGTCAGCTCAGATTTATTATACAGTGGAATTACAACAGATATTTTATATTGATTTTCACTCATATTGTACTCTCTAAATTAGTCCATTTCTGATCTTGCTCAGACAAAATAGGATTTTTTACCGGCCACTCAATTCCAACTGTCGAATCATTCCAAATTATCCCACAATTATTTTCACTACTATAAAAATTATCCACCTTATAGCTCACATGACAGTGATCTTCTAGGGTGCAAAATCCATGAGCAAATCCTTGAGGAATCATAACTTGCCTGAAATTGTTTGCTGAAAGCTCAACTGTAATATATTTTCCAAAATTTACAGACTCTTTTCTAATATCAACAATCACATCAAGAACCGATCCTTGAATTACTCTAACCAATTTACTTTGCTCCATCGGACTTGACTGAAAGTGCAATCCACGAATAGTTCCCTTAAACTCACTATATGAGTGATTATCCTGCACAAATTCAGCAGTAATACCTAGCTTAGCAAACTTGTTTTGCGTATAACTCTCAGTAAAAAATCCTCGATTATCTGAAAAGACGTCAGGAACAATAATTTTCACTTCTGGAAAGTCTGTTTGAATTAATTTCATATTTTACCTATAAAAAGTGACAAAAGTACCCTGCACCTGTTAAATACTATAAAAAGTATTCTATAAAAAGGAAAGTATTATGAAGGGTATTATTTTAGCTGGAGGCTCAGGCAGTAGACTCTATCCACTTACTTCAATCGTCAGTAAGCAACTTCAGCCAATATACAATAAACCCATGATCTACTATCCACTAAGTCTTCTAATGCTTTCTGGCATCACAGATATTCTACTTATTAGTACTCCCCACGATATCCCTCACTTTCAAAAACTATTTGCCGGAAGTGAAAAGCTTGGCATAAACCTCTCTTTTAAAATTCAAGAGCAACCTAATGGCCTGGCCGAGGCTTTTATTCTTGGAGAAGAGTTCATTGGAGATGACGATGTCACAATGATTTTAGGTGATAACCTATTTTATGGTAATTTTCAGGTTTTTCGTGATGCTTGTGCCGCTCAGACAAAAAAAGAGAATGGACATAACGCTCGAGTTTTCGCTTACCATGTCAATGACCCGCAGAGATACGGTGTTGTAGAATTTGATAGCTCTACTGGAAAGGCGATCTCTATTGAAGAAAAACCTACAAACCCAAAATCAAACTTTGCGATTCCGGGACTCTATATTTTTGACAATACTGCAACAAAGCGAGCTAAAGAGATTACTCCCTCTGTGCGTGGTGAGATTGAAATTACAGAACTCATCAAATCCTACCTTGAAGAGGGCTCGCTTGAAGTACATACCCTAAATCGTGGACTTGCTTGGCTTGATTCAGGAACACCGAGTTCCCTACTAGAAGCTTCTGCATTTATTGGTGCTATAGAGCAGAGACAGGGAATAAAAGTTGCCTGCCTTGAAGAAATTGCTTACCGCACAAAGCTCATCAGCCCAGAGCAGTTTAAAGAGCTTATTGAGACAATCCCAAAAAGTGAATACCGTGAATATTTAGAAATCATTTTGCGAGAAGAAACTCTGTGAAAATATTAGTTACTGGTTCAAAGGGACAACTTGGTAGTGAAATCAATAAACTTTCACAAGACTATGGTCAATCAGCTTTCACTTTTATTGATATTAGTGAGCTCGACCTAACAGATGAAAAAAATGTCTCAATTTTTTTTCAAGATCACTCCTTTGACGTTGTAGTTAATTGCGCTGCCTATACTGCAGTAGATAAGGCAGAGCAAGACAGTGAGTTAGCACAAAAAGTAAATTATGGTGTTCCTCTCACTCTGGCGAAGCTTTCAAATACCCACAATTTCTCTCTGGTTCATATTTCCACTGACTTTGTTTTTGATGGGAAAAAGACAATCCCCTATAGTGAGTCCGATAAGACGCAACCACTCTCTGTATATGGTAAGACAAAGTGCGACGGCGAAGTTGCAATCACTGAAAATGCCAAAAGTGCAATAATGATTCGTACCTCTTGGCTCTATTCAAGACTTGGCAGTAACTTTGTAAAAAACATTTCAGCTCTGGCCATTGATCGAAACGAGCTTAACATTGTTGCCGATCAGCATGGGACCCCCACTTACGCACATAATCTTGCTAAGGCAATTATAAAAATAATCCATCATGAGAACTTTTTAAAAGCTTGCAAAAGCAAAGAGATTTTTCATTTTAGTGATCAAGGCGTAACAAGTTGGTATCACTTCACACTAGAGATTTTAAAACTGCAAAATATAAAATGCGTTTTAACTCCTATTACAACTGCGCAGTACCCTACTCCTGCAACAAGGCCACAGTATAGCGTTTTAAACTGTAACAAAATATCCAAGTGGTTTGATATTACTCTTCCTCACTGGAGATCCTCTCTTAAGCAGATGCTTAAAGGTTAATACTATGAAAAAAACAATCATTATCACCGGTGCTGCAGGATTTATTGGCAGTAATTTTCTAAAATCAATCTGCCT
>DAOWEO010000025.1 GCA_030638415.1 Bdellovibrionales bacterium | reverse complement strand
CAAAAAAATCAGTTAGCGGTATTTTAGTACACTCACGATCTTTTAAAGTAACATCTTGTTCATCTTTTGTTTCAGTAAATTCAACATTTTTCCAATCCGTCTCCTGCGTATCACCTTCCATCGATGCGGCAAGAGACTCTAAAGAGTAAGGTCGAACTAACATATCTGAAATACCCATTTTCAAAAAAGCTTCTTTTTGTTCACTCCACTCACTGGCAATACTTTCTGAGGAAAAAGTTAAAATAATTTTTAGCGCCGGCATCTTACTCATTGCCGATCTAATAACTTCTAGTGCCGAATGATTTTTAGTTGCTATATCAATAAGCAGGCAATCAAACTTCTGCTTATACAGCATCAGTAAAACCTCCTTTCCACTATAAGCAACTTTAGCCGTAAAATTACTGCGCATGAGATAATCTTGCGTTTCAGCACTCCACCTATCGTCTGGATCAGAAATTAAAACTGTTTGAACCAAGATATCTCCACCTGTAATCAATAATACTTTCTCTTAAATTGTCACATATTTAGATACTTAATAAAAGCAGGGATTCCCTGCCTATTTTCACTATTTATCATTGTACAACACTCGGAAATTCTTTTAGAATTAGAGCTCAAAACAGAGGATTTTTATATGCTAAAGACAGTACTTTTAACCACACTTATACTATTTTCAATACTTACTCATGCGCAAAATGTTGAGGTATCTGCTCAACTCTATTCCCACCATGGGGACAATTTTTTGGCGATCACCTTTGACCACCATCCCCATTGGCATACATATTGGAAAAACCCAGGTGATGCTGGAACTCCTCCTGAGATAAAGTTTTTCTACCAAGACCGTCCATATGATTTAAAACAACTTGAGTGGCCGATTCCTAAGGAGATGAAGCAAGCAGGAAACCTACTTGCCTATGGATATGGAACGTCTAATGCTCTTTTCTACTTTTTAACTCCTGACCAAGTAGCAACTTTTTCAGAGGCACCACTACGTATTGAAGCTACTTGGCTGGCCTGCAAAGATATCTGTGTTCCTGAATCGATATCTATGACCGGTAAGATGGTTGGTGATAAGTTCGTCGTAGATGGTCACCACTCTCCACCAATGCCCCAATCCACCATTTACGAAATTTTTACTAGCATTCCTCAAACAACAGCAATTCCGGCTAACTTAGAGATCTACCTAACTGTCGATCCTGGAAAAAATGACCTACTTCTGCACTATACTTTTCACCAGATAGACAAAGTAAACCTGCCTAAAAAGCTGGGTCTTTTAACTCCTTTTCCGCAACTACCTTTTAGCTTTCAAAGAGAGACTCTCTATTACCAAAATAATGAGCTACACGGAGTTATTGATATAAAATGGGAGGGAGAATTTGAGGAGCCACCAATTGCTCTTCCACAAAATGGAATTTGTGCGAAACCCTGGATTTTAAAATTTCTCATTCAAAATCCTATTTCTGGTGAAGTACATATTATTGAGAAAAAAATATCAAAATTTCAAACCGCAGGGATTGCAACGAAAAAAGCCTATTATCAAACTCTTGCTCCTTACAACCAACCAAGTACCAAAGCCCTGCATACGACGACAGTGAGTAATTCAACCAATGAATCGAGTACTACTTCTAGCTCTATATGGTTCTACCTACTATTTGCATTTATTGGTGGGCTGATTTTAAATATCATGCCATGTGTACTACCAGTCATCTCTATAAAACTGTTTGGAATGATTAAGCATAGTGATCAAACCAAGGGTGAAATTTTCCGCCATAATATGTTTTACTCTTTAGGAATACTCCTATCTTTTTTAGTCTTAGCTGGCAGTGTTCACCTGCTTAAAACAACTGGAGAAGAGGTTGGTTGGGGATTTCAACTTCAATCCCCAACATTTGTTGCCATAATGGTACTGGCACTATTTATTTTTGCTATAAATCTTTTCGGCCTTTTCGAATTTAGTACTCCTGGTGGAAGTAAGCTAGGTGGAGTGCAATTAAAAGATGGTTACACCGGAGATATTTTAAGTGGCGTCTTAGCTACAATTCTATCGACCCCCTGTAGCGCCCCATTTCTTGGAACAGCACTCACATTTGCATTCACAACTTCAACGATTACACTCTATTTGATCTTTCTTATGATTGGTCTAGGACTTGCTTTTCCTTTTATTTTGACCGGTTTTTTTCCAAAGGCCTTAGCAATTCTACCTCGTCCTGGCATGTGGATGGAACATCTTAAAAAGTTTTTAGGACTCTCACTAATTTTGACAATGGTCTGGCTGCTGGATGTTTTTGTTGCTTTGAGCTCAACAGATGCACTCTTTGCGCTGAACGTTCTTTTGGCCATGATATTTTTTACACTATTTTTCTGGCATAAAGTTTCAAAAAAAATATTTTACCGCTTAATTTTTATAATTTTAACCTGCTTAACACTTATATGGAGTTATCAAGAAATTAGTATAAGTGAAAGTGAAGTAACAACGAGTGGTACAACAAAAATTATGCACGAGCTAGCTTGGGAAAAATGGACACCTGAAAAGATGAACAATCCAGGCCAGCTAACCTTTGTTGATTTTACAGCAAAGTGGTGCTTTACCTGTAAAGCAAATGAGAGAATAGTTATTAATACTGATGCATTTCGTGCATTAGTAAAAAAGTACAACATAAAATTATTATTAGCAGATTGGACCAAACGAGATGCTATTATTGGAAACTGGTTAAAAGAGCATGGTTATGCAGGAGTACCGGTTTACTTTGTTGTCTCCGCTGATGGGAAGTTAACTTCACTAGGTGAGACCATTTCAATTGGAAAAATAGAAGCGGCACTTAAATAAGTACCGCTATTCAAATCCAACTTCAATTAGATTTTTTACTATACAGCCATCTTCTTGTACAAGTGCGACGTGTGTAAATTCTGCCATAAAAAATGATTGAATTTCATAAACAGCTAAATTCTGATCTGAATTATTCCAAATCTCCCCTTGAAAATATGGCTGAGAGGTATGAGCTGCAATCTGATCAATATACAACACAGACTCAATACTGAACATTGCATGCTGCTCAGCAAAGTATGTCTTAACCTCTCGGTTACAATCCATTATTCCAGCAATAGATGACAGTGATACAAGTAAAGTAAGTGCAAGTACTATTTTTTTCATAAAATTCTCCTAATAAATTTATGATGAACATATACCACTACCTACTCTATCAGAACAGTCAGGAGTGAAGTTTTTACATGTTGTATAATGCAAAAAAAGCTCCTTACGGAGCTTTAAACTATTGAAAAAGTTGTATTACATTGTCAGCGTCACCGTCAGGCAGGCTAGGCTTTGGAGCTTTCTGCGATGGACCATCCACGGGAGTTGGTTCTTTTTGTATCTGAATACGCTCTTTTTCAAACGTACTACACTTTTCACGTTGCTCCAGATATTCATTCGAAGTCATTTCAACACTACCAAAAGAATAGTGGTTCATTTTTCGTGAATTTTTTAGATTCAAAGCGTAGGCTGAAAGACGTTGGGAGTATTCGTCCAATGTATCACATAGAACAAAGTAACTTCCATCATAACTATTTGCAATATAAAAAACTCTTTTCATAGTTACCTAGTATTTGTATTTTGGCATAAGCTCTTTAAAGCATGCTTCCATAGTATCAATCATAATATCAATTTCGTGTTGAGTAACAATTAGTGGTGGAGAGAGACGAATAGTACTTGTTCCACAACCTAAAAATAGTACACCTTTAGTAAATCCAAGTTGCTCGAACTCTTCCATAAACTCAGAAGCAGGAGCAAGAGTTGTAGGATCAACAAACTCGACACCAACCATAAATCCAGAACCACGCACATCACCAATTACATGATACTTAGCTTTCAGATCATTAAGTCGACCCATCATATATTTACCAAGCTCTAAAATAGTTGGCAGAAGTGGCTCAATAATATCGTAAGTTGCCAGGCTAGCTGCACAAGCTAAAGGATTTCCACCATAAGTAGAACCATGTGTACCACGTCCCCAAGTCATCACTTCTTCTTTAGCAACGATTGCTCCAAGTGGCATCCCACTGGCCATCCCTTTTGCAGTAGTAAAGATGTCTGGATATACACCATGCATTTCACTAGCAAACATATAACCTGTTCTACCATTTCCAGATTGAACTTCATCAAATACCAACATTATTCCATGCTCATCACAGATGCGACGTAGCTCTTTCATAAAAAACTTAGTAGGAGTAATGTATCCACCCTCACCTAGGATTGGCTCAACGAAAATTGCAGCCACTTCTTTAGGAGAAGTTATAGTTTCAAATAGTTCGTTCAATTTATTAATTGCTGGAGAAAATTTCTCTGTCTCTTCAGGATCACGATATGGATCACAAAAATCAGTGTGATATACACCTGGCATTAATGCACCAAAGTGTGCTCTATACTTTGTTTTAGAAGTTGTTAGTGCAACACAACCAGTTGTACGGCCATGAAAAGATCCTTTAAAAGATATCAAGTTTGAACGCTTAGTGTGATAACGAGCAAGTTTTATTGCTCCTTCAACTGCCTCTCCACCTGAGTTAGAAAGAAAAACTTTTTTCTTACCCATACCAGGAACAAAGTTTGCCAGCCTTTCACAGATATCTGACATAGAAGGGTAGAAAAAATCTGTCCCACAAATATGTAAAAACTTATCAGCTGCATCCTTAATTGCATCAACAACTTTTGGATGTGAGTAACCAGTAGAGTTCACTGCAATTCCGGCCATAAAATCTAAAAAGCGGTTACCATCCATATCATAAACCCAAGGACCTTTTCCATGAGAAACAACTAAGTTGTAGGCTTTAATATAAGAAGGCGAAGAGTAAGCAAGATCTTTATCAATAATCTTTTGTCCCTTAGGCCCCGGCAATGCAGTTTTAATCTCTGGATACAGTTTTTCCATAGTTGTTGTCCTTTTTTTAATTAAATTTTTATAGGAACTATATAGCGAAAAATTCTCTACTTGGGAAGTAGTAAGTACTTTTTATTAACGCTGTGTGACAAGAGAAATTAGTGTAACGTTTTAAAAAACTCTGCAGTCAGGCGCATTCCCTCTTCAAAACCCACAACTGGCCTATAATCTGTCTGAGATTGAAGTTTGCTGATATCAGGACGACGTCTTTTGGGATCATCTTCTGGTAGGTCAAAATGTTTGATTTTTGAGTTACTGCCTAACAGTTTTATTAATAACTCTGCTGTTTCTAAGACAGAATACTCATCAGGATTTCCAATATTAAATGGAGTATGATCATCACTCATCAGGACTGCATGAATTGCATTTACTAGATCACTAACAAAGCAAAATGAGCGAGTCTGCGACCCATCACCATAAACAGTAATATCTTCATCACGTAGGGCCTGATTTATAAAATTAGGGATAACTCGTCCATCATCAGGCCGCATACGTGGGCCATAAGTATTAAAAATTCTAATAATTCTAGTATCTGCACCTTTATGCCAGTGGTAGTTCATGGTCAGTGCTTCGGCGTAGCGTTTTGCCTCATCGTAACAAGATCTGGGTCCAACGGTATTCACATTTCCAAAGTAACTTTCAACTTGTGGGTGGACCTCTGGATCACCATAAACTTCAGAAGTTGATGCTTCTAAAAAGCGAGCTTTCTTTTCAACTGCTAAGTCTAGTAAATGGCGAGTTCCCTCAGAATTAACCCGTAATATTTCCATTGGTATTTTAGCAAAATCAATAGGAGATGCTGGAGAAGCTAGTGATAAAATATAGTCAATTTTAGTATTAGAAAAATCTGGCAGACCATCAATAATATCACACTCTATAAATGTAAAATTTGGATAGTTGGTTTGCAATAGCTCTGCAGTAGTGCGAGTTCCAGTAATAAAATTATCTAGACCAATGACATTAGCACCAAGCCTAAGATAAAACTCAGCCACATGTCCAGGGACAAAACCTGCTGCACCAGCAATCAATATTGTGCTATTTTTAAAATCCATAACATGTCCTTTAGTAATGTTTCCATCGTATCACAAAGGAGCTTAAAAGTAACAGAGCTGCTCCAATAATTTGCATTATGCCAAGTTCACGTCCTAGAAAAATCCAATTTAGCGCTACGGCAAAAAGAGGAAAAAAGAGTTCAAGCAGAGAGCTCATACGTGCAGAGGTTTTTTTTAGCCCCCAATAGTAAAAAAACATTCCTAAGATACCAGAGAGCACTACCATAATAGCAATTTTGCTAACTGAATCTAGTAAATCAAAATTTCCCCAAAATGGGCCCGTTTGAAATGCCACCAGTGGGATCATAACGAATAGACCAAAAAAGAATCGTCCCCCCATTAAATCTGTTGTCGAAAAGCCCTTAGCAGTTAATTTTTTTCCAAACACAGTTGCACTAGCCCAGCTTACTACTGCAATAAGTGCAAGCAGGTAACCAAATAGTGAGCTACGAGAGACAAAATCGTGGCTAAAATCAAGCTGACTTAAAGTAGGAAAAATATCTTCATAACTAATTAAGAAGCTACCAAAAAGTGCTACAGCGGCCCACGGCCAAAAGCCAGCTCTTATCTGTTCTTTTAAAAATATTCTGGCCAAGCCAATTACCACAATTGGCTGTAGTTTTTGTAATAGAATTACTAATGAAGGATTTAAAAGAGTAAAAGCCTTTGTAAAGGCTACTGTTGCCAGGGCAGAGCCCATGCCTCCAATAATAAAAAAGTAAAAAAGAGTTGAGACCTGCTCGTTCCAAAACTTAAATCGATTTTTTAATAGTGATGGTAAAAAGAGTGTCACCAAGATCATATGCTCGATAAATACTAAGCTCTGAGCACTCATCCCCTGTCCAACTAAAGGGTAGCGAATTAAGGTGTCTAGTGCCCATAAAAATGTTGCTAAAATAATTGATAGTGCCGCTAACATTTTATAATTTCCTCTTTATAAAACTCATCAAATACTTGCTGCGCTCTAACGGAAACTAACCCTTTTTTTATTCGTTTTCTATTTTTACGATCCCTACGTTGTTCTTTAGTAAGTAAAACGGTTGGCAACAGACCAAAGTTAATATTTGAAGGGCGTGGCTTTTCACAGCTCATTACGTAATTTACCAGAGCACCAATACAGGTCTCAACCGGCCAACGCTTAAAATCTTGCTCAGCATTGCGCCTGACAATTTGCTCTGCTACATACAGTCCAATCGCAGCACTCTCGGTATAACCCTCTACACCTGTAATTTGACCAGCAAAAAAAAGATTTGGATATTTTTGTGATGAAAAGTCATGGTTTAAAATTCTTTTACTATGTAAAAATGAGTTACGATGAATTGAGCCTAAATGTAAAAATTCAGCATTTTGCATGCCAGGTAACATGCGAAAGACTCTCTTTTGCTCACTATAGGTAAGCTTAGTCTGAAAGCCGACTAAATTATACGCATCACCTAAGAGATTTTCTTTGCGCAACTGAACAGCAGCAAAAGGAATCTCTCCACCATTTTCAAGGCCAATTGGCTTCATACAAGAAAATCGTGCCGTATCCTTACCCCGTTCAGCCATGGTATCAACAGGCAGACAACTTTCAAAAAACTTATACTCTTCAAAGGCTTTTGGTGGAACTTTTTTTGCCCCCACCAGCTCTTTAATAAAACTATAATATTCCTCTTCAGTGAGTGGAATATTGAGATAATCTCCACTTCCCTCGTCTTTATGTCGATCTTTAAAATATAACTTATCTAAATCTAAGGAGTCAGCATCCACAATAGGAGCAATCGCATCATAAAAATAGAGATCAGAACGCTTAACATCACTCAATTCAGACTGCATCCAATCATCTATTCCACCATAAGAGAGAGGCCCAGTAGCAACAATTACGTAATCAGCCTGCAGCTTTTCCTGTAGCTCCAGTGGATTAGTAACCACTTCGTCTTTCAATGTTATAAGTGGGTGGGTGGAAATAACTTCTGTGACTCTCGCTGAAAACTGAGCACGATCTACCGCTAATGCATCACCGGCAGGAACTGCAGTCTCTTGGGCGACATTAAGTATTGTCGATCCCAGCTTATTCATCTCAATTTTGAGTAGACCATGAGCCGAAGCCTCATTCATAGATTTTAGAGAATTAGTACAAACCAGCTCCGCTAGACCTGGTAAGGTTTGCGATGGGTTGCTTTGCAGCTTTTTACCTTCAAAAAGCACTACCTCAATACCGTGGTTAGCGAGGTATCCAGCAGCTTCGACACCTGCGAGACCTCCTCCAATTACAATAACTTTTATTAACTTCTTACTTGTGTTCATACTTTTCTAGGATAAAATATTTAATATTGAAATAGTTTTTACCGTTACATGCTACTAGAGTCAAACTCTATAGGGAAAAAATGCACAGGAGTGCCATATGCAGTTAGTCTATCACCAAACTCACCATACTATTGGTGACTTTGATGCGATCCTTACTTATATCGAACAGCTATTCACCAAAGGCCTTGGTGAGAGGCTACACCTCTTTCCAGAGCTCTTTTTAACTGGATACCCTTTGCAAGATCTCTGCTTGCAGCAAGATTTTATTAATCGGTACCAAAAGCTATTAGCCCAAATCAATGAACTCAGCCAAAAAAACTCTGCTTCTAAGGGAATGATCCTACTAGGCGGTTTAAACTATAAATTTGATGATGATCTCGGAGTACCACAACAGATAACCAATGTTATTTTCAGCCTCTGTCCTGGTGCAGATCTGCAGCTAGTATATACTAAGCAGCTACTTCCCAATTACGACATTTTTGATGAGAAAAAATATTTTTCACCAGGCTCAAACAGTGGTCATATAACTTTTCAAGATCAGAAAATAGCTCTACTTATATGTGAAGATATGTGGACCAGCACAACTTATGAGTGTGACCCCATCGATCAGCTTAATCAAGTTGACCAACAATTTGATGTTATTGTAAATCTTAGCGCCAGCCCATTTAATGTTAGAAAACACCCTCAGCGCATTAAACGGGCAACAGAGATCTCCACTTTATTGCAAGCTCCTTTTGTCTATATTAATAAGGTGGGTGCTGAGGATGAAATTATCTTTGATGGCGGAAGCTTTATGGTCAATGGAGAAAAGACCACTCATCAAGGCTCTTTTTTTAAAGCAGAACAGGTAGAACTACAGATTCCCCCCTATCAGGGTGCAAAGAACTTGGCAGTAGATGCTCCCAATAATAGCTGGGAAGCACTATTTTCTCCCTCACTCGATATTAATAAAAAGAAAAAGCCTACTCTAACTCCACTTAGTGATCAGGAGTGTGAACTAATTTTAGACGCTTTGTGCTTTTCGATTCAAGATTATGCCAGAAAATGTGGCTTTACTAAATTTACCATTGCACTCTCTGGCGGAATTGACTCAACCTTGGTGCTGGCAATTGTTAAACGTTCATTAAAAACTGGACAATATCTTGAAGCCATCTATATGCCAGGCCTCTTTTCTGCTGGCATTAGCCATGACCTTTCACTTGAACTCTGTAAAAGACTTCAAGTTCCCATGAGTACTCTACCAATCAAATTTACTCATAAAGCTGTCCGCAATCTCTTCGAAGACTCTTTTGATTCACCGCTCACAGGTCTTGGAGATGAAAATATTCAAAGTCGCCTGCGTGGAGCCTTTCTCTATGCCAGATCAAACCAGATCAACTCCATGGTGCTTAATACATCCAACAAATCTGAACTAGCAGTAGGTTACTCAACTCTTTATGGCGATAGTGTCGGGGCCCTAAGTGTCCTAGGCGATCTGTATAAATCAGAAGTATTTCAACTGTCTCGCTATATTAATAAGCGGTATGGTGAAATAATTCCGTCGGATATTATTGATCGTCCCCCTTCTGCCGAACTACGTGAAAACCAAGAAGACTCACAAACTCTTCCCCCATATGATGAGCTGGATGCTGTCTTAGAGGGGATATTATCTTATCGCCATAGTGTAGAAAATTTGGTAGAGATGGGTCATAAGAGAAAAACAGTAGAGCAAATTTTCTCTTTATGGAAGCGGTCAGAATTTAAGAGAAATCAATTTTGCCCCATTATAAAATTAAAGCAAAAAAGCTTTGGTTTTGGTTACAGAATACCGATTTGTAAAACACTATAAATAACCCGAGGAGGGAGTAATGGACAAAGAGAAGCAATTAAAGAAACTTATGGATTCATGGGAAAAAATTAAAAAAGATGCCAATGTCTTTATTAAAGACAATAAGCTCGATGGCCATAAGAAAAAACTAGAGAAATTTATTAAAGATACCAACAAAGACGTACATAAACTTATTGATAAAGATTTTACCGCTGCAAAAAAGAAATTCAAAATAGAGAAAAAACAGATTGAAAAGCTACTGGATAAGACCGTTAAAGCTGAAATAAAAAAAGCAACTGACTTTCTAAAAAAACAACAAAAAGAGATTGAGAATCTACAAAAAAGTGTAGAAAAAATCATCAAGATAAAAGCTGTAAAAAAAGCGGTAAAGAAAGTGACTAAGAAAACAGTTGCAAAGAAAGTGACTAAGAAAAAAGTTGCAAAAAAAGTAACTAAGAAAAAAGTTGTAAAAAAAGTTACTAAGAAAAAAGTTGCAAAAAAAGTTACTAAGAAAAAGACAGTAAGTAAGAAGTAAACTTTATATTAAATATCAGTAAAGCACTATTACCTTTTATGTGTAATAGTGCTGTTTTAATATTATAAAGTGAGAGGAGTTCATGGCACTTATTACAGACCTAGAACATATTGAATCGCAAATAGAATTTGAAACAGCAATCAAAGATAATGAGCAAGTCATGGTATGCTGTGGTAGGATGGGTCCAATGTGCATCCCTGTTTACGCTGTCATGAGTGAACTGCGTAGCTCTTTTGAAAATGTAAAATTTGTTGATATGGAATTTGATTGTGCTGATGCGCACCTTATTCGCAACCTGCCAGAGTGCCAAGGATTCACAGGACTACCCTTCACCGTTTACTTTAAAAATGGAAAACCTGTTCATGCTACTACAAGTATACAAAACAGAGAGCAAGTACGTGGTATTTTAGAAGACAAATTTACTAAGTAACTTTAGAAGCTAAAAGTGTTATAACAGAGATGTTAAACATCCATCAGAACGAAAAGGCCGCCATTGCCCCTGCCATGAGTTAATAGAAACATCCAACAGTTCATCGCTTAAGTCATTTATATTCAAATATAGGTAAGTAAGTTTTTTCTCATCTGCTTGTTGACCAACATCAAAGGATGGAATGATATTCCAAGTTCCAGAATTAAGATAAAACTTACCATCTGGAAAACGACGCCACTCTCTAATGTGAGTATGCCCTATCACCATAGTGCGAATATATTTCTTTCTTTTCATAAGCTGTCTGGCCAATTTTGCATATTTTGGATAAATAGCAAACTGACGTAATAGCTTCACAGTTCCCCAAAAACCTTTGGAGTGCTGAAAATCACGTCGACCAGCAAGACGCAGTACTGAATTAAACGAAAGCTTGGCGGCTTTAACAAAAAAGCTAAAATCATAGTAAAAACACCACTTAGCATACTTACTTAAAGGCCTAACCTTATCAATATTTGGACGATCCTTTTTTAATTGAGGTAGGACTAAAATACAAAACAGACTTCCCCATGGAAGATTTAAAATCATTTTTCCATTTGGCCCTTTTACAATCTGCTTAAAACGTGGCACACAATTAAGAGGGTCAAATCGATGTCCATGCTCGATATGAATTCCCTTATGTGTAAATGACTCAACAAAAGAGATTTGCGCATCGATCTCTTTACAAAACTCTTGCTGAGCAAGAGGAAAAAGCATTCCAATATCATGATTACCAATTACATATGTAACTTTTTTATTTGGACATTTTAAAAATTCTTTCAAGGCATTAAAAAAGATTCGATGACCGTTCACGATCAGGTGTACTGCACGTTGAGATACTTGTTCATCAATAATATGGGTAAACACACCATCAATATCAATGGCCAACAAATTTAATATATCCCCATTTAAAACGAGGTGAATACTTTCATCAGCATATTTCTCAGTAGAATAAAATTCTAGCATCTCACGAAACATCTGATCATCATAAAAATCTTCCATAAGATTAACATGACCACTTTTTAAAAATTCACCTTTACCTAAATGTAAATCACTCACTACAAGCATTAACATTTTTCTATTTTCCTATCAGCATCAAAAATATCTTGTGTATAACAGACTCGTCCACGTCCTCGTTTTTTTGCTTCATACATCATTTTGTCTGCAAGTTCTAAGATACTAGAACTATCACTTGCGTCTGTTGGAAATTCTGCAACTCCTATCGATACAGAAAGTTTGAATGAAACCTCTTCATTAAAAGAAAATTTTGTTTTTTTAATATTTGCAATAATTCTCTCACCAATAGGTAAAGCAACCTTATGAGCTGTCTGAGGTAGAATTAGTACAAATTCATCTCCTCCATAACGATACAACAGATCATCATCTCGTAAAGTTTTTTGCATATTTTGTGCAAGTTTGCGCAATAGTTTAGAGCCAACCAGATGGCCATGGCTATCATTTACTTTTTTGAAATGATCAATATCAACAAACATAATCGAAAAAGGAATTTGATTTTGTTGATACCCACGAATTAGACTATTTAGGTCTTTGATCAATTTTCTCTGGTTAAAAAAACCAGTTACATCGTCTGTAAAAGCTAAGTTTAAAAGCTTGTTTTTATCAGTCATCATCAGCAACTGGCTGAAACCATCCAGTAGATATTTGAAAAACTTTTGTTCCAGTTTCGTATCATCTATATACTCTTGTATGCGCAGCTCACCCCAGAAAAGCTGAGAATCTCTACTGCCGATGGAAAAAATATAACCAATCTCTCCACTATCTTTTTTATAGCGTTTAAAAGTGTCTTTTCCACTTAATGAAGTTACAAGTGAATCTAACAAGGTCCGATCAATATCACATTTTGAGCTATTCCATAATATACGAAAGTATCCTGGACTCTTATCTTTTAAAATGGGTGTTCCAAAGAAAGAAATACTATTTTTTATATTTAGTTTCCTAATAAATCCACTAATATGTGAATAGAAATCAACCTTTGATTCCCATTTCTTCCAATCTAAAACAAAATCTAATAATTTTTTTTCATCAATCACAATATTCTCTATGTTTTTAGTTGATTAATTTTTGAAAGAATTTCATCATCTAAAATCTCTTCATCATCTATTACTGCCAACGAATTTCTTAGCACATTTAAAAGTTTATGTAACTTATCTTCTGTATTAAGTTTATCCTCTCTAGCCTTTTTCTCCGTTATTGCAATATTTTCCATGTTAAATTCTAAAGTATCTATTTTACGCTTTAACTGCAAAATTTTAGCATCCCTATTTTGAACTTGAGATTCTGAATCATGTTTAATTAGCTCTAGTTGATTTTCAAGTTCACTCTCTTTTTGTTTTACCTTACTAACATCAATACGTGCTTTATTATTAATGGACAAGTTTCGACCTTCAAAATCTTTAATTTTTTCTTCAAAAATCATTTTTTTCTTATCAAAAAGACGAGCCTTATTCTTATAGTCTTCAATCTCATCAAAATGTCTCCGTTTTATGACACTCAACTCTATTTTCAACTCATCATTCTCAGCTTTTGTATTTACCAAGTGGTGCTCTTTTTGAATCACCTCTTGTCTACTTATTTCTAATTCACTATCAATGCGAGAGTTTTCATCACGCAAGTTTTTGATTGTAGCTTGTAATCTAAGAAGTTCCTCTTCATTTTCTTTTATTATACTAATATCAACGGTTTCATTAAAAAGTGTTTCTTCAATAACAGGCTTTGTGACCTCACCCTTATTAAAATTTAATGATCCCTCATCCTGCACATCTTCTACTATCTCTTTTTTGTCATCTTTTGGATAATACTCATCCTTCTCAATACCACCTAACTCAGCTTCAGACTCTTCATCAGGAAAAATAGTAGAACAAGACAATGACCCCGTTGCCCCATAAGAAAAAGCCTTATGTCCTTCTTCTGCAGGAATTTCATTAGTGACAAATTCAACCGTTGGATCTTTCTCTAATGCATTATCATCTTCTAAAGAGCCTACTGATAAACTTGCAGTATTTTTTTCAAGAGCTTCAATCCTCAACTCTGTTGCACCATGTTCATTAACCCCTTTCAGCTCATCAAGATCAATGTTAATAGTAGCAAGTGTCTTTTGTGTATTTTCTCCAAAATCTGCTTCAACTGTCTCCGTTGTATTTACATTATTATCAACATTGGCGATGGAATCTACATCTAACGTACTACTGGTAAGTGCGATTTCTCTATTGGTATTAAGATAGACTCCTTTGCCTTGCTCTTCAGCTCCAACAACCATCCCTTTAATTCCACCACGAGTTTTAAGCTCTGTCTTAAGAGTTTTAGAGCCAGTGATATCCTCTTCAACGTCATTATCTGTAGATGAGAGATCAATTTCTCCAGTGGAATCATCAAAAGCGAGCGTAAAACTCCCCTCTTCCGCTGCAGTCTTTGTTACTTTTTCATCTTTAGCGCTATCTTCACCATCCATAGAGAGGTCTAATCCACCATCTTCGGCGCTATCTTCACTATCCATAGAGAGGTCTAATCCACCATCTTCGGCGCTATCTTCACTATCCATAGAGAGGT
>DAOWEO010000080.1 GCA_030638415.1 Bdellovibrionales bacterium | reverse complement strand
GACTTACATCACTAAACCTTTTAAGCTTTAATACCTCTGCTGTGACAAATATGAGCAGTATGTTTACTTACAACTCAGGACTTACGTCACTAGACCTTTCAAGCTTTGATACCACTGCCGTGACATATATGTATGGTATGTTTTATGGTGCCTCAGAACTTATTTCTCTAAACCTTTTAAACTTTAATACCTCTGCTGTGACAACCATGGGTGCTATGTTTTATAACGCCACGGGACTTACGTCACTAGACCTTTCAAGCTTTGATACCTCTGCTGTGACAGATATGAGTGCTATGTTTTTTAATGCCTCAGGACTTACATCACTAGACCTTTTAAACTTTAATACGCTTGCTGTGACAGATATGAGTTCTATGTTTTCTAATGTCTCAGCACTTACATCACTAGGCATTTCAAACTTTAATACCTCTGCTGTAACAAATATGAGCTATATGTTTTATAACTCCTCCGGACTTATTTCACTAGACCTTTTAAGCTTTGATACCTCTGCTGTGACAGATATGAGTGCTATGTTTTATAATACCTCCGGACTTACATCACTAGACCTTTCACTCTTTAACACCTTTGCTGTCACAGATATGAGCTATATGTTTTTTAATGCCTCAGGACTTACATCACTAGACCTTTCACTCTTTAACACCTCTGCTGTGACAACTATGAGTTCTATGTTTTCTTACGCCTCCGGACTTACGTCACTAGATATTTCAAATTTTAATACCTCTACTGTGACAACTATGGACGGTATGTTTGATGGTGTATCAGGACTTACTGTACTCAATCTTTCAAGCTTTGATACCTCTTCAGTGACAACTATGAGTACGATGTTTTATAACGCCTCAGGACTTATATCACTAGACCTTTCAAACTTTGATACCTTTGCTGTGACAAATATGGGCTCTATGTTTTATGGCGCCTCAGGACTGATTTCACTAAATGCAAATAATTGGAACATTGTGGCTGTAACTGATTCTACAGATATTTTTACAGCTACCAACGCCATTCTCAATGTAATTTGTAACGATCAAGATTTAACTCATGAAGGAACCGGAGTTGTAGCGACAGGAACTCTATTTGGTGAAACTTGTTATTAAAGGATATTCTCAAAATAAATAGACTTGAAGTACATATTAGTTTTTTTACGTGTCAAATGGCTAAACTCACTCAATATCAATGAACACTAGACTGATATTGAGTACAATAATTTTAACATCGATTGCGAATGATCTAAAAATATAACTTCATTCCTGTGATATAGCCTTCATCCACTTTATCAATCGTACTACTAGATGAGAACTCACTTGATTCTTTGTAATGTTCTAAATAAAAGCGTAAGAGCCATAGCTCAATGAAGACTCCGTATTCTGTTCTGCTTGCGGTTAAGGAGTAATTTTTGTCAGCAGAGTCTTGCTTGGCGAACGAGGTATATTGAAAATTAAATCCTAGGAAATCGGTTAAATAAAGATTCATTCCAGCACCGTAAAAGCTTTGATCATAATCAGAGTAAAGTGTGTGCTCGTATTTTCTCTTTCCATAAAACATTTTCATGTGGGTCGACTGCACAGAAGAGCCAATCAGCAAAAGATTTAATCGAAAGTCACTCTGCTGCGCAAGACTAGTATAACTAAAATTGTTGTACTCAACACCTAAAAACTTAACATACATTGCAATACTTGATTTTGAGGTGCGAAACTGATTATGAACAGTAGTTCCATCAGTTGTTTCATCAAGTGCCCCTTCCCCGTATTCAAAAATAAATTCAGACCAAGTTGAAGAGCTATGTAGTGCCAGCCATTGATCCATTAAAGAAATTTTATTTTTGGTAACCAACCAGTCAGCAAGGCTCCAACGAGATGCTTTCTTTTCTGCCTGCTTTTTTACAATAATAGTATATACGCCCTCTTCGAGTGAAAAAGATGGAGTTGAAACAAGTAATATGGACAGTATAATTAGAAGCTTCAAATGGCCCTCCGGAGTTTTATATATTAAGTATTAAGCTTAAATCAAAATTTAGAAAATTGCTATGTGAAAACGTAGCTCACTAATAGCGATGGAAACACTAGTGACAAAAAAGGCCATCAAATGATGGCCTTTGAAATTTACAAATATAAAACTAATTAAAAGATAAACTGCTCAGCCAGCTCTTTCATCTCTTTAGTGATACGAACAGAGCTCTTTTTTCTTTTAGCTTCAACAATATCGCGAATGTCTACTCGAGCATTACTTATGGCCTCATCAACAGAGAGAGATAGTGTAAGCTTTGCTGCACTATATGCTCTATTAAAGTTAACAACACCACCACTAACCACATGGTCAGTAAGCCACGATTTTTTGTCAACAGTCCCCATTAGAATCTTTTTCATCTCTAATGGGGTTAAGGCTGGGTTAATATCTTTAATTTTAGAAGCAACCATGGTTACAAAAGGTGCGGCCATTGATGTTCCAGACATAGGTAGTTCCATGTCTAACGTAGGTCCAGGTACTGAACTCATAATATTAACTCCAGGAGCTCCTACGTGAACATACTTTTTACCATAGTTTGAAAATGTCGCAAGACTTGAGTAGCCCTGTGTGGCCGCTACAGAAATTGAGTTATCAATTTGCATATTAGCTGGGAAATATGGAAGAACATCATTATCACTATGATCGTTACCAGCGGCTATAACAAATAGAGTATTTGCTGCTGCTTCCATCCATTTTTTTCCTTGCTTCTCATATGACACAAAGATTCGCCATGATTCTACTCTTATCTCTTCATCAGTAGGATTCTTATTTCCTCCAATTGCCAGAGCCGATTTTGCCAACATAGGAATCGGAGTACCTAAGCTGTAATTTGCCACGTCCATATTAGTTTCATTCAAGTAGTTTGCAGCATTTACAAATATTATGTTGGCAAGTATTGAAAAACCATCATATAGCCAATCAACTACGCCAAAAGGTCGATATGACTTTTGAAGTACATAAGTTTCATGCGGCTCAGGTACTTGGTTATCAGGAAAAATCTTTCCAGACATAATTTGAGCGTCAGGGTTACCACGCGCCACAACACCGGCACAATGAGTCCCATGAGCATACTGTCCATAGTGGTTAACCTGAGCAATCAATGCTTTTTTCTTATCTGCTGGAAGACCTTGTACTTCTCGGTCCCAAAACTCTTGTTCCTCTTCAGTAATAACCCCTGAGGCAAGTTTTGAAGCGACTTCAAGCACTCTGTAGACACTTGGATGGTAAAATGGGATATGAGCAGGTGTAAAAAACTCTGAAGAGTTCTCTGCAAAATTCCAACCATTAAAGTCATCAACTTTACCGTTTTGATCATCATCAACCCAGTTATCTCTCACCTCACCAGTATTAACCCATGGTGAATTTGATAATAAGTCATGCTCAAAATAGACACCTGAGTCGATGATACCAACACGTGATCCATGTGCATTTAAACTAAAAAATATAAAAACTAGTACAAGTATTTTCATCATTATCTCCCCAAGCTTAGTGCGTTGCACTTTCAATAAAATTATTTTCCATCTCTAAAGAGTTGGCCAAAAATGGATTAAAATTCTGCTTAAACAGAAAATCAACATGGTACTGCTGCTCATCACTTAAACCATTTATACGGCCTAGTTCAGTAAGCTCATTTAACATAACACCTTCTTCTACTGCACCATTTAAAGAGTAATCTTTTAAAATTGTAACTAGCTGATTAGTAATCCAATCAGGTACCAGTTGAATCTTAAAAATTGCTAGGGCACTAGATAGTAGGTAAGCAGATTTTCTTAACATTGCTATTTTTTTAGGTGATTGGTAATTATGAATTTTTGTAGCACCAAAATCCCAAATTAAAACTTTGTGTGAACTAAGTAGTGAGTACAAAAACTTATCACTATTTTCAGTAACACATTCACCGAAGTAACGGTTAACTACTGTCATCTCACATTTCTTCTTTAAAGTTAGAGCTGAAAAAAGATTTTTCATCGTACTTCTTCGTTGCTTTTCAACTGTGTAACGAGATACTTTACCCATTTTATCTAAGCGTTCTAAATCAATCGCTTGCCCTGTAATAAGTCCTGTAAGGTACTGAGTAATCAGTGATTCTTGACTTGCAAAAACAATATTCATCCCTTTATTAATAGTCAGTTTACTCACATCTGTTGGCAATGTCCCCTCTAAGTTTAATCTTAAAGTATTTTCAAGTTGATTAAGATGGTAAGTATATGCCATATCTAAAAAGCCAAAAGACTCGTTGATTGCCAGCTGAACAACACGATTAGCATTTTTATTTTTAATTTTTTTTGCAATAAAAATAAGTGCTTTTTGCATTGTGGTTCTAATCATTTTTTCTACTACAAATTTATATTGAGCATTGTAATCGACTAGAACAACAGGACCTTTAAGAGGTAAGAAATCAAATTCAACAAAGACATCATAAACTTTACTAAGATCGTTCCAATCAAATTTAATCTTATTTAAAAAAGCGTTCGGATTATTAACAAAGACTTGCATATTATTTAATGCACTACCTTTATTACTGGTTGCAAATAATTTTGCTAAATCTCTTTTTTGCCTTGTGGTAAAGCTAAATTTTTTCATCTCCAAATCAGAAAGATAAAAGGACTTAACAATCCCACTCTTATTTTTTGCAAGATTCTTCTTAAAAGGAAGCTTGGCGGCCCAAGAATTTCTATAGGTAGCAGTAGAAAATGAGCTTATATACTGCTGAGTCTTGCTTGCAATATGGTCAAAATCACCTTCTAGCCACTTCAAATATGCCTCTGGTTCGTATTTGGTCAGAGGAATGCTGGCTAACTTATTAATTCCACTTTTAGCACCCATCAGAGTTGGAAAAGAGAGGTCATAAGTACGACATGGATTACCATCTGCATCGTAAGAAGTTTTAAACTTCGATGAGTTTTCGATAAAAGATACCTCTTCACACTTAAAGCGATCATCATTTCGAGCAGCATTCGCAACTGTCTTGATAAGCTTTGATATCTTATATGTATTTAGTAAGTCAGTTTGACTTGGCAACGTTTTTAATCGTCGCTCTAGGTTTTGCTCAACAGTTGTTGCAGACACGCTAAGCGAAAGCATTGTTAATAGGGCAGATAGTCCCACCAAAATCTTCTTAATATCCATTCAGTCCTCCATGAAATTTTTAATAAGCATAAATCGTCACATGAAAAAGATAGATACTCAAAAAAAAGAGGATAAGACACAGGACAGACTTGTCCCTACTGATAAGAAATACCTACTTAATTAGGTAGGTATCTCTTAGATTGATTTATTTACGGTATAAACATTTACGATTTTTTGTTCCACGACCTTTTACAGTAAAGCTCATTTCACCATCTACATTAAACTTCATCTTAATTGTATAATTTAAGACTTTTCTTAGAACTCGATATGAATTGGTAAAGTACACTTTGCCTTTAGTTTTAATTTCAAGTTGATTACCTTGGAGAACTATTTTGCTTTTTGCTTTTGTAATAACGTCACCATCTAAAAAGTACCCACCATTTAAATTATCCATATTTGTATAATAAGAAAATTCAACAGCATAATCTTCATTCCATGTTGTAATATTCAATTTATCTTGCTCATATATTCGACCATCATGGTCAACTCGCTCTGTATAAATATTTAGGTCAACATGTGCATTACATTTAGAATCTCCATCAACTAGTAAATATACACCTAGCAGATCTTTAAACTCAGCTGCTGACGCTTGCTAAAATGGCAGAACAAGGACAATTAGTAGTAATAAATTTTTCATAGTTAAACTCCTTTAATAAGTTTGGATTTAAAAGTGTTTTAGCATGATATTTTGATTTGTAACTTAGTTCACTGAACACATTTACGCCGATAGTGTCAAAACTGACACTATCTGATGAAAAATGTCGAAACAATTTTAAGATTAGATATTAATAACTCATACTGGTGGGATCTTTAAAGGTCTAGCTTCAAAGTCAAAGACATTGGAGTATGGTCAGATGTTTTATTCAGCAGGTAATCAGCGTCAATAACTTCAACATCACGAACAAAAATATGATCAATTGGAAAATCAAATACTTTTTTTACTCTTTCGGGGTGTCGTAACTCTACTTGGGTGAAGCCTTCTGCAGCGAGAGCGTTTTGTAAAAAATCAAGTTTTTCTTGATTCCAGGTATTAAAGTCCCCACCGAAAACAATTGGTCCCTCAAAATGTTTTAAATAATTAATACTTTTGATAATTTGGCGTGAAAAAACAACCCAGCTTACAAAATTAATAGCATGAATATTTGCCAGTGTTAACAATTGTCCATTAGCTAGTCTGTAGCGACTCACAAGTACAGGTTTTGCCGTATTTACAATAGGCTCTCTATCAGGAGAATGTAAGACCTTCGCTTTTTCTGCATGGTAATGCGATAAGTTAACATTACCATTATACTGACCTAAATAATAAAAGCTAAAACCAACCACTCCAGCATAACTATCATACACTGATGGGAAAATTAGATCCGTCAAAAAGAAGCTAACTTTTGTTAGTGACTCTTGTAATAATACAAAATCCATTCCAGCACGTAGTTGGTTAAACTCTTTTTGCCAAGGAGCATCAAATCCCTCTTTATGGGCATTCCAAATCAAAATATTTACAATATCTTTTTCAATGAAAGCTTTTCCCTGTTTTTCTAGATAGACAAGAGCATCCTTTTCAGATGGCACATACCATTTTTCTTTAGCAAAAAGAGACGTTCCAAACAAGACTAATACAATAATAAATCCGACTAATTTCATTCACTATCCTTCGAGAATTTTCAAGATATGATTATTACGTGTAAAACTCAATTTATCAACTAAAAAGTATACTCCAACGGTCCCCTATTCTCCTTTAAAATCAGTTATTTAATTATTTAAATATGTATTTTAATATAAATTTTTAATAGAACAATCCGATGAGTCAATACTATAACAACAGAGAGCTAGACATAACAAAAGATAGAAAAATATTAATGGCAGAATACTTACAACATCAAATTATTGTAATTGCAGACTCTAGCTCTGTTTCACGCTCTAGATTAAAAAAATGTCTAATCGGTCTTGGTGCTCAAGCTACAAATATAAAATCATGTTCTAGCTATGAAGAGGCTGAAATGGAGATGAATAAAGCCAACCCACGTATTGTTCTATCCGAATATGCACTGGGAAAAAGATCTGGTTTTGATCTTTTAAGACAGCATAGAGAAACTCATGAGGATAGTAGGAAAAACCTCTTTGTCCTTTTAACTGCAAGTGGAGATCAATCACTAGTTGCTAAAGCGGCTGAAGAGGATATTGATTCTTTCATTTTAAAACCATATACAATTGAATCGCTCGAGCAAGCTCTCATTCAAACAGCTATGGATAAGATGTATCCATCAGAATATATGCGTAAAATAGAGACTGGAAAATTTCTTCTTTTTGCTGGTGAGTATGAGGAAGCTAAAAATTTGTTTAATCAAGCACTGCTACTAGCAGAAGAGCCCACTCTTGCATACTTTTACATAGGTCAAGCTGAAATGATGGTTGATGCACTTGAAGCATCTCAAGACAAATACGAAGAGGGACTCTCATATAACAAAATCCATTACAAATGCTTGGTATCACTCTTTGACTTGCTACATGAACAAGAAAAGTACTATGACGCCTATAAAGTGGTCAGACAACTGGCAAAATATTTTCCCGCTAACCCACAACGGCTTGGCAGCGTACTACGCTTAGCCATCAAAACGGATAACGTTACTGACATTGCAGAGTACTACGACTTGTTTAAACAAATAGATGAGAGACCGGACTTTTTGATTAAAAATATGACTGCGGGATTAATTATTTGTGGAAAGTATAATCTCTCCAAAAATAGATCTGAAGAGGGCATCTCTTTTTTTAAACAAGCAGCAATAATTTCTAAAGGTGATGCAAAGTTTTTACTATTTATTATAGAGTTTTTATTATATTTCGGAGAACTAACTACAATCCCTCTGTTTCTCCACCGTTTTTCTAGTGAAGATAGACAACAAATACAATTTAAAATTGCAATGGTTATTAATGAATCAAGCTTTCTTCCCCCCCTACGGATTATCCATAAAATAGAGTTACTTATCAATGATGACATTAAAAACATTGGATTATACTACATTCTAATTCAAAATCTCACACGCCAAGAAAGGTTTTCTGAAGCTTTAAAGTACTGCATAATTGTCGAAGATTTATGGCCTGAAAAAAATTACTTTATTGATGGAATCAAAAATAAATTTCCACAGCTTATTCAGGATGTCAGCTAAATGAGTACAATAGAACAAATTATAATTCTAAAACAAGATGTAAATGAGCAAACAATCATGTTTGAAGAGATTGCAAACTCTAATCTAAAAAATAGATATAATTTTGTAGAGGCAAATACAGGAGAGGAAGCTCTTCAATTAATGATTAATTCAGGTTCAGGTTGTTTACTATTTAGTATTAATTCCAAATTAGAGTTACAAGAATTAGCAATTTTACTCAAAAAACTAAAAAAAGATGTTAAAAATAATTTATATAAAATTTCAGGCTATAATAATTTAAAAAATAAAAAAGTTACCAAATTTTTAGCTGATCATCATATCACCGAGATTTTTGAATCTCAACTAAATTTCAAGTCAATTGAGTTTAAGTTTAACTTGTGGTTTCGTAGTATTAGTGCTGCCAAAAAGAAATTTCCGAACAATGCTCAGCAGGCCATCAAAGAGAGTAACAATAAAGCTAGCAACAATCTAAAAACAAATTCAGGTACTAAAAATAATATAAAAGAGCTTGATCCTCTAGATTTACATAGTGATTGCTGGATTTTACCAGCTCACCGACATGTCAAAAACATTATGAAAAGTTGGTTGATTGAAATCATTGGCCCTGGACCTGCTTCAGGTCATTGGCAAGATATTACCAAGAAATCAAATAGCACAACCCCTGTATGGGAATGGAGACCAACCAGAGAAGACTTGTTTACCTTTGTTTTAGATGATGGCAGCTGGATCTTCAAAGGACGTGAACCATTTTTTAATTGGGAAACTAATTTATGGAAGTTTTCTGGTAGTGATCCAGAACTCGTTTTTTATACCGATAGACCAGAACATAAAAAGTTTTATATTGAAAATAACCAGCTTAATATTACTACGACGTCAGAGCAGGCAAATGCAAAGATGCAGATGATCAAAGCATCTTTTGATCCTCAATATAATATCTCTGCTGATGAAACAATTACCGATCAACAGGAAGAGACATCTTCTCAGAATAAGCTAAATATGTTTTACAAGGGTAATTCAAGTCAAAGTAGTGAAACCTTAGACGATAAGTATCGCAGTAAAACAAAAGGTGAGCACAGCAACGATACTTCTGGAAATCTATCTGGAAGTGGATCGGTTGAAAAGGTAAGTTTAAACAATATTCATAAAAATAAAAATAGTAATTTGCACCTTCAGTCTGGAACGAAACAGCAACAAGAAGATAGAGAAAAAGAAAAGTTAGAGCGGGAGCATGAACTAAGACGCCAAAAAGTAGAAAATGCAAAAGCAGCAGATAAGAAAAGAGATGCTCAAGATGAAATAGAAGGTCAAAAAAGTTATAACAGTGGTGTTGGTGGCATTGATAAAATAAATAGCGATCTCCAAGGTAGTGGTGGTGTTCAAGAAAATATTGAACGTCAAGCAAGTCGTGATATGCAAACAAGTCATTTAAAGACTAAGCACAGCTCCCTAAATGAAACAGAGCTCTCTGAAGAGCTCGATATGATGAAAGGAAACCTATTAGGTGATATCGAATCATCTAGTTACGACGAACAACAAAAAAGGTTAGCCAAAAAACAGCAGCAAGCTCAGCAAGCTAAACAAGAAAAAGCAGCTAAGAAAAAAGCAAAAATCGAGAAATCTAATAAAGAAATTGAAAAAAAAGCTAAAGAAAGACACGAGAAAAAAGAGCGAGAAAAGCGAGAAGAACAAGCGAGACAAGATGATCTTTCTCCTCATTTTAATTCCCTTTCTTCAATTTTAGATGCTTCTGTTGATATTGGTATAGCAACTGCAGACGAGCAGCTTCCAAAAAATGGTCAAAACAGTAGTAGTACAAAAGCTTCAAAGCGGCAGTTATCAACTTCTCCCTTAGAGGAACCTGCATCATTACCAGAGAATAAAAAAGGAAATAACTCCACGCAACAAGATGAGGGACAGTTTGGTCAGCATAATGACAGTATTTCTGATAACCATGGTGATATAAAAAATAGTGATAAAAGCTGGGAGAAATATTATAAAGGTGGATCAGACCAAGCTTCTAAAAAAGAACAAGACGATGGATGGGATGGTCCATCTGGTAATAAGAATAGTTTTAACCAACAGGGCTCCGGAAAATCAGGAAGCAATGAATCTGAAGAGGAATCACCAGAAGCAACTACTAAAGATTTACAAAATATTCAAAAGTCTGCCGATAAAGCAGAGAAGAAAAAAGCCTTTGATGTATATATGGCCTCACTACAGCCTACTTCTACAAAGAAATCGAAGCCTCTGTATGATCAACTAGGCAGTTCAGATATAAATACAAATAATATTCAAATGCAGCTAAAACTAAAAACTCAAAGTGTTCCCGGTGAACTTTTTGATATTGAAAAAAATACTGAACTTCTTGATTTATTCGATAACATTATCGTAATGAAAAATCAGAATCTGACATCATATTCGATTAATACACCTATGCTTATTCATTGTTCAGTATACTATTCTAATAAAGAATTTGATTTTACACTTAGTGGAAAGCTACTGGATATTGAAGGTGACGAAGGAGAAATTCTAAATATTGAATTACTCAAATACACTCAGGAAGATATAAATAATCTATTAACTCTTTTTGCTGAAAGACAAAAATATATCTCAAATTTTATTGCAACTGCTCAAGGCAAGGTCTAACAATTTATTAAATATAAATTCTATGCTGCGTTAGGAATATCTGGAATATCGTCATCTTCTACTAGTAAATTAAAGGTCTCTTCCGTGGCCAGCGTAAATTCTTGATCACTAAATATTCCCTTAATAACATTGGCCGTATCACTTTCTTCATTGAGGATGTTCTCATCAGAATTATCAACCTGCTGTACTTTTGTTCCTGTTCTATTAGACCACACTAAAAACATACTCCATGAAAATGTTTTTAAAATAATATCATCATAGCGGCTTGTATCAAACAGTATATTAATCACATTCATAATAGTAAAAGATATTATACCCCAAAAAAGTGGCTCAACCCACAGACCTGTTTTATAACCTACTAATGCACCGATACTTCCGAGTATGAATAATACCAATGGAAGTTGAGCATATAGTTTATTTACCAGTTGAATAGAAACTCTCCCAAACAGATGGTTGAATACGGGATTTTTAGAAAATACAAATTTAACAAAAGATTCCCAGTCTGCATTTTGCTCATTGCCAACGTAGCTAACTTGGTCTGCAAGATCATCAAAAAAGACACTCGCTCCTTCTTCAATTAAAAATAGGTTATCTAAGACTGCTTTAGTATGGTCAAATTTTCGACGATGGTTTAGCCGTCTCAGTTCAAAAATTTCATACTCAGTTTTTTTTGTTAAAAAACGGATCGAATCATAAAATCCTTTTTGATGTGATTCAGGATACTCACCTCTTAAATGTCTACGAACTCTTACACTAAACTCTTTAGTAAAATAGAGAGTGCCACGCTTTAAGTAGAGTAAGACAATTTTTCCAAGTATTGCACCTGATAAAATAAATACCATCAAAGGTAAAATAATCTTTGGAGTTAACATAAAATGTGAAATTAATGAATAAGTATCCATTCACCTGCCTTTCTAACTCTTTAATCGGTATAAATGAATGAAATCTTTAGATTTTAATCAAAAAAAAGCCAGATTTTCATCTGGCTTTTACTATGTACTATAAAATAAACTTTTAGTGTCCTGTACTACCTGCAAAAGCAACTAGGTTTGGTAACAACTTCATACATACAATTACAATACCAGTTGGGATAAGAGCTCCTAGCAGTAAATTAAAAGGCTTAATTCCATCTGGACCAAAAGATCCTTTTAAAATTCCAAATCCAGCAGGGTTTGGCGCATTCGCAATAACTGTTAAACCACCACCAGTTACAGCACCAGCAACAAGATTATATTGTTTTTCAGGGCTAAGTGGGACTAGTGATCCAAGATAGGTTAAAGCAGCATTATCAGTAATTGCAGTCAGAGCTGTTGAACCAAAAAAGATTGCAGTCTCACCAAGTTCCGCCAATACAACCTGAAGCCACCATCCTTGGACTCCACCAAGAGTTACAAGACCAGCTAAAAAGAAACCAACCAGCAGAGACTCTTTCATTTTACTTGCATCTTGAAATTCCCCTGTAATAGAGACAAATCCCAAGAAGAAGAGAAACAGTCCCAAAAAGAAAACCATGTGGTGCGCTGTATAGACAACCATTGCAAGAAAAACAAGATGAAAGATAGTTAACCAAAGCGGTGGTTTTCTCAATCCATCGGTTGTATCTTTAATTTTTAATTTTCCGGCCAACTCTTTTTTAAATGCAAATGCAAAAAGAAGAGTTGCAATAATAATTGCGATAATAGCTTTATAACCAAAGTTTCCGGCCATAAAAGTCATTCCCCAACCCCATTTTCCAGCGACCATAAGTACTGGAGGAGCAGCAAAGTGAGTTAGCGTTCCACCAACAGAAACATTTACAAAAAGAAGTCCGATAGTTGCATATTTAAACTTTGAGCTCATTTTATCTGAGTAAAAAGCTTCAAGTAAAATAAGAGCAGTTACTGTCATAGCTGCAGGCTCAGTGATAAAAGAGCCAAGCAGTGGTCCAATAATAAGAGCAGCAACATAAAAAGAATATTTCTCTCCAAAAGGGAGAAAGTTTGCAATCTTTCTAATAATACTTTCAGCAAGCAGAATAACAGGTCTTGTTGCGGCCATACACATAATAACAAAAACAAAGGCTGGCTCAGTAAAGTTTAAATACTCCAAATATGACATGGCCGGAAGAGTTAAGATCTCTTGTAAATTAGTTCCATGTACTCCATGACCATGAGACATAAAACCATTTAAAATTGCGTAAGCTGCAATAAAAACTGCTGACCAAATACCAAAGACTGCTTCCACTTCACTTAAAAAGTGCAATATATTATAGCCCATAGAGTCTTTTTTCATCCCATGAGCCAGTTTTGCAATTGGTCCCGCAAGAAAGGTGTGAATAATCGCTAAGGCAAATAATACCGTACCGATAATTTCGATGTTCGTTGGATTCATGTAACGCACTCCCCGTGTTTAAGTAAATATAAGAAATCTGTTTGATAATAGAAAAAAAAGAAGAATAAAGGAAGAGAAAAGAGAGTAAAAAAGACTAGAAGATATAAGGATGAGGAGAAAAATAAAAGGAGGACATTCGCCCCCCGAAACTTTTATAAAAAAATTGTTTGAGAAAAGAATTATCCTCAATATCTATATATCTACCATAAAGCCTTGCTTTTCCCTAGTAAAAAGAAATCCCACAAATATCAGCTTTTATTGCCATTTTTAGTGATATTTGAGAGTATGTGCCGATAAAACCACCTGAATGAAAAGGATATAATCATGAGTATAAATACTGATATTTTAGAAAAAGCAAAATCTTGGGCAGATAACTCTTATTTTGATCAAGCTGACCGAGATGAGATCCAAAATTTAATTGACGCTGGTGATGAAACTGAACTAACTGAAAGATTCTATAAGGAACTTGAGTTTGGAACAGGTGGCATGAGAAGTATCCTAGGAATGGGTAACAATCGCATGAACAAGTATAATATTCGTAAAGCAACTCAAGCAATGGCTCAAGTTGTCCTAAAAGAGAAAAAAGAAGGCGCAGGAGTTGCAATCTCTTACGATTCTAGAAGGTTCTCTTTTGAATTTGCAAAAGAAGTTGCCAGTGTTTTAGCCGGTAATGGAATTAAGGCATATATTTTCAAACGTCTTAATCCCGTAAGTTTTCTTTCATTTTCAATTCGTCATCACAAATGCACGGCAGGCGTAATGATTACAGCAAGCCATAATCCTCCTGAGTATAACGGCTACAAAGCATTTTGGAGTGATGGAGCACAGGTAATTCCTCCACAGGATGGAGATATCATCTCCTCTTATAATAATATTTATGACTACTCTAAAATTAAATTTTTAGATTTTAAAAGTGCACAAGAAAAGGGATTTATTCACTGGGTTGGCGAAGATGTAGAAGATCTATTCGTCTCTCTTTTAAAAGAGCAGATACTTAATCCAAAACTTTGCCAAGAGCATGGAGACAAGATCAATATTGTATTCACTCCAATCCATGGCACAGGGCTTAATCCAGTTGTAAAAATTTTTAATGCCTACGGCATTAAAAACTTTACAATTATTGAAGAGCAAAAATATCCTGATAGTGACTTCCCTACTGTAACTAGTCCCAACCCTGAAAATCCATCAGCCCTAAAGATGGCAGTTGATAAGATGCTAGAAACTAATGCAGACTTTGCAGCAGGAACTGATCCTGATTGTGACCGTATTGGAATTGCCATTAATCAAAAAGGAACACCTATCTACCTTACTGGAAACCAGCTAGGTACCCTGATGCTTCACTACACACTTAAAAACCTCAAGGAGCAAAATAGACTTCCAGAGAATTCTTATTTTGTGCAAAGTATTGTTACAACTCCTCTTCAACAACTTATTGCTGATAGCTTTGGGGTTACAACAGAGAGAACACTTACGGGTTTTAAATGGATCTGTGGACGCGTAAGAGAGATTGAAGCAACAAATCCTGAGAGAAAATTTCTCTTTGGAACTGAAGAGTCTTTTGGCTATCTTAACCACCCATTTGCACGGGATAAAGATGGAACCGGTCCAATGGGGCTTTTGGCAGAGATGGCACTCTATTATAAAATGGAAGGAAAAACTCTGGTTGATGCTATGGATGATATCTATGACGAGTATGGCTTTTCTAACGAAGACCTACTAAACCTAGTATTTGAAGGAAAAGAGGGATCAGAAAAGATTGCTCGTGCCATGGTAAATTTTCGCGCTAGAAAAAATGAAGATGTGCTTTTTGAGCAGATTGAAGTGATTGAAGACTATGAGCTTCAAACCACTACAAATTATACAACAGGAGATGTTACTCCAATTAACATCGCAAAAAGTAATGTCCTAGGCTATAAGTTTAAATCTGGAAATATTCTCTACCTAAGACCTTCAGGAACTGAACCAAAAATTAAATTTTATATTATGATAAGAGAAAGTGAAGGAACCCTTGAAGAGAAAAAGGCTAAAGCACTAGAAAAAAACAGTGCCATCTTAGAATTTATTAAAAGAGAAGTGGAGAAAGCTTAATTATGACTGAAAAATCAAAAGAGTTAGCAATTGTTTTAGTAAGTGGAGGCATGGACTCTTTAGTCAGCGCTGCCATTGCATATCAAGCCCATGAAGAGATTGCTTTTTTACACTTAAACTATGGTCAAAAAACTGAGAAAAAAGAGTTAGAATGTTTTCATAATATTGCTGATTTTTATAACGTATCTAGAAAGCACCGTAAAGTAATTGATGTTAGTTACTTTAGACAAATTGGTGGTAATACTCTTACTGACGACACTATGAAAGTGCAAGACTACCAAGGTGAGAGTGATGAAATACCTAACAGCTACGTCCCTTTCCGTAACACCCACATCGTGGCAATGGCAGTCTCGTGGGCAGAAGTTACTGGCGCAAAGAAGATTTATATTGGAGCGGTCGATGAAGACTCCTCTGGTTATCCTGATTGCCGCCCTAGTTACTATAAGGCCCTAAATAATCTAATTAAAGAAGGGACAAAGTTAGGAGATATAGAAGTTCTAACTCCTATTATTAATATGCAAAAAACTCAAATTATTCAGCAAGGCTTAGACTTGCAAGCTCCTTTACACTGGAGCTGGTCTTGTTATGCCCGAGGTGACAAAGCTTGTGGAGTGTGTGACTCATGTGCTCTGAGGCTACGTGCTTTTCAAAAACTAAATATGCAAGACCCACTAGAGTATATAGAAAGGCCAAATTACTTAAATGATTAATTTAATTCATGAACCCTACTTTGCACTGTTTTCAATAATTTGTTTAGGGATTTTAGTTGGTAAAATTTCTATCAAAGGTATATCACTCCAATCATCAGCAATATTATTTGTAGCAATGATATTTGGACACTTTGGCGTGCAACTACCACAAGCCCTACAGCAAATTGGTTTAATTCTCTTTGTCTTTACTGTCGGTATACAAGCTGGTCCCGGTTTTTTCCACTCACTTAAACAAGGTGAAGCTTTTAAATTTGTCTTACCTATTTTTGTTATGCTATTTAGCGGAGTTCTTCTATCCTACATATTTAAGTATGCCTTCGATATCGATGGGGCCATGCAAGCAGGACTATTTACTGGTAGTTTTAGTAGTACCTCTTCTCTTGCAGCTGCACTTGAAGCATCAAAAAATGATCTCACCTCTATTGGCTATGCTATAAGTTATCCCTTCGGCATTCTAGGTTCTGTACTATTTATACGCATCTTACCCAAAATTTTAAAAGTTGATTTAAAACAAGAAGAAAAGGATATCCAGCTTGCTGAAGAGAGAAAAACCCCTCCACTCTCTTCTGCCAATTTCATCGTCTCGAACAAAAATGTTTTTGAAAAATCTGTCGCGGAACTACAACTTTATGACTTAACAAAATGTAACGTCTCTAGAATTAAAAAAGAGTCTGGAACCACAATTGTCAGCGCTGCAACGATTTTAGATGAAGGAGATATTTTACATGCAATTGGAATTGAAAAAGACCTGCATAAATTTGAGCTAGTTGTTGGACCAAAAACAGATAGTACCTTCAGTTTAGATACCATTACCGATGCCACATCAAAAAGAGTAGTGGTGATGAATAAAGATATTATAGGAAAGAGAATAGCCGAAGTTCCTCAATTGACTCGTCTTAAAATAATTGTGACTCGAATTAGACGTAGTGGAATTGATATTTCACCTTCACGTGCGACAAGATTTCGCTATGGAGATAAAGTTACTATTGTTGTTCCACGTGACAATAAAGAAAGTGCATACACCCTGCTAGGTGGTGTTCCTCAAAACAGTATTGATTTTTTTCCTATTGCTTTAAGCATTGTTTTAGGTATTTTGATTGGTCAAATATCCATACCAATAACCTCCACTCTCCATATTGCACCAGGGTATACAGGGGGAATCCTAATTACCACGTTACTCCTAGGTCGACTCGATAAAACCGGTCCTCTATTATGGAGTATCGCAGGAAGTACTAACCAGTTTCTTAGACAAATTGGTTTACTCTTTTTTCTCAGTGCAGTAGGTACAAAATCTGGTGCCACTATCGTAGCTGGTATTGAACACTACGGTATAAAATATTTCTTTTTTGGAATTACACTCACAATTATCCCAATGGTTGTCGGTACACTTTTTTCAAAGTATGTCTTAAAGTTAAATACATTACAAATATTTGGAGTTTTAGCCGCTGGAATGAGTTCAGGCCCTGCTTTAGTTGCAGCAAATGAAGTTACCACCTCGAATATTCCAGACAGAGTTTACTCAGTCGGTTTTCCTGTCGCACTAATTTTTACAATTATGATCGCCCAATTTTTAGCACTGGTACTTTAACCTACACACTAATTAATTCAAAAAAACCAGACGTCTCGTTAAAGAAATATACTTCTCCAGTTTCAATTATATAGTGCCATCCAAGTATTTTGAGCTTACCACTTTTTACCCGCTCTTTAATGTAGGGATAAGTCATAAGGTGCTCAAGTTGAATAAAAACATTTACCTGCTCAGTAATCCACTCTCGCTCCTCATTATTTCCTTCTGTCATCAACTCCTCAACAATGGGAACGACATCTTTAGAAATTTCTAACCAACGCTTGATATGAGGCATATTCTTAAGCTCATCTTCTGAACTATAAAGTGCAGCACAGCCTCCACAGTTAGAGTGACCACAGACTACAATCGTATCAACTTCTAAATGCAATACTGCATATTCAATGGCTGAAGTTGTAGAGTTATACTTTGTAGCAACTTCGTAAGGAGGAACAATATTACCAATATTACGAACAATGAAAAGTTCTCCAGGATTAGTTTTTGTTATTAAGGATGGAACAACTCTAGAGTCAGCACATCCTATAAAAAGTGAATGAGGACTTTGACCACTGCTTAGTTTTTTGAAAATAGATTCATGTTTTTTAAAATCTTCTTGCTGAAATCTGATTATTCCATGTTCTAAGTCTTTCAATACTGAGCTCCTAAAAAAAATTACAGTCGTCAGTATATCTATTTTTTTGCGTAATGCCTTTTCTTTTTTGGAGCCGAAACGAAATGAAGAGGATTATAAGAACTACCTCCATATCTCACTTCAAAATGTAGATGTGGTCCAGTAGATCTACCAGTACTACCTACTTGAGCAATGGTTTGACCTTTTAAAACACGCTGTCCTTTGCGTACAAAAAACCTATGGGCATGAGCATAAACACTAAAGTAACCATTAGCATGCCCAACTACAATAATTTTACCATAGCCTCCCATTTCACTCCCCGCATAGACTACAATTCCATCTGCGGTAGAAACTATCCTAGTACCTGTTACAGCAGGAATATCTATTCCCTCGTGTGCTCGGCCCCACCGCTTTCCGTAGTAAGATGAGATTCTTGCTACTGTTGGCACAGGCCACAGGAATCCCTTCATAGAACCTTTTGGTGCAAAAGTAGATGGTGAACGTGAGCCCATTACTTTCTCTAAAGTATTTCGCCCTAGAAGTCCTCTATTTTGAGGAATAAAAAACAGTGCTCCTCTTACTAATTTTTTATCAGGATTTGCACTTAAAATTACTTCACGAGGTAGTTTATAACGCTTTGACAGTGTTGCTAACGTATCTTTTGATCCTAATTTTACATAAAACCCACTCTGGCCTATTTGAGCACAAGAGCTAAATATTAAGAAAAATATAAATGTCAGAAAAACTCTCACAATTAGCACTCCGTTTTACGCGTTGCATAATACTGTACTAATTGTATCGGTCTTTCGTTCAGCTACTTAATCTATTATTATCTATACTACTATAAATAAATAAATCCACCGCTGATTTCAAGTGGTTACAACATCTATTATTTCATCTAATACTATTGATCAAAACTAGAAAAAAATCTATTCCTTCAAAATATGGCACTAATTTAAGACCACTCATATAAAAGTAAACTTTGGCCAATTCTTTGCAATAAGTACTCATAACAGAAACAGAGCAAAAGGAGTTGCCTTGAAAATTATATCCCTCTTACTTTTAATTACCCTAACCACTCTATTAACGTCATGTACTAATGGAGATGCTGATCTCTGGTCTCAGCCACCTGAAGGTAGTATAGAACCACTGCTTCCTGCTCCATGTACAGTTGAGCAAACCGATTTGGGACTTTTGATCCAGTGCCAGGACGGGACTAGTGCTGAGTTATTTCATGGCCAAGATGGCCAGAATGGAGAAAATGGCACTAGCTGTATAGTAAAGCCTGTTGTTGGTACTGGAGCTATAATTGAGTGTGGCAGTGGAGATGCAATAACTACTGTTCTTATTCGTGATGGAGTAGATGGAGTAGATGGAAATACTGGAGCAACTGGTGACGCTGGTACAGATGGTGTAAGTATTTTACTTGAAGTAATTAATCCCTGTGGAGATAGTGAACTAGATCAGGTAATTCTAAAATTTAGTGATGGAACAATTGTCGCTCATCAATCTAATGGTAAAAATGAATTTCTTACAGTTCTAGTTCCAGGAGACTACCAAACAAGTGATGGACTTAAATGCCCCTTCACTGTTACAGAAGATGGAAATGTTATCTGGTAAAAAAATTTAAGACCAAATTAGCAATCTTATGAAAGCTGAGGCACTGTACTATTCAAAAACTCGGCAGCAAATGCTGAATAAGTAAAGATAGTTATAAACCATCTTGAAATCTATCAGTGGTTTAAAAATTCAAAACTAATTAACAGTTATAGATATTTTAGAAAAAATAGACTCAAAAAAGCTCAACTCATAAAAAAAATAGCCATTTTTTTATAGCACCATTTTTGTAAGGCAGTTTACAAATGATTAAAGTACTGCAAATAATAGAGAGGCCAAACATGATTATTGTCTCGAGGTGCAATATTTCCTCGTTGAGCTGTGAGCTTAAGTGATTGTTGTGGTTTGTACTTATTTATATATACTCTGAGACTTTGTGCTCTTGTGCGGAGTCCACTTTTTACTTCTACTGGAACAAGCTCTCCATCCTCAGACTTTAAGATAAACTCTATTTCGGACTTCCCCTCTTGCCAGCAGTATGAAGGAGTGGTTCCGAGTGCCTTTAGCTCGCACTGAACAAAATTTTCTGCAATAAACCCCTTGCTTGAAAAGTTTTGTTCTATGATATCTTTATATTCTAGTCCCAGAGAGTAACAAAGTAGACCAACATCAAAATAGAAAAGTTTAAAAATATTATCTTTTACCAATCCAGCAAGAGGAGTATTTGGCCGACAAGGAATTATGAAGTTTTTTAGAATAAGATTACTTTTCACTAAAAAATCAATTGGTCCTCTAAGTTGTGCATATCTATTTTTATTAGCAATAACATTTTGAAAAGAGAATCTTTTTACAGAGTCATCTCTTGATTCTTGTAATTTTCGGGGAACACTTTTAAAGATATCTTCAATATGAAGAGCAACAATCTTATTCCCATACTTGCCAAAATCTCTCGTGTAACCAGAGATCAAATCCCTATGAACTTGCTTTACAGAACTAACTTTTGTAGTAATTGAAGATTCATCGTACCAAGCTTCAACTGCTTCAGGCATTCCACCTACAAAATAATAATCAAGTAATACCTTCCAAAGTAGTTCATGGGTTCTCTTCTCTCTACTTTGAACAGCAAATTTTTCAACTAGCAAATCATTGCCTGATGCCATGAGAAACTCAAAAAAACTCATAGGAGCTAATTCTAAATTGTACGTTTTTCCAACAGGAAAAGAATCCAGTAGACCAATATTTGATCCCGACGCGCATAAAAATATATTTTGCTTTTTCTCACAAAAAAACTTTAACGAATTAACAGCATTTTGACATTCACCTATCTCATCAAAAAAAATTAGATCTTTATCAGTATTGATTTGATGCCCTATTTCAAGCTCTAAGGATTCTAAAATATGATCAGGATCAAGTGTCTCTTCAAAAAGAGTATGCAAGGATCGATTTTCTAAAAAATTAAATGTATAAATATTTGAAAATGTCTCTCCAAACAGGTGCTCAATCAAGTATGATTTCCCAACTTGCCTAGCCCCGTCAAGCAACAGAGGCTTTCTCTTTGCTGACTGCTTCCACTCTAGTAATTTTTTTAATAGTACTCTTTTCATCTTAAGAGAATACCATATTTACACACTAATTGGTACCATTTAGTGTGTCTTTTCTACATATTATAGCACCATTAAGTGTAACTACGGCTGTATTAACAATGAATTACCACTTTGTCTAAAAAAGACAATACCTTGGCCCTTTCAGGCAAGTTATTTTCCCTTGAATCAACGATATGAGTTTATTCCACCAGCACTGGCACCGGTAAAGTGGCTGATCATTGTTTGTTTGTCATCACTATTAATTTTACAGGACTAAAACTTCTAACATCAAACAACCCTTTATCTGTTAACTTTAGCTCAGGAATTACGGGCAAAGCTAAAAAGGCTAGTTGTAAAAATGGTTCCTCAAGCAAACATCCAATCTCTTTTACACTAGCTTTTAGTTTAACAATCTCATCAAAAATCTCTTTTGCTGGTTTAATTGACATGAGTCCAGCAAGTGGAAGATCTAACTGAGATAAAGTTTCATCACCTTTTATAACAGAAAATCCACCTCCAGAACTAATCAGATTGTTAACGGCTTTTGCCATTTCACTAGCACTATGGCCTACAACTATTATATTATGTGAATCATGTGCTACGGAACTAGCAATGGCACCAGAGTGCAAAGTAAATCCTCGAACCAGGCCAATACTAATTGGTGATTGATTACCGTAACGCTCAACAACGGCTATTTTTAATACATCGCTCTGTGCAAATTTTTGATCACAACATTTTAGCTCTAACGCCTTAGTTATAATTTCGTTAGGAACAACTTCAATAACATTATAAAGAGCATCAACTAAATCTAACGAAAAATCATTTGGTACGACAGGTTCTCTTTTTATACTGTTTTCTAAAGGTGCATCAGATTTTAAAAAGTTCTCCTGAGTAAGCTTATTAAGATTCAATTCACTTACAAGCTCCCCTTTTATAAGAGTATCTACGACTTCAACTTTTGTTACATCGCTGAGAATCACAATATCAGCTTGTCGACCTGGAGCAATCATTCCAAGGTGGTGAAGCTCAAAGTGGTTTGCTGCTGAGTAGCTGGCCATGCGGTAAGCAACTTCTGGTCTGATATTGAATTCATTAATAAGAACCCGTAGCATATAGGTAAGCTCTCCTTGTGCAAAAAGGTCGTACGGGTTGCGATCATCTGTACAAAGCAGAGTATTAATAGAGTTCATTTCATTAATAATCGGAGCAAGTGTATGAAGATTTTTTGCCACACTCCCCTCTCGGATCATTACTGCCATTCCTTTTCGGAGCTTCTCTTTAGCCTCTTTCAGTAAAATTGTCTCATGACAATTTCGAACACCAGCGGCAAGATATCCATCAAGAGCACGCCCTTGCATGAGAGGACTATGTCCATCAACTCCCATTCCTGCTTTTTGAAAAGTTTCCATCTTGTCTAAAACATCATCGCAGCCATTTAAGACTCCAGGGAAATTCATCATCTCTGCCATACCTAGAGTATGATCAGCACCAATAAATTTTTTCATCTGTTCTAAATCAAATGTTGCTCCATTTGTCTCCATTCCTTCTAGAGCAGGAACGCATGAGCTAATTTGAACATAGAGATTTTGTTTCATTAATTTAGCACAACGTAAAAACCACTCCAGACCTTTAGTCCCTAAAACATTTACAATTTCATGTGGATCACAAATTGCAGTTGTTGTTCCCATCGGTAACGATGAAGCTTCAAACTCAAATGGATGCATTAAAGAGGACTCTATATGCAGATGGGAATTGATAAATCCAGGGACAAGAAACTTATCGGTACAATCAATAGTTCTTTTAGCCTCAGTGTAGTCCTCACCAATCCCTGCAATATGCCCATCGCAAATAGCAATATTACTTTTATAAAATTCACCATTAACTACATCTAAAACTGTCCCATTTTTTAAAATAAGATCTGCTTGCCGTTCACCACGACTGACTGCCAAAATATTTTTTAACTGCTTACGACTTTGATAATGATAAAATGATTTTACTGACATATATCTTTCCTAAAAAAATGTGGTCAAAAGCCCAATCAGACCGCCAAAGACTCCACCCCAAACAACAAGCCATCCTAAATGCTTTTGAATCATCTCTTGCACGATTTCTTTTACCATTTTAGGAGTCAGCTCATCTAGACGCTGCTCAACAATTGCTTCAATTTTCTGACTGAGATCACTTCCCCCATTACCACCAACTGCACTTTGTAACTTCGCTTGCAGCTCAGGAGAATTCATTATTTCAAGCAATGCTTCTTTCACTTTTCCATCAAAATGAGGCTTAACACTATCAAGAGCACTCGGTCCTCCTAACATTGAAAGCATTCCACCTAGCGGAGATTCTAAAACAGACTCAACTAATTTTTTAAATAATAAATCATAATCAATGCTACTAGCAATTACAGTAGGATCAAAAGTAGCAGTTGACTCTCCGAGGAAACGTTTAATATTTTCAGCTGTAAAAAATTGGTTCATTACCAGACTACGAATCCCTAATTTAAACTCTTCAAAGCGAGATGGAACAACTCCTGATCCATAGAGCAGAGGAACTTTTTCGAAAAGCATATAAACGGCCAGCCAGTTTGTGATGGCGCCAGAAAAAGCAAATAAGCCTACGGCCTGAAACCGTTCAGCACCAATCGGGGAATAAAAGCCTAAAATCAGGCACATAATGGCAATTACATTCGTTACTAAGCTCTTATTAAGCATCTTTTCTCCTTACTGAAAAACTGATAAAACAACCTTCATTTTCTACTCTGAATATGGTATAAGCCAGTTAGAAAATCAATCAAAATACAGGAGTATTTCATGAATATTTTTTGGATTACCTTAGCCGCAATGGTAATTTTCATATTTCTTATGGCCGTAGGTGTTATTTTCGGCCATATCAAACTTCATGGATCATGTGGTGGACTAAATAATGCAACTGGTGACTCGTGTGTGTTTTGTAAAGATGACGATCAATGCCGGGATCTAACCAAGCAACAACTTGCTGAGCAGCAAGCACAAAATGCACCTGTCATAAAATTAAAAGATTACAAACCAGTCCGTAATTAGTTAACAATATCTTTAAGAGCATTCCAAGGTGATTTAAAAGCCCCTTGAGCATAATTATCCTCAAGTGAATTAACATAATTAACTAGTTTTTCACTACTATCATCATTATAAAAAAGAAAATCAGCAACTCGCAAACATAAGACTAATGTAGCACTCAATACTGAAAAACTATTACGATTTACCCCACGTGGAAACCCACTTCCGTCTGGCCTTTCATGGTGAAAACGAATTAACATATCGACATCATCAGGAATATTTCCAAGTTTCAAAGCACACTCTGCCCCCCTAATAGGGTGACCTAAGATACTCTCTTGTTCACGAGAGCTCAGAGCTTTGAACTTTTCACTGTTTTTATCAATAACAGTGCTATGACTACTGTCAGATAGTTCACAATCATGAATAAGAGCAGCATAGGATAGTCTTTCCATATTTTCACTAGTATAAAATCCACCTTTTTTCATAACCATAAAGCAGAGATGCAGTGTCGTCATAGAGTGAGCAATCAGATACCCCTCATCTTTATTAAAACTTTTTAAAAAATCAGCAAGCTCTGTTGTACTTTCTAAATTTCTTAGACAAGACTCAACCGATGATTCTACTAACTTCACCTGATCAGGCCAAATATTTAAAATTTTAGACCCTACCATCATAAAGCTCATCGCATTTCCAGTTGCATCAAAAGCTTCTGTTACACTTGAAGCATTTTTCAGTTGGGAAAAAATAGATTGCATCAGTTCAACCTTCATTTTCTGAAAATCATCATATCTTAAGAAAATTTCATGTCGATTTTTACGCTTGTATTTTAAAAGGTCTTCATCCTCAATAACATCACCAGCGGAGAATACTTTTACCATTTTATCGTCTTTTAATTTTAAAAATAGATCTAAGCTATAACTACGCAACTGTCTTAAAAAAAGTTCTATATCCACTCGCACATACTCACTATGTTCACCTGTAGCAATAGGATTGGAGTCCTTCTCTCCCTGAGTCTCTTCCAGCCCTGTTTTAATTTGATCAAATAGCATCTCCTCCTCAAAAGGCTTAGGAACAAAAGATCTAAAGTAACCAGTTCCAGACAAGAACCCACTCATTTCAGGATAATCTTCTAAAAAGCCCCCTGTTAATAGGATGAATGGTAATTTTTTTTCACGCTCATTAAATAAGAAGAGCTCTCCACCATTACCATCGGGCATATTATAATCAGAAATAATGATCCCAATATTATCATCACCACTCAAAATAGTTTGTGCAGCACTACCGGACTCACAAAGAACAATTTCATTATCAAATTCTGATTCTATAAGAAGTTGTAAAAGATCTCTAATTGGTTGTTCATCATCAACTATTAATATTTTTTTCATATTTAACTACTCACGAAAAGGTTAATATTTCCTATATTTTAGCAGAAAAATGGATAAAAAAAGACGAAGAATTATTTACCAAGTAGTGGTAGTATTTTAGCAGAGTAAAGCTCTTTAAACTGCTCTTTATCCCGATAGATAAAGTAAGCTTTAATATTATGGGTATTGGCAAATTCGAGCCCTACTTCGGGACCTAAAACCATCAATGTTGTTGCTAATGCGTCCGCTTTAGCGCAGTTACGTTCTGTAATAACAGTTACACTGGCCAGTGAATGAACCACAGGCCTTAGTGTACGAGGATCAATAGTGTGTGAGTAGCGCTTACCATTTTGATTAAAGAAATTACGGTAATCGCCTGATGTTGCCAGTGCTTGACCATTCAACTCAATAATTTTTTGGACTCCGTCACCTAAATTATTAGGAGACGTAATACCAATTTTCCATCTCTTACCATTTTTAAGACCTTTTACTCGTAACTCTCCCCCAATTTCAACCATATAATTTAAAGCTTGAATTGATTCAAGATATGCTGCCACCGCATCAACACCATAGCCTTTTGCAATTGCAGAGAGATCAACATACATTTCAGCGTGCTGTTTTCTAATTGAAACTAATTTAGCATCAAGAATAAGTTTTTTATAACCAATCTTTTTCTGCCACACTGTAAGGTCAGCTACTGTTGGGACCTGTTTCTTGTTAGTAGTCCCAAATCCCCAAAGATTAACAATAGGGCCAACAGTAATATCAAAGGCTCCACCAGATTGTTCAGATATCTTCTGGGCTAACTCAACAACCTTGAAAAACTCACGATCAATTTTAAATGATTCAGTACTTTTTAAGCTATTAAATTGTGAGAGTTGCGACTTAGGTCTATAGGTAGACATAAGATCATTAACCCGTTCTAAGATTATATAAACTTCTTTTTGTACCTCAGCTGCTTGTGATGCCCCGGAAGTAAAAGGAGTATAACTAATGTTATATGTCGTTCCCATCGTCTTACCAGCAATTTTAACAAGCTGAGGCTCTGAGTTTTGACATGAAATAAGTGTAAAAAAAAGGCCTAGACTAATCCAGGCCCTATTAAAAATAATTGTCATATTTTAACCAAAATCATCCAACATAATATCTTCTGGCTCAACTCCTTGATCAATCAGCATGCTAATAACAGCACTGTTCATCATTGGTGGCCCACACATATAAAACTCACAATCTTCTGGAGCAGCATGAGCTTTAAGATATTCGTCAAATAGGACGTTATGGATAAATCCAGTTAGACCTGTCCAGTTATCTTCAGGTTGTGGATCGGACAGAGCAACATGCCACGTAAAATTCTCATTTTCCTCGGCAAGTTTATCAAAATCCTCTTGGTAAAAAATCTCTTTTACACTTCTAGCTCCATACCAAAAAGTCATCTTTCTCTTAGAAGAGAGTCTCTTTAGTTGATCAAAGATGTGAGAGCGCATTGGCGCCATTCCTGCACCACCACCAACAAAGACCATCTCTTTCTCAGTTTCACGAGCAAAAAACTCTCCATAAGGACCGGAGATAACTACATCATCACCTGGCTTAAGATTGAAGAGAAATGAACTCATCTGCCCCGGAGGCGCATCTGGCATATTTGGAGGTGGAGAAGCAATACGTACATTTAGCATAATGATCCCCTCTTCTTCAGGGTAACTTGCCATTGAGTATGCACGAAGAATTGGCTCATCTACTGTTGAAACATATTTGTACATTCCAAATTTTTCCCAATCACCTTTGTAATCTTCATCAATATCAAAATCAGAATACTTAGCAACATGCTCTGGTGCTTCAATTTGAATATATCCACCCGCACGGAAAGGAACACTTTCTCCGGAAGGCAGCTCTACAATAAGCTCTTTAATAAAAGTTGCAACATTTTTGTTAGACTTAACCTTACAGTTCCACTTACGAACTCCAAAGATCTCCTCTTCTACTTCAACTTCCATATCTTTTTTAACAGCGCACTGACAAGCAAGACGTGTTCCTGCTCTTGCCTCTTTTTTAGAAATATGTCCCTCTTCGGTAGGCAAGAGATCTCCACCACCTTCGTGAACCTTTACAGTACATTGCCCACAAGTTCCACCACCACCACAGGCAGAAGGAACAAAAATTTTCTGATCAGAAAGAACATTCAGTAACTTTCCACCAGCTGCAACGGTCATCTCTTTTTTTCCATTGAGATTGATCTTCACAGGACCACTTGCCACTAATTTTGATTTGGCCAAAAGAATGATTACAACAAGTGCTAGTACCACTCCTGTAAACATCAAAACACCACTAATTACGATTCCCATAATTATATCCTCTACTTATTAAAGTTGAATTCCAGAAAAAGCTAAAAATCCCATTGCCATTAGACCAACCGTTATAAAGATCAGTCCAAGACCCACTAAGGCCTTTGGAGGGTTAGCATATTTCATCTTTTCGTTAATCGCGGACAGAGCAATAATCGCTAAGCCCCAACCAATTCCCGACCCAAGTCCGTAAACAACACTCTCTGGAAAATTGTAATCCCGCTCAACCATAAAAAGTGAACCACCTAAGATCGCACAGTTTACAGTAATAAGTGGAAGAAAAACTCCAAGAGCATTGTAAAGAGAAGGTACATACTTATCTAAAAACATCTCTAGAATCTGAACACTCGCTGCAATTACTCCAATAAAAGAGATCAATCCTAAAAAGGAGAGATCAAGATCAGGGTAACCGGCCCATGAGAGTGCTCCTGGCTTGATTAAAAATTGGTAGAGAAGATTGTTCAATGGAACGGTAATAACTTGCACAGCAACTACAGCAACACTTAAGCCCAAAGCTGTTTTTACTTTTTTAGAAACGGCAAGAAACGTACACATTCCCAGAAAAAAGGCTAAGGCCATATTCTCTAAAAAAATTGATTTAATTAATATACTTAAATAATGTTCTAACATATCAGACCTCGTTCCTATTGCTCTTCAAGCTGTTCAGGTCTAAAAGTACGTAGAACCCAAATGAATATTCCAATAAGGAAAAATGCACTTGGAGCTAGTAATAATAGTCCATTTGGTTGATACCAGCCTCCCTCAGAAACGAGAGGGAAAACAACTTCACCGAAAAACTTTCCACTTCCAAAAATCTCTCTTACTGCCGCAACGATTAATAGTACAAAACTATAACCTAAGCCGTTTCCAATTCCATCAAGCATACTTGCGATAGGAGGATTTTTCATTGCAAATGCTTCTGCTCGTCCCATCACGATACAGTTGGTAATAATTAGTCCAACGTATACTGAGAGTGACTTAGCAATTCCAGGAGCAAAAGCCTTAAGAACTTGATCCGTAAGAATTACCAGAGATGCAATAATAACCATCTGAACAATAATACGAATAGAAGAAGGAATATAGTTTCTGATCAAACTTACAAATAAGTTTGAAAAGAGAATTACCATGGTAACAGAAACAGACATCGCAAGCGCGGTCTCCATTTTTGTTGTCACAGCAAGTGCTGAACAGATTCCTAATATTTGCAATCCAATTGGATTATTTGCAAATAGAGGATCTAAAAGAGTTTGTTTTACATTAAATTTAGCCATTACAGGATCCCTCCTTCTCTAACTTTTGCCAGGAAAGGTCCAAAAGCATCGTCACCCTTCCATTAGTTAATAAGGTATTCAACGCCATTTGCTGTCAGTGTTGCTCCAGACAGACCATCAATTTGATGGACAGCATCTGGACCAGCTCTTACTGCACCTTTAACTATTTTTAGATTTGGTTTATAATTCTCATCAAGAAGAGTT